>NZ_JBIAHR010000008.1:0-54922 GCF_042870695.1 Streptomyces sp. NPDC006384
CCCATCACCGTCTTCGTCGGTACCCAAAAAACACGCCACTTGTTCACGGAGCCACCCTGTCAGATCAGCTTCAACACGCTGATTCAACAGGGAACGCGCGGCACACCGCCATCCGCCAGTCCGGCGGCGGCCAGCCCGTGACCAGTCTCGGCAGCGGCCCCGGCTGCACCACCACCAGCACCAGCAGCAGCGCACAGACTCCGCACCACCAGGGGTGTCCCAGCAGCCGCCGGCCGACGAGCAGCAGGCCCAGCGTGGTGAGGGCGAGGAGTGCCGCGCCCGTCCAGCTGCCCGGCCAGTCCACCCCCGCGCCGGGCAGCGCGGCCCCGGTGCGGGCGATGCCCGCGATCCACCCGGCCGGCCAGCTCGCGCACCAGGCGAACGCCTTGGCCGCCGGCATCGCCAGGGGTGCCGTCGCCAGGGCCGCGAAGCCCAGCACGGTGGCGGGCGCCACGGCGAACTCCGCGAGCAGGTTGCACGGCACCGCCACCAGGCTCACCCGTGCCGACAGCACGGCGACGACCGGTGAGCACACGGCCTGCGCCGCCCCGGCGGCGGCCAGCGCCTCGGCGAGCCGGGGCGGCACCCCGCGCCGGCTCAGCACCTTGCTCCACCGTGGCGCGAGGGTGAGCAGGGCGCCGGTGGCCAGCACGGAGAGCAGGAAGCCGTAGCTGCGGGCCAGCCACGGGTCGTACAGCACCAGGAGCAGGACGGCCGTCGACAGTGCCGGGATCAGGGATCTGCGGCGTCCGGTGGCCAGGGCGAGCAGCGCTACACCCCCGCAGGCGGCGGCGCGCAGCACGCTCGGATCGGGCCGGCACACGACGACGAAGCCGAGCGCGAGCGCCCCGCCCAGCAGTGCGGTCGTGCGCAGGGAGATGCCGAGGCGGGGTGCGATTCCCCGGCGTTCGCTGTGCTGGGCCAGCCCTGGCGGTCCGAGCAGCAGGGCGAGCAGGATGGTGAAGTTGGCTCCGGACACGGCCAAGGTGTGTGCGAGGTCGGTCTCCTTGAACGCCTCGTCCAGCTCCGGGGTGATGCGGGAGGTGTCGCCGACGACGAGGCCCGGCAGCAGCGCCCGCGCGTCGGCCGGCAGTCCGTCGGTGGCCTCCCGGAGACCGGCGCGCAACCGTCCGGCCAGCCGCTGCGGCCCGGACGGCCCGGCCACCACCTCCGGTGCCTGCCGGCCGCGCACCCGCAGCACGGCGGTGACCCGGTCCCCGCTCGTTCTCGGCGGGGCCGTCCGCGCGACGACGCGCAGGCGTGTGGTCGGCAGAAGGGCGAGCCAGGACTCGGCACCCGGCCGGCCGCCGGAGGCCCGGGGGTCTTCGGGCGCGGGGGTGGAGGCGGGCACCTCGCCCGGTGCCGCGCTGGCACCGACGGCCTCGTCGACATCGACGAGCATCAGCACCGGCGCCCGGGTCGCGACGGTCTTCCCGTCCGCCTCCTCGATCCGGCGTACTTCTGCCTCGATCACCACGGCCGGCGGCGCCGCGCGGTCCCCTCGGACGCGGGGGCGGGTGAGTCCGGGGTCCGCGGTGATCTCCACCTCGGCGGTCACGGTGGCGTACTCCCGGGCCAGTGCGGGCACGGGGCCGCGCCGCAGGTCCGCTCCGTGCAGCGCGGCCGAGGCGGCGGACGCGGCCACGCACAGGAGCACGGCGGCGGCCGACACGGGGGCCCACCCGCGTCCGGTGCGCCACCGCCTCCCCGCCAGCAGCGCGCCGGCCGTCACCGAGCAGACGAGGACCACACCGGCGGCCCACTCCGGCGCCGCGTCCAGCATCAGCGCCGCCGTCGCCCAGGCCGCCAGCGCGGGCGGCACCAGCCGCAGGTCCGTGGGCCCTTCCTGCCGGGGGTGGGCGGCACCGAGCCGGTGCCCGGACGCGGCGTGCACGGGGGCCCTGGCGGCGGCCGTACCGCCGGTGAGGGCGGACCCGTCCGCGGTGCGCCCGTCCGCGGCCGCACCGGCGCGGGTGACCGGGGTCATGGCCGGACGAGGTCGCGCAGATCGGCGAAGCGGCGCTCGCCGATGCCATTGACCTCACGCAGCTCGTCGACCGACCGGAAACCGCCGTGCTGTGTGCGGTAGTCGACGATGCGCCGGGCCATGACGGGTCCGACGCCCGGCAGTGTGTCGAGCTGGTCCACGGTCGCCGTGCTGAGGGAGACCGGCGCCGCGGGGCCCCCGCCCGGTACCGCCCCGGCCGGACCGGCCGGGGCGGTACCGGTGCCCGTGCCGGAGGCAGGTGCGGGTGCGCCGACGATCACCTGCTCGCCGTCGACGAGGAAGCGTGCCCGGTTCAGTCCGTCCGTCTTCGTGCCCGGCCGCACTCCTCCGGCCGCCCGCAGGGCGTCGTCGACCCGGGAACCCGCGGGCAGGCGGTGGATTCCCGGATCACGGACCTTCCCTCCGACGTCCACGACGATCTCGGGACCGGCCGAGGCCGTCGCCGCGGACCGCGGTGTCCCGGTGCTCCCGCCCTCGCCGGCCGGCGCCCCGTCGCCCTGTTCCTCCGTGCCGTGGGCCGCGGCCGCTCGTACCACTTCGGGCGCCGCGACCGTCTCGGTGCGGCCGGTCCAGAAGTGCTGCACGGCGAAGACCGCGGCGACGGCCAGCAGCACGGTGAGCGCGAGCGCGCTCCGCCGCTCCATCCCGCACCGGTTCTGCAACCACACCGGCATGCGCTCCCGCAGCGCCGCCCCGGCCCTCTCCCGCCAGTGCGGCACCCAAGGCCCGGAAGCGGCGGCATCGCCGTGCCCGACGGGACCGGCCGGGCCGACGGCGCCACCGACGCCGCTCGGATCACCAGGGCCACCCGGACCGCCCGAGCCGCCCGGGCCGCTGACGCCACCCGCCCCACCGAGGCCGCCCGGGCCGTCGATGCCCCCTGGGCTGCCGAAGTCTTCCGGGTCTCCTGCGCCGGGAATCCCCCGGCCGACGGGACCGCCGGGGCCGACCGGGCGGCCGAGGTCGTCGCCCGTACCGCCGGGCGGCCTCGTCCCACCGGGCGGCCCCGTCCCCGGTCCTCGCCGCGTCTCGGGGGGTTCGCCGAAGAGGACCTCCGCGCGCCTTCGCAGCTCCTCCGCGGGCGCGTGACGGTGCCGGGCCCGGCCACGTGCGGGTGACCGGTGGCGGGGACGGCCGACGCGGCCGTCGGACGCCGGTCCACGGCCCGGCCCGCTGCTCGCGGCCGCTGTGCGGGAGTGTGGTCGAAGAGCCATGCGCCGAGGATCGGCCACCTCGCCCCGACCGCGCTGATCATGGTCGATTCCCGTGGACCGTCACCGGATTGTGGATATCCCCGTCACCCTCAGGGACGAACGAGGACGGCCAGGCGTCCTCGACCGCCCCGCCCCGCCGCCTACCGGGGCGAGACCACGACTCCCAGCAGCCCCGGCCCCGTGTGCGCGCCGATCACCGCACCGACCTCGCTCACGTGCAGGTCGGCCAGGGCCGGGACCCTGTCCCGCAGCCGCTCCGCCAGGGCCGACGCCCGGTCGGGGGCGGCGAGGTGGTGCACGGCGATGTCGACCTCGGCGCCGCCCGCCCGGTCCGCGGCGATCTCCTCCAGCCGGGCGATCGCCTTCGACGCCGTACGCACCTTCTCCAGCGGCTCGATCCGGCCGCCGCTCAGCTGGAGCAGGGGCTTCACCGCGAGCGCGGAACCGAGCAGGGCCCGTGCCGCCCCGATCCGGCCGCCCCTGCGCAGATAGTCGAGGGTGTCGACGTAGAAGTAGGCGGACGTGGCGGCGGCCCGTTTCTCCGCCGCCGCGACGGCCTCGTCCGCCGTGCCGCCCGTCTCCGCCGCCTCGGCCGCGGAGAGCGCGCAGAAGCCGAGGGCCATCGCGATCATCCCGGTGTCCACGACCCGCACCGGTACCGGCGCCTCGCGCGCGGCGACGACCGCGGCATCATAGGTGCCCGAGAGCTCGGCGGACAGGTGGAGGGAGACGATGGCGTCGGCGCCCGACTCGGCGATCTTCCGGTAGGTCTCGGCGAAGAGCGCGGGGCTGGGGCGCGAGGTGGTGACCGGGCGGCGCTTCTGCAGGGCCTGGGCCAGGGAGCGGGTCGAGATCTCGGTACCCTCCTCCAGGGCCCGGTCGCCCAGGACCACCGTCAGGGGTACCGCGGTGATGCCGTGCCGTTCCATCGTCCGGGCCGGGAGGTAGGCCGTTGAATCCGTGACGATCGCGACATGGCGGGACATGAGCTGGAGGTTACCTGCCGTAGCGCCCGTACGGCAGACCGGCCCCGACGACCGGGCGGCACCGGCGCGGTGGCGGGCGTCCCCGTCAGGTCGTGTTCTCCGGCCGGGCCTTCTTCTGCCAGGGGTACACCGGTCGCGGGCCGGGCGGGGTGATGGCGGGCCGCGCGGGCTCCCGTGCCTCGCCGTGCCCCGCCGCTTCCCGGGCCTCGGCCTGTCCGGGGGCTTCCGGCCAGGTCTGCCGCCCGGCGGCCGGGGCGTCGGCGGCCGGGGTCCCGGGCCAGGAGGGCGGTGCCGCGGCGGGCTCGGTCTCCGTCCAGTGCCGCAGGGCGCCGGCCTCGACGTCGATCTGCGCGCTGAGCGAGTCCAGGTCGTCGTCGGCGAAGCGGCGGGCGCGGTCGCGGGCCGCCCAGCGCAGGGACTCCGCGGACCGGGTGATGCGCTCCGTGCGTTCCCGCAGCGCGGGCAGGCGCTCGGCCAGCGTCGCGCGGTCGGGCTCGGACTCCAGGCGCCTGAGCTCGCCGTCGAGCTCGAAGCCGTGCGCGCTGAGCCGCTCGAAGAGGGCGAGGGACTCCTTGAGGGACTCGTCCTCGGCCACGCCCGCGTGCAGCGCGTCCTGCGTGGCCCGCATCGACGTGCGCAGTGTGAGCCGCAGCTGCGCGAGCTCCGCCGCCGGTCCCGCCTGGACGAGGGCCTTGGCCCGCAGTGTGTGGTCCTCGACCGTGCGTCGGGCCTGGGTGATGTGGCGGTCCGCGCTGCGCTTGGCGGCGCCGACCGCCTTCACCGTGGCGTAGACGCCCAGCACGACGGCGAGTACGAAAAGCAGGGCGAAGACTGCGAACACTGCTTCCACGAAGCTCCTCCTCGAAGAACCGTCCCGCCGGCCCGCCCGCCGGCAGGCCGCGGTACCCGCCGCACCGCTCTTCCACGGTAAACGCAGCGGGCAGGCCCAGGGTTCCGACCGAACCCCGAACCTGCCCGTAAGGGACTACCCCGAAGCGACCGCCCGGGGCCGTCGGCCCCGGCGGCGTGACCGGCCGGTCACGCCGGGACGATGTTCACCAGCTTCGGCGCCCGCACGATCACCTTGCGGATCCCGGCCCCGTCCAGCGCGGCCACGACCTTCTCGTCGGCCAGCGCCGCCTTCTCCAGCTCCTCGTCGGAGATGGCCGGGGCGACCTCCAGCCGCGCCTTGACCTTGCCCTTGATCTGCACCACGCAGGTGACCGTCTCGTCCACCACGTACGCCGGGTCGGCGACCGGGAAGTCCCGGTGGACGACCGACTCGGTGTGCCCCAGCCTGCGCCACAGCTCCTCGGCGATGTGCGGGGCCAGCGGCGCGACCATCAGCACCAGCGGTTCGGCGACCGAGCGCGGCACCGGGCCGCCCGTCTTGGTCAGGTGGTTGTTCAGCTCGGTGATCTTGGCGATGGCGGTGTTGAACCGCATGCCCTCCAGGTCGCCGCGGACCCCGTCGATCGCCTTGTGCAGCGCGCGCAGCGTCTCCTCGTCGGGCTCGGCGTCGGTGACCGTCACCTCGCCGGTGCTCTCGTCGACGATGTTGCGCCACAGCCGCTGCAGCAGCCGGAACTGGCCCACCACCGCGCGCGTGTCCCACGGCCGGGAGACGTCCAGCGGGCCCATCGCCATCTCGTACAGGCGCAGCGTGTCGGCGCCGTACTCGGCGCAGATCTCGTCCGGGGTGACGGCGTTCTTCAGGGACTTGCCCATCTTGCCCAGCAGCCGGGAGACCTTCTCGCCCTGGTACCAGTAGGCGCCGTCGCGCTCCTCGACCTCGGCGGCCGGCACGGCGATGCCGCGGCTGTCGCGGTAGACGTAGGCCTGGATCATGCCCTGGTTGAACAGCTTGTGGAACGGCTCGGCCGAGGAGACGTGTCCCAGGTCGAACAGGACCTTGGACCAGAAGCGGGCGTACAGCAGGTGCAGCACGGCGTGCTCGGCGCCGCCGACGTACAGGTCGACGCCGCCGTGCGGCAGGCCCTCGCGCGGGCCCATCCAGTACTGCTCGATCTCCGGGTCGACCAGCCGCTCGCCGTTGTGCGGGTCCAGGTAGCGCAGCTCGTACCAGCAGGAGCCGGCCCAGTTGGGCATGGTGTTGGTCTCGCGCCGGTACGTCTTCGGGCCGTCGCCCAGGTCCAGGGTGACGTTGACCCAGTCCTCGTTGCGCGACAGCGGCGTCTCGGGCTGCGTGTCGGCGTCGTCCGGGTCGAAGGTGCGCGGGGAGTAGTCCTCGACCTCGGGCAGCTCCAGCGGCAGCATCGACTCGGGCAGGGCGTGGGCGACGCCGTCCTCGTCGTAGACGATCGGGAAGGGCTCGCCCCAGTAGCGCTGACGGCTGAACAGCCAGTCGCGCAGGCGGAAGTTGACGGTGCCCTCGCCGGCGCCGGTGCGCTCCAGCCACTCGGTGATGCGTGCCTTGGCCTCGACGACGCCCAGGCCGTCCAGGGTGACGTCCTCGCCCGAGGAGTTGACGATCTTCGCGTCGTGCGAGCCGAAGGCGTCCTCCCACGTCGAGGGGTCCGTGCCCCGGCCGTCGGTCGGCTCGACGACGCAGCGGACCGGCAGCTCGAAGGCGCGGGCGAACGCGAAGTCACGGCTGTCGTGCGCCGGCACGGCCATGATCGCGCCGGTGCCGTAGCCCATCAGGACGTAGTCGGCGATGAAGACCGGCACCTGCTCGCCGTTGACCGGGTTGGTGGCGTAGGCGCCGATGAAGACGCCGGTCTTGTCCTTGGCCTCCGCCTGCCGCTCGACGTCGGACTTGGCGGCGGCCTGCGCGCGGTAGGCGGCGACGGCCTCGGTCGGGGTCGCGTGACCGCCGGTCCACACCTCGTGGGTGCCCTCGGGCCAGGCCGCCGGGGTGAACTTCTCGACCAGCGGGTGCTCGGGCGCCAGCACCATGTAGGTCGCGCCGAACAGGGTGTCGGGGCGGGTGGTGAAGACGGTGATGCGCTCGCCGTCGATGGGGAAGTCGACGCGGGCGCCCTCGGAGCGGCCGATCCAGTTGCGCTGCTGCAGCTTGATGGCCTCGGGCCAGTCCAGCTCGTCCAGGTCGTCCAGCAGCCGGTCGGCGTAGGCGGTGATGCGCATGTTCCACTGGCGCAGCTTGGACTTGAAGACGGGGAAGTTGCCGCGCTCGGAGCGGCCGTCGGCGGTGACCTCCTCGTTGGCCAGCACGGTGCCCAGGCCGGGGCACCAGTTGACGGGCGCGTCGGAGGCGTAGGCCAGGCGGTACTCGCCCAGGACGTCGGCGCGCTCGGCCTCGGTCAGCTCGTCCCAGGAGCGGCCGCCGGGTACGGCGCGCTCACCGGAGGCGAACTGCTCGACCAGCTCGGCGATGGGGCGGGCCTTCTTCGCCTCCTCGTCGTACCAGGAGTTGAAGATCTGCAGGAAGATCCACTGGGTCCACTTGTAGTACTCGGGGTCGATCGTGGCGAACGACCGGCGCTTGTCGTGGCCCAGGCCCAGCCGGCGCAGCTGGGACTTCATGTTCTCCATGTTGGCCTCGGTGGACACGCGCGGGTGCGTGCCGGTCTGCACGGCGTACTGCTCGGCGGGCAGGCCGAAGGCGTCGAAGCCCAGGGTGTGCAGGACGTTGTGGCCGGTCATCCGCTGGAAGCGGGCGTAGACGTCGGTGGCGATGTACCCCAGGGGGTGGCCGACGTGCAGACCCGCACCGGAGGGATACGGGAACATGTCCATGATGAACTTCTTGGGCTTGGCGACCAGCTCCGGGTCGCCCGCCAGGTCGCCCTTGGGGTTCGGCGCGGCGTACGTCCCCTCGGCGTCCCAGAAGTCCTGCCAGCGTGCCTCGATCTCGGCGGCCATGGCGGCCGTGTAGCGGTGCGGCGCGGCGTCCGCCGTCACGGGGGCGGTCGCCGCGGGGTTCGTCTCGCTCATGATCCTCAAAGCTCCATCGATCGTCTCTGCCAGCGGCTGCGACATTCAAGACCAGCGGCTGCGGGTGCCGGGAAATGAAAAATCCCCTCGCACAGGAGGGGACGCCGCGCCGATTCCGGCCACCGGACTGTGACCGGGGCCGGGACTGATCAGCGCGGCTCGCTAAGCAGAAGGCGTACGGCACGCATGGCGTCAGGGTACCGCAGACGCCGATCGGGCCGCGACGGGCTCCGGGGCCGCAGGGAACCACCGGGATCCCCGGGGCACGTCCCGCACATGAACGAACCCCCCGGATCGGTGATCCGGGGGGTTTCTCTGTGGAGCTAAGGAGAATTGAACTCCTGACCTCCTGCATGCCATGCAGGCGCTCTACCAACTGAGCTATAGCCCCTTGTTCCTGCTTTCCGCCCGGTTTCCCCGGCGGCGACGCCAACATTACACGGTCCACCGGGTCCAACACCAAATCGTTTCCGATCTGCCCGTTTTGCCCTCTTGTGGCGCTCGTTACAGCGCCCCGGTCGTCACGCCGCCACGCCGGTCACGCCGCCACGAAGGAGTAGAACCGCTTGAGCGTGCAGTGCTCCTCCAGGAGCCGGCCGTAGATCGGCTCGCCCTCGAGTTCGCGGTACGTCTCGATCGGGTCGCCCTTTATGATCAGCGCCCGCGCGCACTCCTCGCACCAGTACTGGTAGTCCGGGTTGACCGGCTCCATGTCCCTGACGATCGGGGTGCCGCTGCCGCACCAGTCGCACTTCCGCCTGTGTGCACCCATCGGTCAGCTCCAGCTGTGGCCGCAGGCCGTGCACACGTAGGAGACGCCTCCGTTGTCGCCGAGGACCTGGGCGACGTGCGCCGAACCGCAGGAAGGGCAGCCGAGGCGGGTGGCCGTGCTCCGTGTCACCGCTCCGCCGAGGAGGTGACCGACCTCCTCGAGGATGCTCGCAGGCATCGCCACTCCCTCCCGTCGGGCCGCGGTCCCCTTCCGGCCGTTTGATTCTGCCACGAGCGGGCCAATACGGTCAGCGACGCTTCGGTACCGGTCCGGACACGGAGACCCGCGGGACGTAGGCCGGTGAGGGTGCGGCCGCTCGGGCGCGGAGAGCTCGGGCGCGGAGAAGCGAAGGAAACGAAGAATCCCGCCCCCCGAGGGGGACGGGATTCTTCCGTGGGCTGTGGAGCTAAGGAGAATTGAACTCCTGACCTCCTGCATGCCATGCAGGCGCTCTACCAACTGAGCTATAGCCCCTTGCTGCCACCCGGCCTGGCCGTGTGGTGTTTCGCCCCGCTCGGCGGGGCGAACAAGAAGAACTTTAGCCTGCGACCTGCCGAAAAGTGAAATCCGGGGTCCGGACCGGGTCGCGGGCGGCTCAGTCGTCGTCGCCGAGCACCGGTTCCGGCAGGGTGCCGGCGTTGTGCTCGAGCAGACGCCAGCCGCGGGCGCCCTCGCCCAGGACGGACCAGCAGCAGTTGGTCAGGCCGCCCAGGCTCTCCCAGGTGTGCGGCTCCAGACCGAGGAGGCGGCCGATGGTGGTGCGGATGGTGCCGCCGTGGCTGACCACGACGAGGGTGCCGTCCTCGGGGAGCTTCTCGGCGTGCCGGAGCACCACGGGGGCGGCCCGGTCGGCCACCTCGGTCTCCAGCTCGCCGCCGCCGCGGCGGACCGGCTCGCCGCGCTTCCACGCCGCGTACTCCTCGCCGTGCCTGGCGATGATCTCCTCGTGCGTCAGGCCCTGCCAGACGCCCGCGTAGGTCTCCCGCAGGCCCTCCTCCAGCGTCACCGACAGGCCGGTGAGCGCGGCCAGCTCGGCGGCCGTGTCCGCGGCGCGACTGAGGTCGGAGGCGACGATCGCGTCGGGTCCCAGGCCCACCAGCAGCCGGGCTGCGCGGCGGGCCTGGGCGACGCCGGTCTCGGTGAGACCGACGTCCGTGGAGCCCTGGAAGCGGCGCTCCACGTTCCACGCGGTCTGGCCGTGCCGCCACAGGATGATGCGCCTGCCGCGGCCCTGCTTCCCGGAGGTCACCTCACCGGTGGCGCTCATCGCCAGTCCCCGTCGGTCTCCGTCGCCTCCTCGGCGGCCTGGAGCCTGGCGTGCTCCTCCGCCTTGCCGCGGGTCTCCTTGGCGTCGGCGGGCAGCTCCAGCTCGGGGCAGTCCTTCCACAGCCGCTCCAGGGCGTAGAAGACGCGCTCCTCGCTGTGCTGGACGTGGACGACGATGTCGACGTAGTCGAGCAGGATCCAGCGCGCGTCGCGGTCGCCCTCGCGGCGGACCGGCTTGGCGCCGAGTTCCTTGTTCAGCCGCTCCTCGATCTCGTCGACGATCGACTTGACCTGGCGGTCGTTGGGTGCGGAGGCCAGCAGGAAGGCATCCGTGATCGACAGCACGTCGCTGACGTCGTAGGCGATGATGTCGTGCGCGAGCTTGTCGGCTGCCGCCTGCGCGGCGGTGTTGATGAGTTCGATGGAGCGGTCGGTCGCGGTCACTGCCTGGCTTTCGGGTCGGCGGTCGGTTGACCTCAAGGGTCTCACGACCGCCGACGGTGCCCCACGGGATGACGCCGGTGCCCCCTACGTCGCCGGCTCGTAGTCCCGGCCGAGGACCACCGAGACGGTCGCGTTCGCCGCGACCTCGCCCTGGGCGACGGAGCCGTCGGGCAGACCGAGGGTCCTGGCGACCTGGACGGCGTCCTCCTTGCGGGCGGCGTCCGCGTACAGCACCTGCGAGGTGGACCGGGTGCCGGTGGCGGTGCCGCCCTCCAGGAAGGTGAAGCCGCCGTTGAGGAGGGTGACGCGGGCCTTGCCGGCGCGGTCCTCGACGCCGGTGGCGTTGCGCACCGAGACGCTGACGGCCGCGTCCTTGTCGGGGCTCTTGGCGGTGCCGCCGAGGACCTCCTTGACGACCTTGTCGCCGGTGCCGGCGCCGAGCCGCCCGTCGGCGCCGACGGGCAGTGCCGTGGTGCGGAAGTCCCCGCCCTTGGCGCGCTCGGAGAGCCCGGCGAGGAAGGAGCCGAGGTCCTCCTCGGTCAGCGGCGGGTCGAGGACCAGGCCGAGCGTCTGGATCGTGACCGTCGCCGCCTGCGGGTCGGAGGACATCTTGCGCAGCACGCCCTGCAGGACCTGCCCGAAGCGCTTCAGCTCGGCGTCGGCGGACTCGCCGGGGCCGCGGTGGGTGGCGTAGGCGACGGCCGTCTTGCCGCTGAGGGTCTGCTTCTGCCCCTTGCGCACGAGGGGGGCGGCGCCCTTGTCCTCGGCGGCCGGGTCGGGGACGTCGGTGTCGGTGTCGACCTCGATGTTGCCGACGAGGTCCACCAGGATCTGCAGGAAGGGGGTGTCCAGCCGCCAGGTCCCCTCGATGTCGGTGCCGAGGACCGTGTCGAGCGCGGTGCGGGTGGCGTCGGGGCCGTCGTCGTCCACGGACGCGGCGAGCGTGGTGGTGGTGCCGTCGTCGCCGGTCAGGGCCAGGGAGTTGGGGATCAGCACCGCGGTGCCCTGCCCGGTGGTGGTGTTGTTCACGAGCAGTGCCGTGGAGGTGCCGCCGCCCGCGGTGTCGTGCAGGTGGACGGCGATCACGTCGCGTTTCTGGGCGCCGGCCGCCGCCGTGCCGCCCTTCTCGTCACCGGAGGAGGACGTGCCGGGCAGCTTTCCGGCGTACCAGAGGTAGCCGACGCCGCCGGTCACGACCAGGGCGAGGACGACGACCAGGGCGACGACGCGCGAGCGTGCGCGGCGCCGGGCCTCCTCGCGGCGCTCGGTGCGGTTCTCCGTGAACTTCATCCAGTCGATGACGTCCTCGGAGTCGTCGCTCGGCTCCTCGACGAAGGCGAACTGCTCGGTCCGGTAGTCCTGTTCCGGTTCCTCCTGCCCGGCGGGCGCCGTCGCCGGCTCCTCGGGCGGGCCGGCCTGCTGCGGGATGTGGACGGTCTGTTCGGCGACGCGGGGCTGCCGGCCGCTCGTCGCCGTCTGCCCGTAGGGGTCGTACGAGGGCTGCGCGGTGTGGCCGTAGCCGTAGTCGTCGCCGTAGCCGTCGGGGGCGGGCGGCTGCTGCCCGGTGTCGTGGCCGCCCTGGGCGGCGTACGGGTCGTGGACGTGGCCCTGGCCGTACGGGTCCTGCTGTCCGTACGACTGCTGCCAGTACTGCTGCCCGTACTGCTGCTGTCCGTACTGCTCCTGTCCGTACTGCTCCTGCTGCTGCCCGTACGGGTCGTACGTCTGCTGCGGGCCGGGCAGGTCCGGGGACTCGTACCGCGCCTGGCGGTACACCGGCCGGCCGTACTCGTCGTAGCCGGCGAGTTCGTACTGGCCGGCGTGCGCGTCGCCGTGTCCCGCGTCGTATGGGTCGTTCACCGGTGTCCCTCTCGGCTCAGTCGCCGCGGTACAGCTGGCGCTTGTCGATGTAGCGCACGACTCCGTCGGGCACCAGATACCAGACGGGGGCGCCCTTGGCGACTCTCGCCCGGCAGTCGGTGGAGGAGATGGCGAGGGCGGGGACCTCGATGAGCGAGACGCCGCCCTTGGGGAGTCCGGCGTCCGTCAGGGTGTGTCCCGGCCGGGTGACGCCGATGAAGTGGGCGAGGGAGAACAGTTCCTCGCTGTCCCGCCAGGTGAGGATCTGGGCAAGGGCGTCGGCGCCGGTGATGAAGAACAGGTCCGTGTCCGGGTTGAGCGCGCGCAGGTCGCGCAGGGTGTCCACGGTGTAGGTGGGACCGCCGCGGTCGATGTCGATGCGGCTGACCGAGAACTGCGGGTTCTCGACGGTGGCGACGACCGTCATCAGGTAGCGGTCCTCGGCGGCGGAGACCGTGCGGTGGCTCTTCTGCCAGGGCTGGCCGGTGGGGACGAACACCACCTCGTCGAGCGCGAACTGCGCGGCGACCTCACTGGCCGCGACGAGGTGCCCGTGGTGGATCGGGTCGAAGGTGCCGCCCATGACGCCGAGGCGGCGCCGGCCCGACCGCTCCGGGCCGTTGCCCGGAACGGGCAACGAGCGGTTCCGCGTGTCCCTCGCCGTGTCGTACGCCGGGCCGGTAGGCATGTCCTGCTCTCCCATGCGTGCAGACCCTACCGGCCCGGCATCACGGCCCCGGCCCCAGATCCCCTACGGGCTCAGCGGTCGCGGTTGAAGCGGGTGGTGATCCACAGCAGGAGCAGCAGGATGAACAGCGCGGCGCCTCCGGTGAGAAGGGGGTTGAGGCTCTCGTGGTTGCCGCCGTGCTCGCCCTCGGCGGCGAGAGTGACCAGCTGGGCAGCAGTGCTGTGGAAGCTCATCTTCGGCGAGACCTATCAGGTGTGGGCGGGATAAGGACGTCGGCTCATCGTATGCGGGCGCTCCGCGGGCGATCACGCCGACTCCGCCGTTGGGGCCGCTCCCGGACCCCGTCCCTCCCCGGCGGCCGGGCCGGGGAACCTTCCGTTCGCCTCAGTCGTCCTTCCGCTTGTACCCCCGCAGCAGGAACCACGCGGTCAGCACACAGCCCAGCACCATCACGATCAGGATGACCCGGAGCAGATTGCCCGCCCCTTGCTGCTCTGCCGCTGTCGCCGCCTCGGCGAGCCAGGCGGTGCGGGGGGTGTGCTCCATGACGGTGACTCCTTCGCTGTACTGCCCGTCCACGGTATCTCCGCCTAGGCTGGGCCCGGCTCCGGGGGTCCCGAAGGACCGCAAAGGGCCGCAAGGAGCACAAGGGAAACAAGGCCCGCACAAGGGTTCGCACAGGGCGTTTCCCGTACACAGGCCACACATACGCACATGGGGGAAGACATGTCCGACGGCCACCAGCACAACGGGCACGGGAAGGTGCCGGGCAGGCAGCGCAGGCGCTTCCCGGGGATCTCCTCACGTGCGTACGAGCATCCGGCCGACCGCAGTGCCCTGGTGGCGCTGCGGAAGCTGAGCGGCTTCGACACGGTGTTCAAGGCCCTGAGCGGTCTGCTGCCCGAGCGGAGCCTGCGGCTGCTGTTCCTGTCCGACTCGGTGCGCGTCTCGGACCGGCAGTTCGCCCATCTGAACGACATGCTGCGCGACGCCTGCTACATCCTGGACCTGGAGAAGGTCCCGCCGATGTACGTCAACCAGGACCCGACGCCGAACGCGATGTGCATCGGCCTGGACGAGCCGATCATCGTCGTCACCACGGGGCTGGTCGAGCTGCTGGACGAGGAGGAGATGCGGGCGGTCGTCGGGCACGAGGTCGGGCACGCGCTGTCCGGGCACGCGGTCTACCGGACGGTCCTGCTCTTCCTGACGTCACTGGCCGTCCGGGTCGCCTGGATCCCGCTGGGCAACGTGGCGATCATGGCGATCGTGACCGCGCTGCGCGAGTGGTTCCGCAAGTCGGAGCTGTCCGCCGACCGCGCGGGGCTGCTGGTCGGCCAGGACCTGCAGGCGTCCATGCGGGGCCTGATGAAGATCGCCGGCGGCAACCACCTGCACGAGATGAACGTGGACGCGTTCCTGGAGCAGGCCGAGGAGTACGAGGCGGGCGGCGACCTGCGCGACTCGGTGCTGAAGATCCTCAACGTGCTGCCGCGCTCCCACCCCTTCACCACCGTCCGGGCCGCCGAGCTGAAGAAGTGGGCCGCCTCCCGCGATCACCAGCGGATCATGGACGGCCACTACCCGCGGCGCGAGGAGGACAAGGACACCTCGGTGCGGGACTCCTTCCGCGAGTCGGCGTCCAGTTACGCCTCGCACGTGCGCGGCTCCAAGGACCCGCTGATGAAGCTGGTCAACGACATCGCCGGCGGCGCCGGGGACCTCGGCGACCGGATGCGGCGCGGTTTCGGCGGTTTCACGTCGTCCTCGCCGCGGCCGCCGAAGGACGCCGGCGGCTCCGGGGAGCCGGGCGGTCCGGGGACGCCGGAGGACCGTCCGCCGCGCGACGGCGCCTGAGACCGCGAGGCCGTGCGGGCGCCCGGGCGTGCCCGGGACCTCCGCGAGCGGGTGCCCCGCCGCGCGGCTCACACCGCCGGCTGGGCGCTCGTCGCGAGGGTGCCGCACAGGGCCGGGGCGCCGCCGGTGCGGTACGGGTCGGTGCCCGCGGGGCCGCCCGCCTCGGCGGTCTGGCCGGCGAGCAGCGGGCGCAGGTGGTTCGCCGAGTCCTCGGGGCAGGACAGCGGACCGGCCTGCACCGAGGAGGCGACGAGCTGGGTCTGGTGCAGGCGCAGGTCGTCCCGGTCGAAGCGGAAGCGCAGTTCGCGCCGGACGGTGAACAGCGACACCTCGGCCTGCCGGTCACCGGCGGGCCGCAGCGGATAGACCATGGTGTGGTCGGCGGTGACCTCGAGGGTGGACGCGTCGCTCTCCGCCACCGTCAGGCTGCCCCGCACCCTGATCCCGTCGCCGGTCAGCGCGGCCCGTGAGGGGTCGAAGCGCACCAGCCACCCGGTGGGCGTGTGCCGTCCGTCGGCGGCGGGACGGGCGAAGCTCGCGTCGAACTGGTCGAGCTGGTCCGCGTCGAGCAGCACCCGTACCGAGCGGACCTCGCCGCCGCTGACGACCGCCGGGTCGAGGGCCGAGCGGACGATGTAGTCCCTGGCGGTGGTCAGCGCGCTCGTCACCTGGTCGTCCGAGAAGTGCGCGGTGCTCCGCGCGCCCGGCAGCGGGACGCCCTTCGCCCCGGTCGCGTAGTGCGCGGCGGGGCTGCGCGCGTACAGGTACGCCGCGTCGTCGGCGCCGGGGACCTCGCCGCGCGGGGCCAGCGGGACGACGGTCAGCCGCGCCTGCTCGGTCTGCTGCCGGGCGGCGGGGCTCTGGTACGGGTGCCGTACGCCCATGTAGACCGCGGTGCCGAAGGCGAGGGTGATCAGCACGAAGAGGAGCAGCACCTGCCCGGACAGGCCCCGGCGGCGCAGCGGCGTGCGGCGCCGCACGGCGGGCGCGTGGTCGGCCATGCGCTCCTGGGCGGAGAGCTCCTGGAGGCGGGCAGCGCGCACGAACGACTCGTCGAAGACGACGGATCGGTACTCGTCCTCTCCGCCTCCGGGAACGCCGTCGGGCGTCCCTCCGGGCGGGTCGCCACGCCCTGCCATACCTTCAGGGTAGGTCCGGCAGGGGTCTCGTAAACGCCGTCGCACAGGCCAGGTCGGGACAGCTTCGGCGGGCCGGAGCGGCAGGTCAGGGGCTGCGCGGGATCACCGGGACGGGTGGCTGGGAGTAGTCGGCGGAGGCCGAGGGGGCCGCCCCGCCTCCCGGCTCGGGGCCGATGGAGGCGGGCGGCGGCACCTGCTGCGGGCCGGACCCCGAGGAGGCGCCCCGGTAGACCGCCGCGAAGGCCAGCGCGACCATGCCGACGCCCATCACCAGGGCGAGCATCCAGGCGACCGGCCGGTGCCAGCGGACCTGCCTGCCGTGGGCCGGCGGTGCGCCGTAGGGGCGGTCGAGGAGGTCCCGGTCGTCGTCCGGGTCGTCGAGGTCGGGATCATGGCCGAAATCGCCGTACCCGTCGTCGTAGCGCTCGGCACGGGAGCGGCCTCGGCGGGCCGCCTCGGCCTCGGTGGCCTCGGCCCTGGCCTGGGCGGCGGCCAGGAGGCGTTCGACGGCGGTCGGCTCGTGCACCGCGGCCGCCCGTACGAAGGCCTCGTCGAGGACCACGGAGGCGAACTCTTCGTCCGACACCCCGCGGTCGTGATCGTCGTCGGGCTCCCAGCCGTCAGGGAACGGCCTACCCCCCACGTCCTCCGGCACGGGACCAGAGTAGACCTGGGGGGTCGATTTGGGCAGACCGCGGGGAAATTCATCCGGTGGGTGAGATGCCCTGTTCGGATCAGTGGCGCCCGGCGGGGCGCGTGCCGGTCACCCGCGCCCCGGGGGGCTTCTCAGCGTCGTACGTGCCCGTCGCCGGTGACGATGTACTTGGTGCTGGTCAGCTCCGGCAGGCCCATCGGGCCCCGGGCGTGCAGCTTCTGGGTGGAGATGCCGATCTCGGCGCCGAAGCCGAACTGGCCGCCGTCGGTGAAGCGGGTGGAGGCGTTCACGGCGACGGTGGTGGAGTCGACCAGCTGGGTGAAACGGCGGGCGGCCTGCTGCGAGGTCGTCACGATGGCCTCGGTGTGGCCGGAGGTCCACAGCCGGATGTGCTCGACGGCCTTGTCGAGGGAGTCGACGACCGCGGCGGCGATGTCGTACGACAGGTACTCCGTCTCCCAGTCCTCCGGGGTGGCCTCGACGGCGTTCACCTTCGAGTCCTCGGCGTAGGCCATGACGCGCTCGTCGGCGTGGACGGTGACGCCGGCCTCGGCGAGGGCGTCCAGGGCGCGGGGCAGGAACTCGGCGGCGATGTCCTGGTGGACCAGGAGGGTCTCGGCGGCGTTGCAGACGCCGACGCGCTGGGCCTTGGAGTTGACGAGGATGTCGACGGCCGTGTCGAGGTCGGCCTGCGCGTCGACGTAGACGTGGCAGTTGCCGGTGCCGGTCTCGATGACGGGGACGGTGGACTCCTGGACGACCGTGTTGATCAGGGAGGCGCCGCCGCGCGGGATGAGCACGTCGACCAGGCCGCGGGCGCGCATCAGCTCACGCACGCTGTCGCGGCTCTCGCCGGGCACGAGCTGGACGGCGTCGGCGGGCAGTACGCCTCTGCCCGCCCGTCGCCCACCGCCACCCTTGCCGGAGTCGCTGTGCGACGCCCCGCTGATGGCGTCGCGGATCACCTGGACGAGGGCGGTGTTCGACCGGTAGGCGGAGGAGGAGCCGCGCAGCAGGACGGCGTTTCCGGACTTCAGGCACAGGGCGGCGGCGTCGACGGTGACGTTGGGACGGCCCTCATAGATGATGCCGACCACACCGAGGGGGACGCGGACCTGGCGCAGGTCGATGCCGTTGGGGAGGGTGGAGCCGCGCACGACCTCGCCGACCGGGTCGGGCAGCGCGACGACGTCACGCACGTCGGAGGCGATGGCGCGGATGCGTTCCGGGGTCAGGGTCAGCCGGTCGATCATGGCCTCGGAGGTCCCCGTGGCGCGGGCCTTGGCCACGTCCTGGGCGTTGGCCTCGACGATCTCGCTCGTGCGAGCCTCCAGCGCGTCGGCGACGGCGAGCAGCGCGTCGTCCTTCGTGGCCCGCGGCAGCGGCGCGAGGTCGGCCGCGGCGGCCTTGGCCCGGTAGGCGGCCCGGGTGACCGGGGACATCGAGTCGTAGGGCGAGAGCGTGGTCATGGGGGAAGCGTAGTGGGCGGGACGGGGCTGCTCCCGGGGCGTCCCACAGCGCGAGACTCGCTTTTGCGCCCGAGCCGGCGCCGCTCTCGCGGACCTGGTTGCTCGCCGTGGGGGTTGCGCAATCGACGGTCGCGGTTCGCGGTGGCCTCAGAACGGATGCACCCCTACCGGAGTGGCAGGCGCCGGGCCGTAGCCCGCGGCGATGCGCTGGTGGTAGGTCGCCCGGTCGATGACCTCCAGGCCGACGATCTCCCAGGGCGGCAGTCCCGCGGTCTGCCGGTGCTCGCCCCACAGGCGCAGGGCGACGGCGGCGGCGTCGTGCAGGTCGCGGGCCTCCTCCCAGTACCGGATCTCGGCGTGGTCGTCGGCGTACCGGCTGGTCAGCAGGAAGGGGTGGTCGTGGGCGAGCTGCTCAAGGGCGCGGCGCACCTCGGGGAGGGGGGCGCGGGCGCCGGAGACGCTGAGGGTGACGTGCCACAGGCGCGGGGTGTGCGCCGGTTCCTCGCCGTGGAACCGGTCGCCGGCCGCGACGCTCGTCAGGGCGCGTTCCTCGCCGCCGGCGCGGGCCGCCCCGCCGCTCCGGGCGGCGCGCGGTCCGGTACCGCCCCGGGGGGAGCCGGTACCACCGCGGGACGCCGGCGTCCCAGGGCGCACTCCGCTCACGACGGCCTCCTTCGCACACGGCTGGGCCCGGTGGTCGGCCGGGCTCGTCCCTGAAGGAAAGTTGAGCAGGCCGCGGGAGATCCCGTGGCGGTTTTGCGGAACGTCCACCGCCGATTCGAGGACGTTTCGGCCCATTACGGGTGCAGGATCACCAGATCGTCCCTGTGTACGATCTCGCGTTCGTACGCCGGACCGAGTTCGCGGGCCAGCTCCCGGGTGGAGCGGCCGATCAGCCGGGGGATCTCCTTGGCGTCGAAGCCGACGAGGCCCCGGGCCACCGCGTGCCCCGCGCCGTCCCTCAGCTCCACGGGGTCGCCCGCGGCGAAGTCGCCCTCGACGCCCGCGATCCCGGCCGGCAGCAGTGACTTGCGGCCCTCGACGACCGCGCGCACCGCCCCGTCGTCGAGGACGAGCGCGCCGCGCGGGGCGGAGGCGTGCTGCAGCCACAGCAGGCGGTCGGTGGAGCGCTTGCCGGTGGCGTGGAAGTAGGTGCCGGTGTCCTTGCCGGCCAGGGCGTCGGCGGCGTGGACCGCGCTGGTCAGCACCACGGGGATGCCGGCGGCTGCGGCGATCCGGGCCGCCTCGACCTTGGTGACCATGCCGCCGGTGCCGACGCCTGCCTTGCCGGCGCTGCCGATCTCGACGTGCGCGAGGTCGGCGGGGCCGCGCACCTCGGCTATCCGCGAGGTGCCGGGCCTGCTCGGGTCGCCGTCGTAGACGCCGTCGACGTCGGACAGCAGCACCAGCAGGTCGGCGCGGACCAGGTGGGCGACGAGGGCGGCGAGCCGGTCGTTGTCGCCGAAGCGGATCTCGTCGGTGGCGACGGTGTCGTTCTCGTTGACGACGGGGAAGGCGCCCATCGCGAGGAGCTTGTCGAGGGTGCGGGAGGCGTTGCGGTGCTGGGAGCGGCGGCTCATGTCGTCGGACGTCAGCAGCACCTGGCCGACGCGGACGCCGTAGCGGGCGAAGGAGGCGGTGTAGCGGGCGACCAGCAGGCCCTGGCCGACGCTGGCGGCGGCCTGCTGCCGGGCCAGGTCCCTCGGACGGCGGCGCAGGCCGAGGGGGGCGAGGCCGGCGGCGATGGCGCCGGAGGAGACGAGGACGATCTCCTTGTCGGTGCCCCGTGCCTTGGCGAGGACGTCGACCAGCGCGTCGACGCGGTCGGCGTCCAGGCCGCCCGCCGCGGTGGTCAGCGACGAGGAACCGACCTTGACGACGATCCTGCGGGCCTCGCCCACGGCTTGCCTTGCCCCTGCCACTGTGCCGCCTGCCCTCTCGCGTCGACGCGCGCCGGTGTCTGCGCTCGTCAGGCAATCTACGTGAACGCCGCCGTTCGCCGCGGAGCGCGTCCAGGCTGCGGACAGGGCACCCGGCCGCCGGGCCGCCGTCCCCGGCGGCACGCGTGAGAAGCCTTCCGCGCCCTGTGCTCCGCGCTGCCCTGTGTTCCGCGTATCGCGGTTCCGTCTATCGCGTACGGGGAAAGTCCGCGAAAAGCAATCCGGACATACGGGCCGGGAAACCGACATCATGAACATTGCTCTCGGCGGCAGGACACAGACCGTCCGGCTGCCGCGCCCGCAGGCCCACGGCCGGCTCCCCCGGAACAGGTAGCAGAGAATGCCCACTTTCTCCGTCATCGTGCCCGTGTACAAAGTGCAGTGCTACCTGTCCGAGTGTCTGGACTCCGTACTCGGACAGGACTACGCGGATTTCGAGATCATCGCGGTCGACGACTGCTCACCGGACGCCTCCGGAGCGATTCTCGACGAATACGCGGGCCGTGATGCGCGCGTGCGCGTGATTCACCTCGCGGTGAACGCGGGGCTGGGGAACGCGCGCAACGCCGGACTGGAAAGGGCGCAGGGCGACTACGTGCTGTTCCTGGACAGTGACGACACCCTGACCGGCGGTGCGCTGGCGGCGATGGCCGCCCGGATCGACGCCACCGGCGGCCCCGACATCCTCGTCTACGACTACGCCCGCACCTACTGGGACGGCGGTGTCAGGCGCAACCAGCGGGCGGACCTGCTCGCGTACGACGGCTCGGACGTCTTCTCCCTGGCCGAGCACCCGCACCTGCTCGACCTGCTGCAGATCGTCTGGAACAAGGCCTACCGGCGTGGGTTCGTCGCCGCGGCCGGGCTCGTCTTCCCGCCGGGGTACTACGAGGACGCCCCCTGGACGTTCTGCTCCCTGATCACCGCCGAGCGGATCGCCCTGCTGGACCGTGTCTGCGTCCACTACCGGCAGCGCCGGGAGGGCGGCAACATCCTCAGGACGGTCAGCCGCAAGCACTTCGACATCTTCGACCAGTACCGGCGCGTGTTCGCCTTTCTCGACGCGCACCAGGAACTCGGCCAGTGGCGTGCGCCGTTGTTCCGGAAGATGATCGACCATTATCTGATCGTGCTGGAGCACCCCGACCGGCTGCCGCGGAATGCGCGTGCGGAGTTCTTCCGGCGGGCGGCGGCCGACTACCGTGCCCGGCTGCCGAGGGGCTTCTCCCGTCCGCCCGGAAACCATGGCCGCAAGTACCTGATGCTGGAGCGCGGGGCGTACACGGCGATGGTGGGCGCCGGGCATGCGGCGAAAGCGGGAGAGCAGGTCGGAAAACACGCCCGGTCGGCCGTGAACCGGTCCAGGCGGGAGGCGATGGGCTTGTTCTACCGTGCCCGGCTGAGCATGCCGCTGGACGAGAATCTGGCCGTTTTCTCGGCGTACTGGAACCGCGGCGTGTCCTGCAATCCCGCGGCCGTCGACGCCGAACTGGCCCGTCTCGCGCCGCACATCCGCCGTGTGTGGGTGATCCGTCCCGACGCGGTGTCCGAGGTGCCCGCGGGCGTGGACCACGTGCGTGCCGGTTCGCGGGAGTACTGGGCCGTCGTGGCACGCGCCAGGTACCTGGTGAACAACGTGAACTTCGCGGACGCCGTGGTGAAGCGGAAGGGCCAGATCCACGTGCAGACCCATCACGGGACTCCGCTGAAGACCATGGGCCTGGACCAGCGGAAGTACCCGGCGTCCACGCACATGGACTTCGCCCGGCTCCTCAGGCGCTGCGACCGCTGGGACTACAGCATCAGTTCCAACCGGCACTCGACCCTGGTGTGGGAGCGGGCCTATCCGTGCTTCTACACGACGCTGGAGACCGGCTACCCGCGCAACGACGTCCTCGCCCGCGCCGGTGCCGAGGACGTGCGCCGGGCGCGTACGGCTCTGGGCCTGGCCGACGGCACGAAGGCGTTCCTGTACATGCCGACCCACCGTGAGTACCAGCCGGACTTCCGGCCTCCCGTGGACCTGGCCCGGTTCGCCCGGGAACTCGGCCCCGGCACGGCCCTGCTGGTGCGCGGCCACTACTTCTACGGCGGTTCCCCGCACGTCGACGGGCTCCGCCGTACGGGCCGGATCGTCGACGTGACCGCGCATCCCCGGGTCGAGGAGCTGTACCTCGCCGCGGACGCGCTCGTCACGGACTACTCCTCCGCGATGTTCGACTACGCCGTGCTGGACCGTCCGGTCATCAGCTACGTCCCCGACCGGGAGGTCTACTCCGCCGTCCGCGGCACCTACTTCGACCTGACCGAGGAGCCGCCCGGAGCGGTGGCCACCACACAGGAGGAACTGCTGACGCTGCTCGCCTCGGGCGCCTACGACAGCGCGGAGACGGCCGGGCGCCGGGACGCCTTCCGCCGGCGCTTCTGCGCGTTCGACGACGGGCGCGCGGCCGAGCGCGTCGTACGGCGCGTCTTCCTCGGGGAGCGGACGCCGCTGCCCTTCGTGCCGTTCGACGAGCGCCGCCCGGTGCCGACTCCCGCCCAGGCCGCCGCGGGAGGGGAGGTCTGACGCCGGCGGACCTCCGGAACCGGCCGACGCGCGACCGTGTCCGACTGGTGTGCGAAATCCAGGCCTCAACTGTCACAGGTGTCACATACAATCCGGTGATCATCGGCGACGGTCGCATTTCCTTCACCGCGCCGATTCTTCGACTTCACCTGTGGGGGGCCTTTGTCCATTTCACGTACCGTCAAGAGAACGCGGCGTTCCCGTCTGCTCGGCTGCACCGCTCTCGCGGTGGCCGCGGGCATGCTGCTGAGCACGCCGGCCGCCGCCGCCGACAAGCCGTCGCCGGCCGTCGACGTGACGGTTCCCAAGTCCGAACTGCCACGGCTGGACCGTGCCACGCCGAAGGCGAAGCAGGCACCGCGGGCGCTCGCCGCCGCGGCCCCCGCGCCCCGCTTCGACGTGGACGCCGACGGCTTCTCCGACACGCTGGTGCGGCTGCAGGACGGCGCCACCTACGTCTGGCACAGCACGACGGGCGAGTTCACCCCGTACACCATCGACACGGGCGACTACGAGGAGAAGCAGAAGGACATCCTCACGCCCGGCGACCTCGACGGCACCGGAGGACCGGAGGTCCTCACGCTGTCGTCGACGGGCACCCTCTCCCTGTTCCAGAGCTGGGGCGCGGACAGCACGGGCTACGCCACCTGGAGCGGCACGGGCTGGCAGATCTACAGCAAGGTCGTCACGCCCGGGGACGTGACCGGGGACGGCAGGCCCGACCTGCTCGCGCGGACCTACGCCGGAACCCTGTACCTGTACGCGGGCACGGGCAACGCCGACTCCCCGTTCCTCGGACGGGTCGAGGTCGGCAGCGGGTGGAACATGTTCGACCAGCTGGTCGGCATGGGGGACATGAACGGCGACGGACTCGGTGACGTCGTCGGCCGCACCCCGCTCGGTGACCTGTACTTCTACGCCGGCACGGGCAACGCCGACGCCCCGCTCGCCACCCGCGACCACATCGGCCAGGGCTGGACCGGCTACAACCAGATCATCGCCGCCGACGACTGGAACGGCGACGGACTCGGCGACCTGCTGGGCCGCACCGTCTCCGGCGACCTGTACTACTACCAGGCCGACGGCACCGGCAACTTCGAGACCAAGCAGCAGACCGGCACCGGTTTCGAGGCCGTCGAGCTCTTCGCCGGCAGCGGGGCCTACCCGCACTTCGGCAAGGCCTCGCTGCTCGGTCTGGACACGAACGGCACGCTGTACTGGTACGGCGTGCAGAACAACGGCCAGCTGACCTCGCGCATCCAGGCCAGCGACCCGGGCGGCTGGGACGGCGCCCGCATCGGGTACGCGTCCTCGCTCGACAACGACGGGCACGCGGACCTTCTGGAGCTGTACGACGGCGTGCTCTACAACTACGCCAGTACGGCCGACGGCTCCCTGGCCACCGGCTGGGGCGCGTACGACCTCTTCCTCGGCCCGGGCGACCTCAACGACGACGGCAAGGGCGACCTGCTCGCCCGGGACACGTCCGGCAACCTGTTCCTCTTCCGCGGCAAGGGCGACGGCGCCTCCCTGTCCGCACCGCTCAAGGTGGGCGGGGGCTGGAACGCCTACAACAAGCTGGTGGGCGCCGGTGACTTCACCGCGGACGGCCGTACCGACATCGTCGCGCGGACCCCGGACGGCCAGCTGTACCTCTACCGCGGGACCGGCGTCAGCACCTCGCCGTTCGCCGGCAAGGTCGCCCTGGGACCCGGCTGGCAGCAGTACAACAAGCTGGCCTCGCCCGGCGACATCGACGGTGACGGCCGCGCCGACCTGCTCGCGGCGAACTCCGCGGGCGAGCTGTTCCGCTACACCTCCTACACCGACGGGCGGTTCAAGGCCCGGGTGAAGCTGGGCACCGGCTGGAACACCTACCGGGACCTCTACTGATGTAGGGGGAAGACCCACCTGTGAGAAAGGGGGGCTGCCGACACGGTCCGTGTCGGCAGCCCCCTTTCTCCGTCGCCGTGGCCGCCGCGAGCGGTGCGCCGCGTCAGCGCTCGTAGGGGCTCTTCACCGGGAAGTAGGCCCGCAGGAACGCGTCGACGATGCGGGCCTGCTCCTGCTCCGGCACCTCCGCGTCACGGGACTCGCCGAGGCAGAACACGTCGTGGCCGCGGATCGCCAGCAGCCGCGTCAGCTCCGGGTGGCGGCTGTAGCTGCCCACGTCGATGTACGCGCAGCGGATGCTGCTCGGCACCGCGGCTCCGGTGAGGTAGCCGTAGTGGTGGTGGAGCGAGGACACCATGGAGATGTCCTGCCAGCCGCGCAGCGGGTTGGCGGCCGTGCGGGCCACGCTCTCGGGGAAGTCCGCCTCGATGCTCTCCAGCACGCTCTTGCGCAGCGGATGCGGCGCGTGCACGAAGCTGTTCGCCACCGTCACCCCGAACTTCTCCTCCAACAGGGCCCGGTTGTTCTTGGCCGCGGCGAAGTAGCCCTCGTCCTCCTCGGTCGGCTCACCGATCGGCACCGTCGTCGGCGACCAGAAGAACCGGCTCGTCCCGTTCGGCAGGAAGAACCGCTGCGGGCCGAGGGGCCGGCCGATGAACACGTCGTCGTTCAGGTAGAGGAACTGCTCGGACAGGCCCTCGATGTGGTGGAGCTGGCTCTCGATGGCGTGGGAGTTGAACGTGGGCAGGCAGTCGGGGTCGGAGAAGATCTCCCGGTGCGAGACGACCTGGATGTCCGGGTGCTCGGTGTCGAGCCACTCGGGGGTCTGGTCGTCGGTGACGAGGTAGACCTTGCGCACCCAGGGAGCGAACATCGCGAGCGAGCGCAGGGAGTAGCGCAGCTCGTCGCGGTTGCGGAACCGGGCGGCCTCGTCGCCGGAGGCCTCCGGTGCCAGCCCGAGCCCGGCGCGGCGCGCGGCCCGGCGTTCCTGCCAGCGCGGGTCGGAGTCGTCGACCCAGGTGTAGACGGCGTCCACGGGGAAGGTGATGTCGCTGACCAGCCTCTTGGTCAGCGGTTCGAGCGTGGGGTACTCGCGGTCCCGGACGCGTATCCGGGCGTCGGCGGTCAGCGACGGCAGCTTGGGGCCGACGGCGCTCGGCCTGAGCGGCGCGACGAACTGGCCGTCCCCGCCCTCCTCTTCCGGCACCTGACGCCAGAACTCGATGTCGCAGCCGTACGCGGGGCCGAAGCGCAGGGTGCGGCTGGAGCTCACCACGGGACGGAAGACCCGCAGGCCGGCCACCTCACCCGCCGCTTCGAGCCGCTCGGCGAGCAGCACACCCGGAGCGTGTGTACGGGGCTTGAGGAGCTCCGCGTAGACCGCCTTGCCCTCGTACTGGTCGGCGAGTGCCTTGCGGACCCGCGCCGAGTCCGCCGCGTCGACGGCCAGCCGCTGCCGGGGGTTGTCGTCGCGGTCGCGCAACAGCACGTACGGGATGCCGTGCGCCTCGAGTGCGGTGACGACCGTCTCGAAGTTCCGCTGGATGATCTCCGAGCCCTGCAGGTCGTCACGGACCTCGGAGAGCCGGCCGGCGGCCCGGACCAGGGAGCGGTCGGACGCGCCGATGACCACTTCCCGGGCACGCTGGTCGCCCGAGGAGGGGGCCGTGCGGTCCGCGGCGACGGCGGCGTGGAAACGGCCCGCCCCGCCGTGGGCCACCCGGTAGGCGATGCGGTCGGCACGCTCGGCCATCCGCCGCGGGTCGTCCCGCCGGGAGACCAGCTCGGTGAACAGCTCCTCCCACTGCTTGACGATCGCCTCGGCGGCGAACCGCGCCGACCCCTCGTAGGCCTTCTCGCCGAAGGAGCGCAGCAGCTCCTCGTCGCCCATGAGGCGCGAGATCGCCTCGGCCAGGGAGTCGATGTCGTTGGGCGGCACGAGCAGCCCGTCCACGCCGTGCCGGATGATCTCCGCGGGACCGGTGACGATGTCGTACGCCACCGCCGGGACACCGGCCGCGAACGCCTCCAGCAGCACCAGCGGGAAGGCCTCGCCGTCCTGCGACGGGAGAATGGTCAGGCTGGCCCTGGCCCACTCCTCGGTCATGTGCTGGCTCGGGCCGAGCAGCTCCACGGAGTCGTGCAGGCCCAGGCCCTGGATGAGATTGCGCAGGCGGGACATCTGCGGGCCGTCGCCGAAGATGCGCAGCCGCCACCCGGGGTGGTCGGGCAGTGCCTTGGCGAACGCGTGGATGGCGTGGTCGACCTGCTTGTCGGGCACGAGCCGGCGCGGCATCACGATCGTCTTGCCGGTCAGGCTGGACCGCGGACGGAAGCCCTCGGGGATCGCGTTCGGAATGGCGGCGAGGCGCGGGGCGGCCTTGCCGAGGGACTCCTCCATCCACTGCTTGGTCCGCTCGGTGAGCACGACCACCGCGTCGATGGCGGGTGCCCGCAGCAGCAGCGGTTCGCCCGTGCCGCCGCGCAGCTGCGACGGCCGGTGCTCCTGCTGGATGGTGATCACCCGGGAGGGCACCAGGTCGGCGGCGGCCGACATCAGCGCGGGCGAGGTGGTGATGAGCACGTCGGTGTCGAGAGTGCGCAGCGCGCGCTGCATCTCGGCGTCGGAGAGCGCGTCGAAGGTGGCCTCCCACACCGGGCTGATCAGCTCGCTCGGCAGTCCGGCGAGGTGCCGGCACTCCTCGGCGGTGAGGCTGCTCTCCCGCACCGGACGCTCGGTCTTGCCGGTGCGGTCCACCAGGTACCGCACCGGCACCCGCTCGTCGACGGAGAAGAACGGCTCCGCACGCGTCTTGAAGACGCTGAGCACCTCGACGTCGTGCCGGGGAGCCAGATGGGTCGCCTGGGTGTAGACGGCCTGCTCCGTGCCGCCCATCTCGTCACCCCAGGTGAGGAGAAAGGTGATCTTCATCTGTTATCAACTTCCAGAAGGGATAAGCGCAGCACGGAACGCCAGGCTGCCGATGGGCGTGTAGTAGGGGTTGATCCGCAGGGCCGTGCCGTCGTCCGAGGTCAGCAGCCGGTGCGGCATCCGGAAGACGTCTCCGGGGCTGCGCACGTCGGTCCGCCGCCTGGACAGCTTCAGCGACCTGCCGCGCGGCCTCTGCAGGCGCACGTCCCAGATCTGCTCCTTGGTGCTCAGCGCGCCGAAGTCGGCGATCTGCACGCCGCAGGTGAAGGCGTTCCCCTCCCACACGGCGGGCACGGTCCGGCTGACCTTGCCGTTCCTGCGGATCAGTTCCACGTTCCCGTTGCACGCCTCCGCGGGCGCGTTGACGAGCCGGCCGCGCAGCGTGATCTCCGTCCAGCCGACGTGGACGGACACGACCTCGGCGTCGGCGCCGTCCCTCCCCAGGGAGACGTACGCACGGCCGGTGCTCGACGCGATGACGCGGCAGTAGGTGCCGTCGTCCCGCAGGGATTCGGGGAGCGTGGGACCGTCGGGCATCAGCTTCGGGGCCACGGCCAGCGCGTAACGGCTCTCGCGGCCCCGGATGTCGGTGAAGACCACGGACATCCGCCACTGGCCGGCCTCCAGCAGATACCTGCGGATTCCTCCGGGCATCGGCGGGCCGGCGGAGGTGTCACCCTCCAGCAGGTCGATGACGGTGGTGCCCTGTGCCTCGACGCGCCCGTCGCTGCGCTGTGCCAGGGACAGCGGGACGACGACCGGCGAGGAGCCCTGGCCCAGGACCAGCGACGCGGACGCGGCGGTGACGTCGTCGGGCACGGCGACACAGATGTTGAGTGTTCTGCCGTCCAGCACGGACAGGTGTTCCGCGGTGACGCGCGGCCAGTCGTCGGGGCTCGGCGGGACGAGGACCAGGCTGTCCAGTCGCGACCGTGCCGAACGCACCACGGCGTAGCCCTTGCGCATGACCTGGTGGGGGGTGGGAAGTTGTCTCATCGGTTGTCTGCACCGCGCTCGTAGGGGCTCGGAAAGGGGAAGTACTCGTCCAGGAAGCGGGTCATCACGTTCTGCTGCTGGGCGAGTTCGGCCGCCGTGGACGTCGTGTCGTTCAGGCAGAAGACATGAGCCTCACGCTCGGCGAGCAGCCTGCCCAGCATCCGCTCGGCGCCGGGCCTGCCGACGTCGAGGTAGCGGTAGACAAGCCCCTCGCCGGGGAAGGAACGGCCGGTGTGGAACGCGTAGTAGTGGTGCAGTGACGAGGTGACCGAGATGTCACCGACGCTACGGAAGCGGCTTGCCGCGGTACGCCGGTGCTCGTCGGCGAACTCGGTCTCGATCGCGTTCAGCACACTGCGGTGCAGGGCGTGCGGCACGTGCTTCATCTTCTGGAAGATGGTGCCGCCGAAGCGCTCGGCGATCAGCCGGCGGTTGTTCTTCCCGGCGGCCGCGACCGGCGGGTCGTCGTCGCTCGGGTCGCCGAACGGGATGAGCGCGGGAGAGAGGTAGAACTGGCCGAGGCCGTTGGGCAGGAAGAAGTGCTGGGGCAGCACCTCCCGGCCGAGCATCACGTCGTCGTTGAAGTAGAGGAAGTGCTCCGAGAGGCCGTCGATGTGGTGCAGCTGGCTCTCTATCGCATGCGAGTTGAAGGTCGGCAGGAACGCGGGGTCGCTGAATATCTCCTTGTGGCTGACGACCTTCAGCCGCGGGTGGTCCGTGTTCAGCCACTCGGGAGTCTGGTCGGCGGTCACCAGGTAGATGTTGCGGACCCACGGCGCGTACAGGTTCAGGGAGCGCAGGGAGTAGCGCAGTTCGTCCCTGCTCAGGTACCGCGCCGCGTTGGCCGCTTCCTCGTGGTACGGCCGGTCGGAGAACTCCGCCCGTGAACGCACCCAGTCGGGGTCGGAGCCGTCGACCCAGGTGTACACCACGTCGATCGGGAAAGTGCGGCGCCCGACCCTTCCGGCGGCGAACGCGGGGCGGGTCCGCACGCGCACCGGGGCGGCGGCGGGCTCGGAGCCGTCCTGGTCGTCCGGGTCCTCGGGACTCTCCGGCGCCGGCAGCGGGGCCAGATCGGTGAAGAGGGACTCGTCCGCCTCCGTCGGTTCCTCGTCGGCCGGGACGGCCTCGGCGACCGGGTTGCGCCGGGGGGAGAGCAGCTCGGCGCCCTCCTGCTTCCAGAACTCTACGTCGCAGCCGTACCGCAGGCCGAACACCAGGCGGCCGGTCTCGTCGGTGCGGTACCAGGTACAGCGGATGACCGCGGAGCCGGACACCCGCTTCCACGGGCCGGCTCCGTAGGCGGGCAGGGCGGCCTCGTCGAGAGGCTCGCCCGTGCGTATGTGCGCCACGTACCCGGGCCTGGCCCGGCACGCCTGTCGCAGTGCGCCGATCACGCGTTCCCGGTCGTCCTCGCGGACCGCCACCGCCGCGGCGGTGTCCGAGCCGGAACGCACGCAGAAGTAGTCGACGCCGGCGTCCCGCAGCGCCGCGGTCACGTCGTCGAGGTTGGCCCGCCGCGCCTCCAGCGGAGTGATCCCCGGCATCACGTGGGCGATGCGCGGGGACTTGCCCACGCTGACGACCCGCCGGTCGTGGCGGGCCAGCAGTTCCCGGTGGCTGCGGGCGACCCGCACCCGCTTGATCTGGGCCCGCGCCGCCGCTGCGGCGGCGATGCCTTCCTTGACCTGCTGTCGGAAGCCGCTGTCCACATGCTCGGCGATCACTCGTCGCGCACCCACCGGGACTACGCGACGGTAGACACCGACCAACCGGGGTGCTTCAGGATTTCGCACTGCGGGAGCTCCTCCGACGGGAACGGCCTCGAGACCGGCACGCTCCCCTTGATGACGACTCGGGCGGACTACAGACAGGCCAAGTATGCAACGTGTTCATCTGCCGTCCGCCTTCGCGCTCCACCCTAACAACCGTCAAACCTGTGATATAGGAGACAGAAACCAGGGGTGACGGTTCCCTCACCGTGCGAGAACGCGGGCTGCGCCGCACACCGCTCAGAACGGGTCGAAGCCGTCGAACTCCCGCTCCGCTTCGTCGCGTTCGGCGTCCCGGTCGCGGCGGCGCTGGGCGGCCGGGCGGGGTGCCTCGAAGCGGTGGTCCTCGCCGCGGCGGCCGAGCATCTCGGCGCCGGCCGTCACCGACGGCTCCCAGTCGAAGACGACCGCGTTGTCCTCGGGACCGATGGCGACGCCGTCGCCGCCGCGGGCGCCGGCCTTGAGCAACTGCTCCTCGACGCCGAGGCGGTTGAGGCGGTCGGCGAGGTAACCGACGGCCTCGTCGTTGTTGAAGTCGGTCTGGCGCACCCAGCGTTCGGGCTTCTCGCCGCGCACGCGGAACAGGCCGTCCTCCTCGCGGGTGACGGTGAAGCCCGTGTCGTCCACGGCCTTGGGCCGGATGACGATCCGGGTGGCCTCCTCCTTCGGCCGGGCGGCACGCGACGCCGCCACCAGCTCGGCCAGCGCGAAGGACAGCTCCCGCAGCCCGGTGTGGGCCACGGCCGACACCTCGAAGACGCGGTAGCCGCGCGCCTCCAGGTCCGGGCGGACCATCTCGGCGAGGTCCTTGCCGTCGGGCACGTCGATCTTGTTGAGGACGACGATCCGGGGCCGGTCGTCCAGGCCGCCGTACTCGCGCAGCTCGGCCTCGATGATGTCCAGGTCGGAGAGCGGGTCGCGGTCGGACTCCAGCGTCGCCGTGTCCAGGACGTGCACCAGCACGCTGCACCGCTCCACGTGCCGCAGGAACTCCAGGCCGAGGCCCTTGCCCTGGCTGGCGCCCGGGATGAGACCGGGGACGTCGGCGATGGTGTAGACGGTCGAGCCGGCCGTCACCACGCCGAGGTTCGGCACCAGCGTCGTGAAGGGGTAGTCGGCGATCTTCGGCTTGGCCGCGCTCAGCACGGAGATCAGCGAGGACTTGCCGGCGCTCGGGTAGCCGACCAGCGCCACATCGGCGACGGTCTTCAGCTCCAGGACGATGTCGCCGAGGTCGCCCGGCTCACCGAGCAGCGCGAAGCCCGGGGCCTTGCGGCGGGCGGAGGCGAGGGCCGCGTTGCCGAGGCCGCCCCGGCCGCCCTGGGCGGCGACGTAGGAGGTGCCGTGGCCGACCAGGTCGGCCAGCACGTTGCCCGCCTTGTCGAGGACCACGGTGCCGTCGGGCACGGGCAGGACCAGGTCCTGGCCGTCCTTGCCGGAGCGGTGGCCGCCCTCGCCGGGCTTGCCGTTGGTGGCCTTGCGGTGCGGGGAGTGGTGGTAGTCGAGGAGCGTGGTCACCGACTGGTCGACGACGAGGATCACGTCGCCGCCACGGCCGCCGTTGCCGCCGTCCGGGCCGCCGAGCGGCTTGAACTTCTCACGGTGGACGGAGGCACAGCCGTGGCCTCCGTTACCCGCGGCGACGTGCAGCTCGACGCGGTCCACGAAGGTGGTCATGGAATGTGCCTCCAGTTACTACGGGGTTGTCTCTTGGGTAACACGCGAAAGGCGGACCCGCTTCCCGTCCGGGAAGTGAGGTCCGCCTCGCGAAAGTTTCCGATCAGGCGACCGGAACGATGTTCACGACCTTGCGGCCACGGTGGGTGCCGAACTGCACCGCACCGGCCTGCAGCGCGAACAGCGTGTCGTCGCCGCCGCGGCCGACGCCCGCACCCGGGTGGAAGTGGGTGCCGCGCTGGCGGACCAGGATCTCGCCCGCGTTGACGGCCTGACCACCGAAGCGCTTCACGCCGAGGCGCTGAGCGTTGGAGTCACGACCGTTACGGGTGGACGATGCGCCCTTCTTGTGTGCCATCTCTCCTCAGTCCCTTACTTCGCAGCCGCGGGGATCTCAGTGACCTTGATCGCCGTGTACTGCTGGCGGTGGCCCTGACGACGGCGGTAGCCGGTCTTGTTCTTGTAGCGCAGAATGTCGATCTTCTGGCCCTTGTGGTGGTCCACGACCTCGGCCTGGACCTTGATGCCGGCCAGGACCCAGGGGTCGCTGGTCACAGCGTCGCCGTCGACCACGAGCAGGGTCGAGAGCTCGACCGTGTCGCCGACCTTGGCGGTGGAAATCTTGTCAACCTCAACGATGTCGCCGACAGCAACCTTGTGCTGGCGGCCACCGCTGCGCACGATGGCGTACACGCGGATCTCACTCTCTCGCTCATGAACGGCACCCCCGCAGTCCAGCCGCCCGACGGCAGGCGCGAACGGCCTCTCCCGGTCGTGGCCGGTGACGGCCGCACCCGGAAGGAAGAGGTTTACGGGGATGTGGCGTGTCAGTCGACACGCCGACGGTCAAGGTTACGGGGCCACGCGACAGGGGTCAAACCGGGCCCCCGGCCACCGGCGCGACACCGCTCCGCGGGGCCGCCGCGACGGCCCGGGACCGGCGTGGCGGGCGTGCGGAGCCCGGGAACAGGCGTGTGGCCCTGCCCCGGACGGGCAGGGCCACACGTGGCGTGACAGGGACCGGATCAGCCCTCGTCGGTGGCGGCCGAGACCGAGGACGGCGCCTGCTGCTCCGCCGCCGCGGTCTTCTTCGACGCCGTCTTCTTGGCCGTGGCCTTCTTGGCGGTCGTCGTCTTCGTCGCCGCCTTCTTCGCCGTGGCCTTCTTGGCGGTCGTCGCCTTCGCGGTCGTCGTCTTCTTCGCCGCGGTCTTCTTGGCCGCGGTCGTCTTCGTCGCCGCCGTCTTCTTCGCCGTGGCCTTCTTGGCCGTCTTGCGGGCCGCCGTCTTCTTGGCCGGGGCGGCCTCGTCGGCGTCCTGTCCGGCTTCCGCGGCCGGTGCCCCGGCCTCCGGCTCCGGCTGGGCCGGGGCCGCCTGGGCCGAGGCCGACGGGACGACCACGACGGCCGCCTCCTCGGGCGCGGTCGAGGTGGTGGGCTTGCGCACGGCCCGACGGCGCGGACGGGCCGGAGCGGCGCTCTCGGCGGCCGGCGCGGCCTCCGCCGCCTTCTCTGCCACCGGTGCCTCGGCAGGCGCCGGCTCGGCGGGCGCGGTCCCGGGCACCGTCAGGACGGCGGCCTCGGCACCCGCGGGGGAACCGGCCGGCGCGGACACCTTCCGGGTGGCCCGACGACGCGTACGGCCCTTGGGCGCGGCCTCCTCCACGGCCGGGGCCGGGGTCCCGGCGGCCGGGGTCTCGACGGCAGGGGTCCCGGCGGCCGGGGCCGGGGCGCCGGACACCGCGTCCTCGACGGCGGCGGGCTCGGCCAGCACCTCGTCGGCCGGCTGCCGTACGACGGGACGCTCGGCCTCTTCCGCCGCGGTGACGTCCTGCGCGGTCGGGACCTCGGCCGGCGCCGGGGTCTCGCCGCGCACGGTCTCGTCCTTCGCCGCCTTCGGGGCACCCGCCGGTGCGGACGTCCGCCGGCTCGACCGGCGCCGGCCACGGCCGCGCGTGGCGGCGGCCTCGGCCTCGGCGGCGCTGCTGTACAGCTCCTCGTCCGGGACGAACTCGGGCGCCGGCAGGGCGACCGGCTCGGCGACCTCGGCGGCGACCTCGGACTCGGACTCGGCGTCCGCCTCCTGCTCGGCCGTCACAGCGGTCTCGGCGCCGGCCACGGCCTCGTGCTCGTGCTCACCGGCACCGGCGCGCGCCCGCTTGCGGCGCTTGCCGCCGCCACCGCCGGCGGGGGCCGTCGGCTGGTCGAGGTGGACGATGACACCACGGCCGTTGCAGTGGACGCAGGTCTCCGAGAACGACTCCAGCAGGCCCTGGCCGACCCGCTTGCGGGTCATCTGGACCAGGCCCAGCGAGGTCACCTCGGCGACCTGGTGCTTGGTGCGGTCCCGGCCCAGGCACTCCAGCAGGCGCCGCAGCACCAGGTCCCGGTTGGACTCCAGCACCATGTCGATGAAGTCGATGACGATGATGCCGCCGAGGTCGCGCAGCCTGAGCTGGCGCACGATCTCCTCGGCCGCCTCCAGGTTGTTCCTGGTGACCGTCTCCTCGAGGTTGCCGCCCTGACCGGTGAACTTGCCGGTGTTGACGTCGACGACGACCATCGCCTCGGTCCGGTCGATCACCAGCGAACCGCCGCTGGGCAGCCAGACCTTGCGGTCCAGCGCCTTGGCGAGCTGCTCGTCGATCCGGTACGTGGCGAAGACGTCGACCTCGCTGGTCCACCGGGACAGCCGGTCGGCGAGGTCCGGCGCCACGTGGGAGACGTAGCCATGAATGGTCTGCCAGGCGTCGTCACCGCTGACGACGACCTTGGAGAAGTCCTCGTTGAAGATGTCGCGCACGACCCGGACGGTCATGTCCGGCTCGCCGTACAGCAGCGTCGGCGCGTTGCCGTTCTTGGCCTTCTTCTGGATCTCCTCCCACTGCGCCTGGAGCCGCTCGACGTCGCGGCGCAGCTCGTCCTCGCTGGCGCCCTCGGCGGCGGTGCGCACGATGACGCCCGCGTCCTCGGGGACGATCCGCTTGAGGATGGTCTTCAGCCGGGAGCGCTCGGTGTCGGGCAGCTTGCGGCTGATGCCGGTCATCGAGCCCTCGGGCACGTAGACCAGGTAGCGGCCGGGCAGGGAGACCTGGCTGGTCAGGCGAGCGCCCTTGTGGCCGATGGGGTCCTTGGTGACCTGCACGAGGACGGACTGGCCGGACTTGAGGGCGGACTCGATGCGGCGCGGGCCGTGGCCCATGCCCAGCGACTCGAAGTTGACCTCACCGGCGTACAGGACGGCGTTGCGGCCCTTGCCGATGTCGATGAAGGCGGCCTCCATCGACGGCAGCACGTTCTGCACCTTGCCGAGGTAGACGTTGCCGACGTACGAGGTGGCCTGCTCCTTGTTGACGTAGTGCTCGACGAGCACCCCGTCCTCCAGGACGCCGATCTGGGTGCGCTCGCCGTGCTGGCGGACGACCATGACGCGCTCGACGGCCTCGCGGCGGGCCAGGAACTCGGCCTCGGTGATGATCGGCACACGCCGGCGGCCCTGCTCGCGGCCCTCGCGGCGGCGCTGCTTCTTGGCCTCCAGGCGGGTGGAGCCCTTGATGGACTGCACCTCGTCGGACGGCTCGGCCTTCGGGCGCGGCTCGCGGACCTTGACGACGGTGCGCTCGGGGTCGTCGGCGGACGGCTCGGCCTCGCCGGAGGCGTCCCCGGCGCGGCGGCGACGGCGACGGCGGCGACGGCTGCTGCTGGAGCCGCCGTGCTCGGCGTGCTCGCCGGTGGTGTCCTCGCCCTCCTCGGCGTCCTCCTCCGCCTGCTCGGCGGTGTCCTCGGCGTCCTCGGCGGCCTGCACGGCGGCGGTGTGCTCGGTGTCGTCGTCCGCGGAGTCCTCGGAGTCCTCGGCCAGGTCGCCCCGGCGACGGCGACGGCCGCCCCGGCGACGGCGACGGCGCGAGCCGTACTCCTCGGAGCCCTCGGCGTCGTCGCCGTGGTCGTCGTCACCGGACTCGTCGTCCTCGGTGTCGGCCTCCGGCTCGTCGGCGGCGGCCGGGGGCGCGGTGACCGTGCGCTCCTCGGCGGTCTCCTCGGGCCCGGCGGCCCGGCGGCGGCGCCGGCGGCGCGAACCGGTGCTCTCCTCCGGGAGGTCCTCGGTCGTCGCGGCGGCCGGGGGCGCCTGCTCCGGCTCGGCCCCGGCGGCCTCGGCGGCCGCTTCGGCGGCGGCCCGCTCGGGCGTCTGGAACTTGGGCTCGGCGAAGACCGGGGGCTGGAAGACGGCGACGGCGGGGCGCACCGGACGCTTCGGGGCGTCGCCCCCGTCGGTGGCCGCGGACGCGGTCCGCGCCGGCTCGGCGAAGCCGCCGGCGGCCTTGCGGGCCGAACGGCGACGCGTCGCACGCCGCGGAGCGGCCTCCTCCACGGGCGCGGCGGGCTGCACGGCCTCGGGTGCCCCGGTGGTCTCCGGGGCCTTGACGGCTTCCGGAGCGGTGGTCGCCTCGGCGGTCTCGGTCTCGGTCTCGGTCCCGGCCCGCTCCTCGCCGGCGGGCGCGCCGGCCGGGGCGGACACGCGGCGCGTCGCACGACGACGGGTACGGCGCGGAGCGGCCTCCTCGGCGTCCTCCGTACTCTCGACGGGCGCGGCGACGGCCGGAGCGGCCTCGGTCCCGGCCGCCTTCTCGTCCGTCTCGGCGGCGGTCCCGGTCGCCTCCGTACCGGCGGGCGCGGTCACCGTACGCGTGGCGCGACGGCGGGTACGGCGCGGAGCGGCCTCCTCGGCGCCCTCGGCATCCTCGACGGGCGCGGCGACGGCCGGAGCGGCCTCCACGACCTCGGCGGGCGCGGCAGGCGCGGTCACCGTACGCGTGGCGCGACGGCGGGTACGGCGCGGAGCGGCGTCCTCGGTGCTGCCGGTGTTCACGGCCGGCTCGGGCTCGGCGGGCGTCCCGGCGGCCGGGGTCACGGGGACGACGGTCTCGGCCGCGTCGGCGGCGGTGGGCGACGCGACGGGCGCGGAGGCGCGGCGCACCGCGCGGCGCCGCGGCCGGGCCGCGGGTCCGGCGGCCGGCTCGGGCGTCGCGGCCGTCTCGGCGGCGGCCTCCTCCGGCTCCTCGGCCGCGGGTGCCCCGGCCGGCGCGACGGTCTCCGCCTTCGTCTCGGAGGCACCGGACGGCGGACCCGCCGGGCGGGACGCGGCCCTGCGCCGTCGGCGCGGCGGCAGGGTGTCGCTGGGGGTGTTCAACTCGGAGCCCGTGGCGGAAGCTGCGGTCTCTGCGGGTTCGGTCGGTTCGAGCATGCGGGGGTTTCTCCCGTCAGGCTCCCGGGCGCCGCGCCTGGTCCGGCATCGACCGTGTCGACCGCCGGTGACGTCCGCGGCTCGCGCGATGCGCGGTCGCCGCCGTCCGGGGCGCGTGCGCCGCTCGGGAGCTCTCCGTGTCTTGTCTCGCCGGTTCCGTACCCCTTGTCGTGCACGGCCTGGCGAAAGTCTTGTGGTCGGTGCGCCGCCCGACCCAGGTGGCTCCCGAGTTCGAGGGCTGCGCTACGACGCTCGTCCCTGCGCGGAACCTTCCTTACGCCGGCGCCTTCGCGGCGGCGGAAGCGGCGGCCGGTTGCGGCGCGGGCGCTTCTGCCTCGCGGTCGGGCGCGAGCGGGTCGGTCACCGCACCGGTCTCTTCATCGAACAGCCCCTGCGCCAGCCTGGTCACCGCTGCGGGGACCGGCGGCGCCAGGTCGGCCACGGCGCGAAGACCGGACAGGACGTCGTCGGGTCGTACGGCAGGCGTCACGTGCCGAACAACCAGGCGCAGTATCGCACAGGGCCGGTCGGTCGGCCTATCAGCCGGCGAACCGTCCGTCGCCACGGCCTCGAGGCTCACGACGGCGGAGCGGGCGTCGAAGGTGCGGACGCCGTTCTTGGTGCGGCGCTGGACCTCCACGGCCGGGGCCGAGTTGAAGGCCGCCACGGCGCGCTCGGCGTCCGCGGCCTCCACCCCGTCCAGGCGCAGCTCCCACACGGAAGCCGTCAGCCGGTCGGCGAGCCCGGAGGTGCGGGCCTCGACCGCGTCGACGATGTCGAGCCCGGCGGGCAGCGACTCGTCGAGGAGCAGCCTGAGCCGCTCCGGGTCGCGCGCCTCGGTCAGCGCGATCTCCAGGTACTCCGCCTCGCTGCCCGTGCCGGTGGGTGCGGCATTGGCGTACGACACCTTCGGGTGCGGGGTGAACCCCGCCGAGTACGCCATGGGCACCTCGGCACGGCGCAGCGCACGCTCGAAGGCGCGCTGGAAGTCACGGTGGCTGGTGAACCGGAGGCGGCCGCGCTTGGTGTAACGCAGTCGGATGCGCTGCACCGCGGGTACGGGCGGCGGGCCTTCGGGCTGTCGCTTGCCCAGGGGACTTCTCCTTGTGTACGGGCGGACGGACCGTGACGCCGCTCCCCCATCGGCGGGAGCGTCCGGGCCGACACCTCACCGGCGTCGTACGGCCCGGATCATCCCCGCGTCGGCGGGGACGCTTCGCGTCCGGTCTTCTTTTCTAGAGTACGCGCCGGCGCCGGCACAGGTTCCCGCCGGTCCACGGCCCGTGCTTCCCGCGGCTTCCCGAACAGCACCCGGCGCACCTCCGCGCGGGCCTGGCGCACGGACTGCCGCGCGGCGGCGAGCGCCTCGCGGACCCCCTGCCCCACCGCGCGCGAGGCCCGGGCGGCGGGCCGCCAGACCAGGTCCCGTACGGCATGCCCCGCCGGTGTCAGGACGGTCCGGTACACCCAGCGCGCCGGCTCCCCGACCAGCCACCGGAACAGGGTGCCGAGGAACCGGCCGACGGCGCGCGAGACGTGGCCGGCGATCCGCCAGGCGTGCCCGAGGGCGTCCAGGATCTCCCGTCCGACGACGGCGAGGCCCCGGCCGAGAGGGGCGAGCACCCACCGCCACAGGGCGAGGGCGGGCAGCACCAGCAGGATCCGGGCGGTCCAGTACAGGACGGCGCCGACCGCGGCGGCGGCCGTGCGCAGACACCACGCGATCCCCCGGCCGCACCACGCGAGCGCGTGCCCGACAGGGGTGAGGACCCATGTGTACAGCCACGTCGCGGGGACGACGAGGAGATACCGGCCGAGCCAGGCACCGGCGGCGTACAGGCCGCGCCCCACGGCGGCGAGCGCGGCACCCACGCCCCCGAGCACCCACATGAGCGCGTGTCCGACGGGCGTCAGCACCCACCGGTACAGCCACACCGCCGGTACGACGAGGAGGACGTTCCCGAGCCAGGCGACGCCCTTGGCCACCGGCACGACGACGTACCGCCACACCCCGACGGCCGGCCACACGAACAGGGCCCGCCCGAGCCATGCCAGCGCGCGTCCGCAGGGCCGCAGCAGCGTGTCCCGCAGGAAGCGCCCGGCGACGACGAGCGCGTCCCACACCAGCCGCGCCGGTACGACCACGACCAGGGCGACGATCCGCACCGGGACGCGGATCGCCACGGCGAGGCACCCTTCGGCGTCCCGTCCGCGGTCCGGCTGCCGTTCGTCCCCGCCGCGGGGCGGCTTCTCGAGGTCCATACCCTCAGGGACGCGAGCGGGCCCCGTCCGGATCCCTCACCGGGCCGGACGGGGCCGGGACGGTCACTTGACCACGGACAGCGGCAGCAGCTTCCTGCCGGTCGGGCCGATCTGGATCTCGGTGTCCATCGCGGGGCACACCCCGCAGTCGAAGCACGGGGTCCAGCGGCAGTCCTCGACCTCGGTCTCGTCGAGGGCGTCCTGCCAGTCCTCCCACAGCCAGTCCTTGTCGAGGCCGGAGTCGAGGTGGTCCCAGGGCAGGACCTCCTCGTAGGAGCGCTCGCGGGTGGTGTACCAGTCGACGTCCACGCCGAAGGGCGCGAGGGCCTTGGCGGCGCAGCTCATCCAGCGGTCGTAGGAGAAGTGCTCGCGCCAGCCGTCGAAGCGGCCGCCGTCGTCGTAGACGGCGCGGATGACGGCGCCGACGCGGCGGTCGCCGCGGGAGAGCAGGCCCTCGACGATGCCGGGCTTGCCGTCGTGGTAGCGGAAGCCGATGGAGCGGCCGTACTTCTTGTCGCCGCGGATCTTGTCGCGCAGCTTGGCCAGGCGTTCGTCGGTCTCCTCGGCGGACAGCTGCGGGGCCCACTGGAAGGGGGTGTGGGGCTTGGGGACGAAGCCGCCGATGGAGACGGTGCAGCGGATGTCGCCCGAGCCGGAGACCTCGCGGCCCTTGGCGATCACCCGGGTGGCCATGTCGGCGATCTGCAGGACGTCCTCGTCGGTCTCGGTGGGCAGGCCGCACATGAAGTACAGCTTCACCTGGCGCCAGCCGTTGCCGTAGGCGGTGGCGACGGTGCGGATCAGGTCCTCCTCCGAGACCATCTTGTTGATGACCTTGCGCATGCGCTCGGAGCCGCCCTCGGGGGCGAAGGTCAGGCCGGAGCGGCGGCCGTTCCTCGTCAGCTCGTTGGCCAGGTCGACGTTGAAGGCGTCCACCCGGGTCGACGGGAGGGACAGGCCGATCTTGTCGTCCTCGTACCGGTCGGCGAGGCCCTTGGCGATGTCGCCGATCTCCGAGTGGTCGGCGGAGGACAGGGAGAGCAGGCCGACCTCCTCGAATCCGGTCGCCTTCAGCCCCTTCTCGACCATGTCGCCGATGCCGGTGATGGAGCGTTCGCGCACCGGGCGGGTGATCATGCCGGCCTGGCAGAAACGGCAGCCGCGGGTGCAGCCGCGGAAGATCTCGACCGACATGCGCTCGTGGACGGTCTCGGCGAGCGGGACGAGGGGCTGCTTGGGGTAGGGCCACTCGTCGAGGTCCATCACCGTGTGCTTGGAGACGCGCCACGGGACGCCCGAGCGGTTCGGCACGACGCGGGCGATACGGCCGTCGGGGAGGTACTCGACGTCGTAGAAGCCGGGGACGTACACCCCGCCGGTCTTCGCCAGGCGCAGCAGGAGTTCCTCGCGGCCGCCGGGGCGGCCCTCGGCCTTCCAGGCGCGGACGATCGCGGTGATCTCCAGGACGGCCTGCTCGCCGTCGCCGATGACGGCGCAGTCGATGAAGTCGGCGATCGGCTCGGGGTTGAACGCGGCGTGGCCGCCGGCGAGGACGATCGGGTCGTCGAGACCGCGGTCCCCGGCCTCCAGCGGGATGCCGGCCAGGTCGAGGGCGGCGAGCATGTTGGTGTAGCCGAGCTCGGTGGAGAAGGAGAGCCCGAACACGTCGAAGGCCTTGACCGGGCGGTGGCTGTCGACGGTGAACTGCGGGACGGAGTGCTCCCGCATGAGCGCCTCCAGGTCCGGCCACACGCTGTAGGTGCGCTCGGCGAGGACGCCCTGCTGCTCGTTCAGTACCTCGTAGAGGATCATGACGCCCTGGTTGGGCAGACCGACCTCGTACGCGTCCGGGTACATCAGGGCCCAGCGGACGTCGCAGGAGTCCCAGTCCTTGACCGTGGAGTTGAGCTCTCCGCCGACGTACTGGATCGGCTTCTGCACATGCGGGAGCAGAGCTTCGAGCTGTGGAAACACGGACTTCACAGACTCGGCGGCTTCGGCAGGCATCTCACGGAACCTTTGTGTGCTGACAGGGGGGACCATTCAGCGTAACCCGGCCCGCGCGGTCCCCCGAACCGCTTCGGGGACCGTGCGGTCCCGCACGGTCCCCGAGACGGTCCGGAAAGGCCCCGGAAACTACGCCGACATGGGCCGTTGCACGGTGATCGACTGCAGGAGTCCCACCGCTATCCACACGGCGAACATCGACGAGCCGCCGTAGGAGACGAAGGGCAGGGGCAGGCCGGTGACGGGCATGATGCCGAGGGTCATGCCGATGTTCTCGAAGGACTGGAAGGCGAACCAGGCGACGATCCCGGCGGCGACGATCGTGCCGTACAGGTCGGTGGTGTCCCGGGCGATCCGGCAGGCGCGCCAGAGGACCACGCCGAGCAGCAGGATGATGAGGCCCGCACCGAGGAAGCCGAGTTCCTCGCCGGCGACGGTGAAGACGAAGTCGGTCTGCTGTTCCGGTACGAAGCGGCCCGTGGTCTGGGAGCCGTGGAAGAGGCCGGAGCCGGTGAGGCCGCCGGAGCCGATGGCGATGCGGGCCTGGTTGGTGTTGTAGCCGACGCCGGCGGGGTCGAGTTCGGGGTTGGCGAAGGCGGCGAAACGGGCGATCTGGTAGTCGTCCAGGACGCCGAGCTGCCATACGGCGAGCGCGCCGGCCGTGCCCGTGCCGAGGAGGCCGAACACCCACCGGTTGGAGGCGCCGGAGGCGAGCAGGACGCCCAGCACGATGATGACCATGACCATGACCGAGCCGAGGTCGGGCATGAGCATCACGATCAGCATCGGCACGACGGCCAGGCCGAGAGCCTGGAGGACGGTCCGGTGGTCGGGGTGGGGCCGGTCGCCCGCGTCCACCCGGGCGGCGAGCAGCATCGCCATGCCCAGGATGATCGTGATCTTCACGAACTCGGAGGGCTGGAGGGAGAAGCCGCCGGGGAGCTTGATCCAGGAGTGGGCGCCGTTGATGGTCGAGCCGAGCGGCGTGAGCACCAGCAGGATCAGGAAGACGGAGGCGCCGTACAGGACGGGCACGGCGGTGCGCAGGGCGCGGTGGCCGAGCCAGACGGTGGCGGCCATCAGGGCGATCCCGATGCCGGTGTTCAGCAGGTGCCGGGTCAGGAAGTAGTACGGGTCGCCCTGGTTGAGCTCGGTGCGGTTGCGGGTGGCGGAGTAGACGAGCAGGGAGCCGAGCAGGGACAGCGCGAGGCCGGCCAGCAGTATCGGCCAGTCGAGCCGCCGGGCGAGGGAGTCGCGGGCGAACAGCCGGGTCCAGCCGGCCTTCTGGGGTCCGTATCCGGAGACCTGGAAGCTGTTGACTCCGGTCATGGGCGTGCCCTCCGCTTCCGCCTGCGGGTCTGCCGGTTCCCGGTGTCGGGCGGGTTCACTGTCGCCTGCTGGTTCTGGTCCTGCTGTCCGGCGGGGGCGTCGCCGCCCTCCTGAGCGGCCTCCTCGGTGGGCTGGAGGACCTTCACGGGGTCCTTGGAGATCTTCGGGGAGACGATGGTGCCGTCCGGCCTGATCTTCGGCAGGCTCTTGGCCGGCTGGGGCAGCAGCGCCTTCTTCTTGTCGATCTTCCCGTCGTCCGAGACGCCGTACAGGGCGTCGTAGATGTTGCGGACGGCGGGGCCCGAGGCGCCGGAGCCGGTGCCGCCCTGGGAGATCGTCATGACGATCGCGTAGTCGTCGGTGTACGTGGCGAACCACGAGGTGGTCTGCTTGCCGTAGACCTCGGCGGTACCCGTCTTGGCGCGCATCGGGATCTCGTCCTGCGGCCAGCCCTCGAAGCGCCAGGCGGCGGTGCCGCGGGTGGCGACGCCGGCGAGGGCGTCGTCCATCTTGGCCAGCGTGGTCCTGCTTATGGGCAGCTTGCCGTTCGCCTTGGGCCTGATCTCCTGGATCCGCTTGCCGTCGGGGCTGACGATCGCCTTGCCGATGGTCGGCGCGTACATGGTGCCGCCGTTGGAGAGGGCGGCGTAGACCGTGGCCATCTGGATGGGGGTGACGAGGGTGTCTCCCTGGCCGATGGAGTAGTTGATGGAGTCACCGGCGCGCATCTTGTTGCCCTCGAGGCAGTTCTCGTACGCGATCTGCTCGACGTAGGAGCCGCCCTTCTTCCCCGTCCTGCACCAGGCGTCCTTGTTGGCCTTCCAGTAGTCCTGCTTCCACTGGCGGTCGGGGACGCGGCCGGCGACCTCGTTCGGCAGGTCGATGCCGGTCTCCTTGCCGAGGCCGAACTGGTGGGCCGCCTTGTAGAAGTAGTCGTTGGGGCTCTTCGGGTTCATGCCGCCGTCCTTCTTCCACTCCTCGTGCGCGAGCCGGTAGTAGACGGTGTCGCAGGAGAGCTCGAGGGCGCGGCCGATGCTGATCGAGCCGTGGTCGGCGGACTCGAAGTTCTTGAAGACCTGGCCCCCGACGGAGTAGGAGCTGGAGCAGGCGTAGCTGCCGTCGAAGTCGTAGCCGGCCTCCACCGCGGCGGCCGAGGAGACCACCTTGAAGATGGAGCCGGGGGCGGCCTGCCCCTGGATGGCCCGGTTCAGCAGCGGGTAGTTGGAGTCCTTGCCGGTGAGCTTCCTGTAGTCCTTGGCGGAGATGCCGCCGACCCAGGCGTTGGGGTCGTACGTCGGGTTGGAGGCCATGGCGACGACGCGGCCGGTCCTGGCCTCCATCACCACGACGGCACCGGCGTCGGCCTCGTAGAGCCGGTTGGTGTTGCGGTCCATCTCCTTGCGGGCGGCCTTCATGGCCTCGTTCAGCTCGTGCTCGGCGACGCGCTGGACGCGGGCGTCGATGCTGGTGACGAGGTTGGAGCCGGGCACGCCCGGGTCGGACTCGGCCTCGCCGATGACGCGGCCGAGGTTGTCGACCTCGTAGCGGGTGACGCCGGCCTTGCCGCGCAGCGCCTTGTCGTACTGGCGCTCCAGTCCGGAGCGGCCGACCTGATCGGAGCGCAGGTAGGGCGAGTCGGTGTCCTGGGCCTTCTGGATCTCCTCGTCGGTGACCGGGGAGAGGTAGCCGAGGACCTGGGCAGTGTTGGACTTGCCGGGCGCGGCGTAGCGGCGTACGGCCATGGGTTCGGCGGTGATGCCGGGGAAGTCCTCGGCGCGCTCGCGGATCTGCAGGGCCTGCTTGGGGGTGGCCTCGTCGGTGACGGGGATCGGCTGGTAGGGCGAGCCGTTCCAGCAGGGCTGCGGCGTCTTGGCGTCGCACAGCCGGACCTTGTCCATGACCTCCTGGGGCTCCATGCCCAGAACGCCGGCGAGCTTGGTGAGGACGGCCTTGCCGTCGTCCTTCATCTTCAGCAGCTCGGTGCGGGAGGCGGAGACGACGAGGCGGGTCTCGTTGTCGGCGAGGGCCACGCCGCGGGCGTCCAGGATGGAGCCGCGGGTGGCGGGCTGGACGACCTGCTGGACGTGGTTGCCGGAGGCCTCCTTGGCGTACTCGTCGCCCTGCCGGATCTGCAGGTACCAGAGGCGGCCGCCGAGGGTGGCGAGGAGGGACAGGACGAGGACCTGGATGACGACGAGGCGGGTCTGGACGCGTGTGCTCCGGCCGGTCTCGGGGATGTTAGTCATGGGCGCAGCCCATTCCGTTGAGGGTGGTGGTGGGCGACGGGTGGGAGTTGGTCACTGCCTCCCCCTCCTCCCCCTCGCGAGGTGCGTGCTGTCGGTCGTGTGCTGCCGCGTCGTCACAGCCGCTTGACCCCCTTGATGCGTCCGGCGCGGGCCACCCGGGCCCGTGCCGCCCTCATGCGCAGTCCGCTGCGCTGCTCCCCGATGCGCAGTCCGGTGCCGGAGAGCCAGCCGGAGGAGATGTCGGTGCCCTGGGCGGCGGGGGTGGTGTCGGCCAGCGGGTCGTTGTCGGTGCGGCGGGCGAGCGCCATGACGCCGGGGACCACGAAGGGCGAGAGCAGCAGGTCGTACAGCGCGGCGGTGAACACCAGGCCGGGCAGGCCGACGTGGCGGGCGGCGGTGTCGCCGACGAGGGCTCCGACGCCGGCGTAGAGCAGGGTGGTGCCGACGGCGGCGGCGACCACGACGGCCATCGGGCCGGTGGCCGACCTGAGCCGGCCGTTGTCGGGTCTGGCGAGGCCGGCGAGGTAGCCGACGACGCAGAGCACCAGGGCGTAGCGGCCGGCGGCGTGGTCGGCGGGCGGGGCGAGGTCGGCGAGGAGTCCGGCGCCGAAGCCGACGAGGGCGCCGCCGACGTGGCCGTAGACCAGGGCGAGGCCGAGGACGGTGAGCAGCAGCAGGTCGGGGACGGCGCCGGGCAGGTGGAGGCGGGCGAGGACGCTGACCTGGACCACCAGGGCGACGACGACCAGGGAGGCGGACAGCAGGATCCGGTTGACGCGCATGGGACGAAAGCTCCTACTGCTCGGTCTGTTCGGACTGCCCGGTCTGCCCGGTCTGCCCGGACCCTTCGGCCTCTTCGGACCGGGCCTGGCCGTCGGGTGCCTCGGCGGACGGCGTCACGGTCACCGTGACGGTGGGCCTGGGCTCGGGCTTCGGCTTCTGCGGGAGCACCGTGTCGCGCGGGTCCTTCGCCGGGGCCTGGACGACGACGCCGACGATGTCGAGCTTGGTGAAGGAGGCGAACGGCGTGACGTAGAGGGTGCGGGTCAGGTCGCCGCGGGAGGGGTCGACGCGGGTGACGGTGCCGACGGGGACGCCGGGCACGAAGGGCTTGTCGGCCTGGGAGCCGAAGGTGACGAGCCGGTCGCCCTTCTTCACGTCGGCCTTGCCGTTGAGGAGTTCGACGCGCAGCGGGCGGTCGCCCTGCCCGGAGGCGAAGCCGAGTTCGTCACCGGCCTCCATCCGGGTGCCGACGGTGAAGTCGGGGTCGCTGGCGAGCAGCACGGTCGCGGTGTCGGGGCCGACGGTGGTCACGCGTCCGACCAGGCCGTCGCCGTTGAGGACGGTCATGTCGCGTTCGATGCCGTCGTCGGCCCCGGCGTCGATGGTGATGGTCCAGGAGAAGCCCTGGGCCGCTCCTATGGCGATGACCTGGGCGCCCTTGATGCCGTACTGGCCGGCGCCGGCCAGGCCGAGCATCTTGTCGAGCTGCTCGAGGCGGCTGCGGCCGCGTTCGTCGCTGCCGAGCTTCGCCTTGAGGGCCGCGTTCTCCGTCTCCAGCGCGGCGAGCCGGTCGTGCCGGTCGCCCGACTCGCGGATCGCGGAGACCGCGTTGCCGACCGGGTCGACCGCGGACGCCACCCCGTTCTCGATCGGGCCGAAGACATTGGCCGCGGCCTGCCGGGCACCGTCGACCGGTGAGTCCTCCCCGCCGCGGATGTCCACCGTGATCAGCGCGAACGCGACGGCGATCAGCAGCACCAGGAGCAGCCGGCTCTCTTTCGTGTCCCTCACGTGCGGCGGCCGTGCCTTCCTCGTCGGAATTCGGGAATTACGTTGCGGTCTTCAGGAATTCGGGGGATTCGAGGGGGACGCCCGTCCCGTCCGGTGCGGGCACTGCGGGAGTCCGGTGTCCCTCTGTCCTATGTCTCTGTGTCTCTGTGTCTCTGTGTCTCTGTGTCTCTGTGGCAACGGTCCGCCGTACGAGAGAAGAACCTCTCGTACGGCGGACCGAAGAGCTGCCTCATCTGCGGGGCTGGGCGTCCAGCACCTGCTGGAGCGCCTCGAACTCCTCGACGCACTTTCCGGAGCCGAGCGCCACGCTGTCCAGCGGGTCCTCGGCGATGTGGATCGGCATGCCGGTCTCCCGGCGCAGCCGCTCGTCGAGGCCGCGCAGCAGCGCGCCGCCGCCGGTCAGGACGATGCCCCGGTCCATGATGTCGCCGGACAGCTCCGGCGGACACTTGTCGAGGGTCGTCTTGACGGCGTCGACGATCGCGTTGACCGGCTCCTCGATCGCCTTGCGCACTTCGGCGGCCGAGATGACGACGGTCTTGGGCAGTCCGGACACCAGGTCCCGGCCGCGGATTTCGGTGTGCTCGTCAGCGTCGAGGTCGTACGCCGAACCGATCGTGATCTTGATCTGTTCGGCCGTGCGCTCACCCAGCAGAAGGCTGTACTCCTTCTTGACGTGCTGGATGATCGCGTTGTCCAGCTCGTCACCCGCGACGCGGATGGACTGGGCGGTGACGATGCCGCCGAGCGAGATGACCGCGACCTCCGTGGTGCCGCCGCCGATGTCGACCACCATGTTGCCCGTGGCCTCGTGGACCGGCAGGCCGGAACCGATGGCCGCGGCCATGGGCTCCTCGATGATGTGCACCTGCCGGGCGCCGGCCTGGGACGACGCCTCGATCACGGCACGGCGTTCGACGCCGGTGATGCCCGAGGGCACGCAGACGACGACCCGCGGGCGAGCCAGATAACGCCGCTTGTGGATCTTCAGGATGAAGTAGCGGAGCATCCGCTCGGTGATCTCGAAGTCGGCGATCACGCCGTCCTTCAGCGGACGCACGGCGACGATGTTGCCGGGGGTGCGCCCGATCATCTTCTTCGCTTCGGCCCCGACCGCGAGGATGCCACCGGTGTTGGTGTTGATCGCGACGACGGACGGCTCGTTGAGTACGATCCCGCGACCCCTGACGTACACCAGCGTGTTGGCGGTCCCGAGGTCGACAGCCATGTCACGGCCGATGAACGACATTGAGTTCCCCATCAGGATTCGACTGGCCTTCCCATGAGCTTTTGAGGGCTTTTCAGGTAGGCGAGGTGGCTGCAGTGACGCGTGGAGGCTTCCATCGTAGACGCGCTTTCGCGAACACTGCGCGAGGGTCTTCGCCATTGTCGGCAGATGGCGCATCGCCTCGCTCGTGGAGACGATCCAACGGTGGCATCCGTTCCCCCGATCAGGCGCGCATATGCCACGGGGCGGCCGCTTTCACGCGGCCGCCCCGGTCGGCGCGCCACCCAAGGGGTGACGGCTCGTCAGAAAAAAGGTGTTCCGGCGTCCTCAGACCCGGCCGGGGAAGAAGATCTTCAGCTCCCGCTCGGCCGACTCCTCGGAGTCGGAGGCGTGGATCAGGTTCTCCCGGACGATGACACCGAAGTCCCCGCGGATGGAGCCGGGGGCCGCGGCGATCGGGTCGGTCGGGCCAGCCAGCGCGCGCACGCCCTCGATGACCCGCTCGCCCTCGACGACCATGGCGACGACCGGTCCGGAGGACATGAAGGCGACCAGCGGCTCGTAGAAAGGCTTGCCCTTGTGCTCGCCGTAGTGCTGCTCCAGCGTCTCGGTGTCCAGGGTGCGCAGTTCCAGCGCGGTGATCTGCCAGCCGGCCTTGCGCTCGATACGGCTGATGATCTCGCCGGTCAGGCCGCGACGGACGGCGTCGGGCTTGAGCAGGACGAGGGTGCGCTGGGTCACGACGGGCTCCTTGGGATGTACGCGTGTGCGGTTGTACGAGGTGATGACAGAGGTTACCGGGCGTGTCGCGGCGCCTGTCACGCAGCGTCAGCGGCCTGGGCCTCCGCCTGCGCCGCGAACCTCGCCTTCGCCTCGTCGATCTTCCGCCCGTAGTGCACCGAGGCCCACCACAGGGCCCCGAACACCGCGCCGAGGAAGAACATCGTCGGCACGATGAAGCCGGACGCGAGCAGGGCGATCTGCAGGGCCCAGCCCAGGGCGACGCCGCCCGGCCGGGTCACCACACCGCACAGCGCCACGCACAGGAACATCGCGACACCGCTGACCGTCCACACGGTGCCCATGGTCAGGTCGGGGTCCTTCATGGCGACCAGTCCGGCGAAGCCGATCACGAAGAACTCGCCGATCAGGGTCGAAGCACAGAGCGTACGCACGGGATTCTCAGCCCTTCCCCAGCAGCAGCCGGGCCTCGCCGACGGTGTAGACGGAACCGGTGACGAGCACGCCGCCGCCCGCGAACTCGCCCTCCTCCTCGGCCAGCGTGATCGCCGCCTCCAGGGCGTCCGGCAGCCGCGGCTCGACCTGGACGCGGTCCTCGCCGAACACCTCGACGGCGATCGCGGCCAGCTCGTCGGCGTCCATCGCGCGAAGGCCGGTGTTCTGGGTGACGACGACCTCGGCGAAGACCGGTTCGAAGGCCTCCAGCAGTCCGCGCACGTTCTTGTCGCCGCTCGCACCGACCACGCCGATGAGCCGGCTGAACTGGAACGCCTCCCCGACCGCCTCCGCGGTCACCCGGGCGCCCGCGGGGTTGTGCGCGGCGTCCAGCACCACGGTCGGCGAGCGGCGCACGACCTCCAGCCGCCCCGGCGAGGAGACCGCGGCGAAGGCCTTGCGCACGGTGTCGATGTCCAGCGGGCCGGGGCGCTGCGCGCCGACGCCGAAGAACGCCTCGACGGCGGCCAGCGCGACGGCCGCGTTGTGCGCCTGGTGGGCGCCGTGCAGCGGCAGATACACCTCGCTGTACTCGCCGCCGAGTCCGCGCAGGGTCATCAGCTGCCCGCCGACGGCGACCTGCCGGGCGACGACCCCGAACTCCAGGCCCTCGCGGGCGACGGTGGCGTTGACGTCCACGGCCTTCTTCAGCAGCACCTGCGCCGCGTCCACCGGCTGCTGGGCCAGGATCACGGTGGCGTCCTGCTTGACGATGCCGGCCTTCTCGGTCGCGATCGCGCCGGGCGTGGAGCCGAGCCGGTCGGTGTGGTCCAGGTCGATGGGGGTGACCACGGCGACGTCCCCGTCGATCACGTTGGTCGCGTCCCAGGAGCCGCCCATGCCGACCTCGACGACGGCCACGTCGACGGGCGCGTCGGCGAAGGCGGCGTACGCCATGCCGGTCAGCACCTCGAAGAAGGACAGCCGGTACTCCTGCCGCGCGTCGACCATCTCGACGTAGGGCTTGATGTCCTGGTACGTCTCGACGAACCGCTCGGCGGGGATCGGCGCCCCGTCCAGGCTGATCCGCTCGGTGATCGACTGCACGTGCGGCGAGGTGTACCGGCCGGTGCGCAGCTCGAAGGCGCCGAGCAGGGCCTCGATCATGCGGGCGGTGGAGGTCTTGCCGTTGGTCCCGGTGATGTGGATGGAGGGGTACGAGCGCTGCGGCTCGCCCAGGACGTCCATCAGCGCGGCGATCCGGCTGACGGACGGCTCCAGCTTGGTCTCGCCCCAGCGGGTGGCGAGCTCCGCCTCGACCTCGCGCAGCGCCTTGTCGACCTCGGGGTCCTCGGGGCGGGCGGGTACGTCGGCCTGCGGGGGGCCGCCCTGGGTGCGCAGGGTGCGGCTGCCGGCCTCGATGACCGCGAGGTCGGGGTCGCGGGTCGTCTCCGCCTCGATGATCTCGTCGAAGGAGTCGAGGGGGTCGGAGGGGTCGGGCTGGTCGTTCTCGCCGGGGATGTCGCTCACGGGGACAGTCTACGGAGACCGGCCGACAGGACGCCCACGGAGTGGGGTGGCTCGGGTCTCCCGGCGGGTGCGGGTGGTCCGTGGCCGGCCGCGCCCACGCGGCGGAGCCGCACATCGATACGGACCCGCGCCCCCCTGAAGGACGTGAAGGCCCCCGGCGCCTGTCGAGGCACCGGGAGCCTTCTTTCACGTTCCGGCGTCTACGCCTGCGGCAGCTTCTCCAGCTGGGACTGGATGCGGGCGATGTCCTCGTCCGCCTTGGCCAGCCGGCCCCGGATCTTGTCCACGACGTGGTCCGGCGCCTTCGCGAGGAACGCCTCGTTGCCGAGCTTGGCGTTGGCCTGCGCCTTCTCCTTCTCCGCCGCGGCCAAGTCCTTCGCCAGCCGCTTCCGCTCCGCCGCGAAGTCGATGACGCCGGAGAGGTCGAGGGCGACCTCGGCGCCCGCCACCGGCAGCGTCGCCGTCGCCGTGAAGGAGTCGCCCTCCGGCTGGAGCCGCAGGAGCTGGCGGATGGCCGCCTCGTGCGGGGCGAGCGCCGTGCCGTCCAGCGTCAGCCGGGCCGGGACCCGCTGGCCGGGCTGCAGGCCCTGGTCGGCCCGGAAGCGCCGCACCTCGGTGATCACGGACTGGACCGTCCCGATCTCCCGCTCGGCGTCCGTGTCCCGGAAGCCGCTGTCGGCCGGCCAGTCCGCGATGACGACGGACTCGCCGCCGGTCAGCGTCGTCCACAGCGTCTCGGTGACGAAGGGGACGACCGGGTGCAGCAGGCGCAGCGTGACGTCCAGGACCTCACCGAGGACCCGCTTGGAGACCTCGGCGGCCTCACCGCCCGCCTGGAAGGTGGTCTTGGACAGCTCGACGTACCAGTCGAAGACCTCGTCCCACGCGAAGTGGAACAGCGCGTCGGACAGCTTGGCGAACTGGAAGTCGTCGTAGTAGGCGTCCACTTCGGCGACGACCGAGTTCAGCCGGGACAGGATCCACCGGTCGGTGGCGGACATCGCCGACGGCTCCGGCAGCGGGCCTTCCACCGTGGCGCCGTTCATCAGCGCGAAGCGGGTGGCGTTCCAGAGCTTGTTGGCGAAGTTGCGGGAGCCCTGGACCCAGTCCTCACCGATCGGGACGTCCACGCCCGGGTTGGCGCCGCGGGCGAGGGTGAACCGGAGGGCGTCGGAGCCGTACTTGTCCATCCAGTCCAGCGGGTTGACCGCGTTGCCGAAGGACTTCGACATCTTCTTGCCGAACTGGTCGCGGACCATGCCGTGCAGGGCGATGGTGTGGAACGGCGGGGTGCCGTCCATCGCGTAGAGGCCGAACATCATCATCCGGGCGACCCAGAAGAAGAGGATGTCGTAGCCGGTGACCAGGACGGAGTTCGGGTAGAACTTCGCGAGCGACTCGGTCTGTTCGGGCCAGCCCAGCGTGGAGAAGGGCCACAGGCCGGAGGAGAACCAGGTGTCGAGGACGTCGGTGTCCTGGTGCCAGCCCTCTCCGGTGGGCGGCTCCTCGTCGGGTCCGACGCAGACGACCTCGCCGCCGGGCCCGTACCAGACCGGGATGCGGTGGCCCCACCACAGCTGCCGCGAGATGCACCAGTCGTGGAGGTTGTCGACCCAGTCGAAGTAGCGCTTCTCCATCTCCTGCGGATGGATCTTGACCTTGCCCTCGCGGACCGCGTCACCGGCGGCCTTGGCCAGCGGGCCGACCTTGACCCACCACTGCATGGACAGGCGCGGCTCGATGGTGGTCTTGCAGCGCGAGCAGTGGCCGACGGAGTGGACGTACGGGCGCTTCTCGGCGACGATCCGGCCCTCGGCGCGCAGCGCGGCGACGATCGCGGAGCGGGCCTCGAGGCGGTCCAGTCCCTGGAAGGGGCCGTGGGCGGTGATGACGGCGTGCTCGTCCATCACGGCGATGGACGGCAGGTCGTGGCGCTGGCCGATCTCGAAGTCGTTCGGGTCGTGGGCGGGCGTCACCTTGACGGCGCCGGTGCCGAACTCGGGGTCGACGTGCTCGTCCGCGACGACCGGGATGGAACGGTCGGTCAGCGGCAGCTTGATGAGCTTGCCGACGAGGTGCTTGTACCGCTCGTCCTCGGGGTGGACGGCGACGGCGGTGTCGCCGAGCATCGTCTCCGCGCGGGTGGTGGCGACGACGATGGTGTCGTCCCCGTCCCCGTACTTCATGGAGACGAGCTCGCCGTCGTCCTCCTGGTACTCGACCTCGATGTCGGAGATCGCGGTCAGGCAGCGCGGGCACCAGTTGATGATGCGCTCGGCGCGGTAGATCAGCTCGTCGTCGTAGAGCCGCTTGAAGATGGTCTGGACGGCCTGGGAGAGGCCCTCGTCCATGGTGAAGCGCTCGCGCGACCAGGCGACGCCGTCGCCGAGGCGGCGCATCTGGCCGGAGATCTGCCCGCCGGACTCGCCCTTCCACTTCCAGACCCGCTCGACGAAGGCCTCGCGGCCGAGGTCGTGGCGGGACTTGCCCTCCTTGGCCAGCTCCCGCTCGACGACGTTCTGCGTGGCGATGCCGGCGTGGTCCATGCCGGGCTGCCACAGCGTCTCGTAGCCCTGCATGCGCTTGCGGCGGGTGAGGGCGTCGATGAGCGTGTGCTCGAAGGCGTGGCCCAGGTGCAGGCTGCCCGTGACGTTCGGCGGCGGGATGACGATGGTGTACGGCGGCTTGTCGCTCTTGGCGTCCGCCTCGAAGTAACCCCGCTCTACCCAGCGCTCGTACAGCGGCCCCTCTACATCGGCCGGCGCGTACGTCGTCGGCAGTTCGGTGTCGGGCGCTGGTGGCTGCTGCTGAGCGTTCTCGGTCACCCGCCCAGTTTAAGGGCGTCACAGCCATGTCCCGAAACGCGATTCCTTTGTAACGGTGCGGCCCCCCGATGACCTGCGCACGCCATGTCTGCGTCAGGATGTCAGCACCACGTAAGCACGGAGGGGAACCCAAGCAATGAGTCACAACCAGCCGGGCCCGTACGGCGGGCAGCCCCAGCAGCCCGGACCGTACGGCCAGCCGGGGCCGTACGGCCAGCCGCAGCCGCAGGCCCCCCAGCCCGGCTACGGTTACCCCCAGCAGGCGCCTCCCCCGCAGCCGGGCTACGGCTACCCGCAGCAGCCCGCGCAGGGCGGCGTCCCGCCGCAGCAGCCGCCCTACGGCCAGCAGGCCCCCTACGGTCAGCAGCCGCCCTACGGCCAGCAGGCCCCGTACGGCCAGCAGCCCTACGGCATGCCGCAGCCCCCGGCGCCGGCCGGCGGGAAGAAGAAGACGGGCCTGATCATCGGCGCGGTCGCGGTCGTGGCCGCGATCGGCGTGGGCGCGTACTTCGTGCTCGGCGGGGGTGGCGGGGGCGCCGGTGACATCGCCGACGACGGCCCGCACAAGCTGACGACCCCGGCGACGGTGCTCGGCGGGGAGTACAAGAAGAAAGACTCCGCCGAGAGCAGCGGTGGTTTCGACGAGGACTCCATCAAGGAGGCCGAGAAGCACGGCGTCAAGAACCCCAAGGATGTCGGTGCGGGCTACCAGGCCGGGGACGAGAACAACCCGTTCGCCATGAAGATGGTCCAGTTCATGGGCGTCTACGGCGAGATCGAGGACCCGGAGAAGGTCGTCGACGGCATGTTCGCGGAGATGAAGAAGGGGGCCGCGGAGGACAAGGAGGCCGAGGGCGAGGTCGTCGGCAGTCCCAAGGCCTTCAAGCCGGCCGATCTGGACGGCGCGGTCCTGAAGTGCCAGGAGATCAAGACGAAGACCCCCGCCGCCTCGTCGGGCGACGCGGCCTCCGGTCCTTCGGAGCTCAGCATGCCGGTGTGCATCTGGGGCGACCACAGCACCCTGGGCGTCATCCTCAACATAGAACTGACCGACGCCATGGCCGGCAAGCCCGCCGACCTGGACAAGGCCGCCGAGCTGACCGCCAAGTTCCGCAAGGAGGTCCGCGTCAAGGCCTGACGCGTACGCACACGGACATGGGGGGGGGGGGGGGGGGGGGGGGCGCGGGCCGGGGGCGCGGGGGGGGGGGGGCGGGGGGGGGGGGGGCGGCCGGT
>NZ_JBIAHR010000008.1:54932-331059 GCF_042870695.1 Streptomyces sp. NPDC006384
CGCCTCCCCCGCCCCCCCCCCCCCCCCCCCGCCGGGGGGGGGGGGCGGGGCCGGCCCCCCCCCCCCCCCCCCCATGTCCGTGTGCGTACGGCGGCGGCTACGCCGTCTTCTGCTCGCCCGGGCCGCGGCCCCGCGCGTCGCGCGGGATCAGCGTCGGGTTGACGTTGGAGAGGACCACGTCGGCCGTGACGACGACGCGGGCGACGTCCTTGCGGGACGGGACCTCGTACATCACGCCCTGGAGGACCTCCTCCATGATGGCGCGCAGGCCGCGGGCGCCGGTCTGGCGGAGGATGGCCTGGTCGGCGATGGCCTCCAGGGCCTCGCGCTCGAAGTCCAGCTCCACGCCGTCGAGTTCGAACAGGCGCTGGTACTGCTTCACCAGCGCGTTGCGCGGCTCGACCAGGATCTGGAGCAGGGCCTCGCGGTCGAGGTTGTGGACGGAGGTGATGACGGGGAGGCGGCCGATGAACTCGGGGATCATCCCGAACTTCACCAGGTCCTCCGGCATGACCTGCTCGAACTGGTCCTTGGACTCGATCTCCCGCTTGGAGCGGATCGTCGCGCCGAAGCCGATGCCCTTGGCGCCGGCCCGGCCCTCGATGATCTTCTCCAGGCCCGCGAAGGCGCCGCCCACGATGAACAGGACGTTCGTCGTGTCGATCTGGATGAACTCCTGGTGCGGGTGCTTGCGGCCGCCCTGGGGCGGGACCGAGGCCGTGGTGCCCTCGAGGATCTTGAGCAGGGCCTGCTGGACGCCCTCGCCGCTCACGTCGCGCGTGATCGACGGGTTCTCGCTCTTGCGCGCGACCTTGTCGATCTCGTCGATGTAGATGATCCCGGTCTCGGCCTTCTTGACGTCGTAGTCGGCGGCCTGGATCAGCTTGAGCAGGATGTTCTCGACGTCCTCGCCGACGTACCCCGCCTCGGTGAGCGCCGTGGCGTCGGCGATCGCGAACGGGACGTTCAGCATGCGGGCGAGGGTCTGGGCGAGGAGGGTCTTGCCGGAGCCGGTGGGGCCCAGCAGGAGGATGTTGGACTTCGCCAGTTCGATGGCGTCCTCGCGGCCCTGGGCGCCGCCGTTCTCGCCGGCCTGGACCCGCTTGTAGTGGTTGTACACCGCGACGGAGAGGGCCTTCTTGGCGGCTTCCTGGCCCACCACGTAGCTCTCGAGGAACTCGTAGATCTCGCGGGGCTTGGGGAGCTCCTCCCAGCGCACCTCGCCGGTCTCGGCGAGCTCCTCCTCGATGATCTCGTTGCAGAGATCGATGCACTCGTCGCAGATGTACACACCGGGCCCTGCGATGAGCTTCTTGACCTGCTTCTGGCTCTTGCCGCAGAACGAGCACTTGAGCAGATCGCCGCCGTCACCGATGCGTGCCACGGTGTGCTTCCCCTTCGCCTGGGAGTCCTGCGGTCGTCGACACGAGGTCGACGGCCGGCCGGCTCCTGGTGCTGCCTTATGTCCGACGGTACCTTGCCGGGCCCCTCGTCCGGGCCCCCCTTGGCACGGTTCGCTTTGACGTGAACCGCGTCAAACCGTGCCAAGGAGCGGCAGACGTTACCGCCTCCCGCCTAGCGCAGGGAGGAGTTGTCCATCTTCCGGGTGGTGATGATCTGGTCGATCAGGCCGTAGCTGAGCGCGTCCTCGGCCGTGAGGATCTTGTCGCGCTCGATGTCCTCGCGGATCTTCTCGACCGGCGTGGTGGAGTGCTTGGCCAGCATCTCCTCCAGCTGGGCGCGCATGCGCAGGATCTCGTTGGCGGCGATCTCCAGGTCGGAGACCTGGCCGCGGCCCGTCTCGCTGTAGGGCTGGTGGATCAGGACGCGGGCGTTGGGCAGCGCCATGCGCTTGCCCGGCGTGCCGGCGGCCAGCAGGATCGCGGCGGCGGAGGCGGCCTGGCCCATGCAGACCGTCTGGACGTCCGGCTTCACGTACTGCATCGTGTCGTAGATCGCGGTGAGTGCCGTGAAGGAGCCGCCGGGGCTGTTGATGTAGACCGAGATGTCGCGGTCCGGGTCCATCGACTCCAGGCACAGCAGCTGCGCCATGACGTCGTTGGCGGAGGCGTCGTCGATCTGCACACCGAGGAAGATCACGCGCTCCTCGAAGAGCTTCGCGTACGGGTCGTACTCGCGCACGCCCTGCGAGGTGCGCTCGACGAAGCGCGGGATGACGTAACGGGACTCGGCGGTGGGGCCGGTGTACTCGGCGCGCGTGCGGTCGTACAGGCTGCTGCCGGGGAAGTCGTTCACAGTGTCTCCTGTAAAGGGGCTGAGGCGGTCGGCTCGGGGCGGGACGTGGCTCAGGCGCCCGTGCCGCCGCCGCCCGGCATGCCGGCGGCCGTGGGGATCACGTCGTCGATGAGGCCGTACTCCTTGGCCTCGAAGGCGTCGAACCAGCGGTCGCGGTCCGAGTCGCGGGTGATCTGCTCGACCGTCTGGCCGGTGTGCTGGGCCGTGAGCTCGGCCATGCGCTTCTTGGTGTGCAGCAGCCGCTCGGCGTGGATCTTGATGTCCGAGGCGGAGCCGGCGAGGCCCGCGGAGGGCTGGTGGATCAGGATCTCGGCGTTCGGCAGGGCGAAGCGCTTGCCGGGGGTGCCCGCGCTGAGCAGGAACTGCCCCATCGAGGCCGCGAGGCCCATCGCGATCGTCACCACGTCGTTCTTGATGAACTGCATGGTGTCGTAGATCGCCATGCCGGCCGTGATCGAACCACCGGGGCTGTTGATGTAGAGGAAGATGTCCTTGTCCGGGTCGGCGGCAAGGAGCAGCAGCTGAGCGGTGATCTTGTTGGCAATGTCGTCGTCGACCGGCTGGCCGAGGAAGATGATCCGCTCGTTGAGCAGCCGGTTGTAGACCTGGTCGCCGAGGCCACCACCGATGGAGGGCTCGCCGGCGGCTGAGGGCATCAGATTCGTCACGTATCCACCTGCTCGTCTTACGACGGCGCCGGGCCGTCTCACGTTTCCCTGCGGGGCTGGAAGCCGATTCGGAGACTCCCCTGCCCTCGTATTCATGGACCCTAACGCGGTGGGCCTGTGGGGCCATCCCGGTTCCGCTGGTGTTCGCCGGGGGCGTAGCGCGGCGGAGCCGCACGCCGGTGCGGTCCCGTGTCCCCGGGGGGTCCCGCCGTATGCCGACGGGCCCCGGCGATGGTCGTCCGGGGCCCGTCGTACGGCTGTGGGGGGTGGCGCGAGGATCAGCCCTCGGCCTTCTCCTCGCCCTTGTCGTCACCGGACTCGGCGTCGGTGGTCTCGGCGGCGGCCTCGGCGGCCTCCGTCTCCTCCTCCTCGTCGTCCAGGTCGACGATCTCGCCGTTGGTGTCCTTGACCGTGGCCTTCTCGACCACGGCGGCCAGGGCCTTGCCGCGGGCGACCTCGCCGACGAGGAGCGGGACCTGGCCCTGCTCGACGACGGCCTGGGCGAACTGGTCGGGGGACATGCCGGAGGAGGCCGCGCGCCGCATGAGGTGCTCGGTGAGCTCCTCCTGGCTGACGTTGAGCTTCTCCTGCTTGACCAGCTCGTCGAGGACGAACTGGGTCTTGATGCCCTTGACCGCGGCCTCGCGGGTCTCGGCGTCGAACTCCTCGGCGGTCTTGCCCTGGATCTCCAGGTACTTGTCGAGGGTGAGGCCCATCTGGCCGAGCTGGTGGTGCTCGAGGTTGTGCTTACGGGTGTTGATCTCGTCCTCGAGGAGCTTCTCGGGGACGGGGACCTCGACCAGCTCGAGCAGCTTGTCCAGCACGCGCTCCTGGGCCTGGGTGGCCTGGTCGTACTGCTTCATGTTGGCCAGGCGCTTGCGGCTGTCGGCCTTGAGCTCTTCCAGGGTGTCGAACTCCGACGCGAGCTGCGCGAAGTCGTCGTCCAGCTCGGGCAGCTCGCGCTTGGCGACCTGGGTGACCTTGACGGTGACCTCGGCCTCCTTGCCGGCCGCCGAGCCGCCCTTGAGCTCGGAGGTGAAGGTGGCCTCGCCACCGGCCTCCAGGCCCTTCACGGCGTCGTCGATGCCGTCCAGCAGCTCACCGGAGCCGATGGTGTACGAGACGCCGCTGGCGACGCCGTCCTCGAGGACCTCGCCGTCGACCTTGGCCTCCAGGTCGATGGTGACCACGTCGCCGTCCTCGGCGGCGCGCTCGACCGGGGAGGTGGAGGCGAAGCGCTCGCGCAGCTGCTCGACCGACTTCTCCACGTCCTCGTCGGTGACCTCGACGGCGTCGACCTCGACCTCGATGCCGGAGTAGTCCGGGATCTCGACGGTCGGGCGGACGTCGACCTCGGCGGTGAAGTTCAGCGTCTCGCCGTCCTTCAGCTCCGTGATGTCGACCTCGGGCTGGCCGAGCGGGTTCAGCTCGGCCTCGTTGACCGCCTCGGTGTAGAACTTCGGGAGCGCGTCGTTGACCGCCTCCTCCAGCACCGCACCGCGGCCGAACCGCTGGTCGATGATCCGGGCCGGGATCTTGCCCTTGCGGAAGCCCTTCACCGTGACCTGCTGGTTGATCTTCTTGTACGCCGCGTCGAGGCTGTCCTTGAGCTCCTCGAAGGGCACCTCGACAGTGAGCCGAACCCGGGTCGGGTTCAGGGTCTCCACGGCGCTCTTCACGGTTCGGTCTCCTTGTGGCTGACTGCTTCGGTTCTGCCGGAGCCGAGAGGCGTCCGGCGGATTTCGCCGCCCGGAGACTGCAGACTCTGAGACACACGGGCGTGCAGCTTGCATAGTAACGGCAGCGACTACACGGCCCAAAAGGCGATCACCCCCGATCGCCGCCGGTGATCCGTGAACGGGCCGCCGGCGATCACGGACGACCGGCCGGTGGATGGTCGGGGTGGCGGGATTTGAACCCACGGCCTTCCGCTCCCAAAGCGGACGCGCTACCAAGCTGCGCCACACCCCGTCTGGTGCGACACGTAGGGTACATGCCGCCGGGTTCCGGGGGTGCCGTGTTTTCCGCGTGCCCGCGGTTCACCCGCCCGTGGTCGCGGCGCGCCCGTGAAGGCGCCTCGCGGACGTTCCGTCCGGCGCGGACGGGAAGGGGTGTGCGGCGAAGGGGGGCGACCCGCTACGATGCCTCCAGTGCCGCGGTCACGGACCTGCGGCGCGCTGTGCGGGCGTAGCTCAATGGTAGAGCCCTAGTCTTCCAAACTAGCTACGCGGGTTCGATTCCCGTCGCCCGCTCCGAGAGGCCTCCGGCCCGGTCCCCGCAAGGGGCCGGGCCGGAGGCCTTCCGCGTGCCCGGGGTGCCGGGGGGCGGCTCCTAGAACTGGATGGAGTTGATCGTCTCCGCTATCGAGTTCAGGAACCTCTGGATGTCGTCGGCCATGCCCGTGGAGGCCAGGAAGAAGCCGAAGAGGACCGCGACGACCGCCGGGCCCGCCTTGAGGGAGCCTCCTCGCACCAGCACCACCAGGATGATCGCCAACAGCAGCACCACTGACAGTGAAATGGCCACAACTGATCACACCCTCGGTCGGTTCGCTCTCCCGGCCCGGGGACGCGACCCCGCGCACCCCGCCAGAACCATCGTGCCACCAACCGGGCTCCGTCATGCGGCGGGTGACACATCGTCCGGTCGGCTTCCGGCCGGACTCCTTCCCTCTCGGGCGCCGGACATCCGGCGGACCCGCCCCGCGCAGGGGTCCGCACGGGCCCTTCGCGGGAATCTCCGCAAGAAACCGCACAAGAATCCGCACAGGAATTCGACAGGGCACCCACATGGGGAACGAGAGGCGCGCCGTCGCCATCTCCGTACCTCGCTTCCGCAGGCATTCCTGAATTTCTTCACGGGTACCTCGAGCGGGTCGCGCACGGCCGCCGCAGACACACCCGGCCGGACATTCCCGAGGAGTCATCCGGTGGCCCCATGCCCGCTTCGGTGCCGAAGTGTCATGATAATTCGGGCCTTCCGGGCGGCCGGTGCCGGTGGGAGGCGCGGGCGGTGTGCGGTCCGCCACGTAATCCGGAGGGGCAACTCCTCGCGAATTCCGGGTAGTCGCGGAAAGTTCCGCGATCCCGAATACGGAAATACCGCGGGAGGTTTTACGGCATCACTCGGGCGGCGCTAGTGTGCCTGAGATGTTCAACGCTGCCTCGTCCCCCACCACCGCAGCGAGGTCGACGGGTGCGGCCCCGCCCGGCGCGCGACGCGACGCGTTCTTCGACAACGCCAAGTACCTGGCGATCGTGCTGGTGGCCATGGGCCACGCCTGGGACCCGCTGAACGACGACAGCCGGGGCCTGGAGACGCTGTACACGGTGGTCTACGTCTTCCACATGCCGGCGTTCGTCGTCATCTCCGGCTACTTCTCCCGCAGTTTCGACATGCGCCCCGACCGGATCGGACGGCTGATCACCGGCGTCGCCGTGCCGTACGTCGTCTTCGAGACCGCCTACGCCCTCGTCCAGCGCTTCGCCGGTGACGACCCACGGCACGGCATCAGCCTGCTGGACCCCTGGTATCTGACGTGGTTCCTGTGCGCGTTGTTCGTCTGGCGCCTGATCACGCCGCTGTGGAAGGTGATCCGGTATCCGCTGCCCGTGGCCCTGGGGATCGCCATGCTCGCCTCGATGGCGCCGGACGTCGGTGACGACCTGGACATGCAGCGGCTGTTGCAGTTCCTGCCGTGCTTCGTGCTGGGCCTGTGCCTGAGGCCCGAGCACTTCCGGGCGGTGCGACGGCGCGCGGTGCGGATCGCGTCGGTGCCGGTGTTCGCGGCGGCGCTGCTCGTGGGCTGGTGGGTGTCCCCGCACATGGACCTGGGCTGGGTGTACCGCAACGCCGCCGCGCAGGAGATGGGCGCGCCGTGGTGGGCCGGGCCGGTCATGGTGCTCGCGCTCTTCGGCTGCTCGGTGCTGCTGACGGCCTGTTTCTTCTCGTGGGTTCCGGGCCGGCACACCTGGTTCACCCCGCTCGGCGCGGGCACCCTGTACGGCTATCTGCTGCACGGCTTCCTGATCAAGGCCGGTTACTACACGGGGCTGTTCGACCGGCCCGCGCTGCATCACCCCGTCGGCGAGCTCGCGGTGACCGTCGCGGCCGCGGCGGCCGTCACGCTGCTGTGCACCGGGCCGGTGCGGCGCGTCTTCCGGTGCGTGATGGAGCCGGGGATGGCATGGGCGTTCCGGCGGGACACGGCCGGTCCGGTGCCGGGGCCGGGGCGCGGGGAGCGCGAGAAGGCGGGCGGGAAGCGGGAGAGGGTCCCGGTCTAGCGGGGGCCGGCGGCCGGTGCGGGCTGGGGGAAGTCCGGCGGCCGGGGCGGCCGGTGGGTCACCGGTCCGGGGTGGGGTGGCTGCTGTCGGTGGGCCGCGGGGTGTCCCGCAGGCCGAGGAGCGCGCGCATCCGCGCGTACTTCCGCGTCAGCCGGGCGCGGGTCGGCGCGTCGAGGAGCGCGAGCCGTTCCGGGTCCGCGTTGTGCGCCAGGTCCGCCTCCTTGACCAGCGGGGCACCGGGGGTGGCGAGGATGCGGGCCGCGTACGCCTCGGGCGGTTCCCCGGCCCGTCTGGTGAGGGCGAGCACGATGTCCTTGGTGCGGTGGCTGAGCGCGGCCTCGCGCAGCCACCGTTCGGACAGCGCGTCGTCCTCGATCGCGTCGTGGAGCCAGGCCGCGGCGATCTGCTCGTCGTCCCCGCCGCGCCGGCGGACGCCTTCGGCGACGGCCCGCAGGTGTTCGGCGTACGGGCGGCCCGCCTTGTCGGTCTGGCCGGCGTGGGCCGTGCGGGCGGTGGCCTCCACGTCGGCCAGGGAGAGGTACGGCCCGGAGGCGGGCGGCGGGGTGCGGGACACGCGGACCAGTGTGTCAGTCCGGCGTCGCCGGGGACAGGGTGGTCGGGCCCTCGCGGCTGATCAGCAGGAGCGCCCGGTCGTCGTTGACGTCCTTGGCCACCGCCTCGATCAGGTGCCAGGCGGCACCGTGGAAACCGCCGGCGACATAGCGGTCGGCCTCGCCGGTGAGGCGGTCGATGCCCTCGGTGATGTCGCGGTCGGAGGTCTCCACCAGTCCGTCCGTGAACAGCATCAGTACGTCCCCGGGGCGCAGGACGCCCTTCACCGGGTCGAACTGGGCACCGTCGTACACGCCCAGCAGCGGGCCCTCGGCGGACTTCTCCTCCCAGCGGCCGGTGCCGGCACTGAGCTGGAGGCCCGGCGGATGTCCGGCGGAGTACAGCTCGTAGTCGCCGGAGTCGAGGTCGAGGACGAGGTGGATGGAGGTGGCGAAGCCCTCGTCCCAGTCCTGGCGGAGCAGGTAGCCGTTGGCGGCGGGCAGGAAAGCGTGCGGGGGCAGGCTGCCGAGCAGGCCGCCGAAGGCGCCCGACAGCAGCAGGGCGCGCGATCCGGCGTCCATGCCCTTGCCGGACACGTCGGTGAGGACGACCTCCAGGGTCCGGCCGCCATGGGTGCGGGCCGCGACCACGAAGTCGCCGGAGAAGGACTGGCCGCCGGCCGGGCGCAGCGCCATCTCCCGGTGCCAGCCCGGCGGCAGCTGGGGCAGCTTGCTCTGGACGCGGATGCGTTCGCGCAGGTCGAAGAGCATGGTGCTGCCGCGTCGCCAGGGCACGCCGACCCGGCTGCGGAACTGGGCGAGCAGCAGGCCGAAGAAGCCGCAGGCGGCGACGACGAGGACGACGCCAGGGGTGACTCTGGAGGGCCCCTCCGTGTAGGGGCCCAGCTGCACGGACTCCACGATGAGCGCGGTCGCCGCGGCCGCGTACAGGGCGAGGAGGCTCGCGGGACGCAGCAGCAGGCCGCCCGCGACGATGGGCAGGACCAGGGCGGCCGGTGAGCACCAGACCGAGTCGGCCATCGTGGCCGCCGCGATCACCGGGACCGTCAGCAGCAGTCCGGCCAGCGCGATCCAGTCCGCGCCGTCGCCGCGGAAGTGGTCGACGGCGGATCTGCGCACGCCGACGCGGGCCCGGTGCCACTGCTTCTTCAACCGGGCCGTGAACGTCTCGGCTTCCGCGCGCCGCTGTCGTCCTGCTGTCATTAGTCCGGGACCCTATCCATCGGACCGGCCGCTCGGTACGGGAGGTCCCGCTTGTCCCCCGTCCGGGGCCGGACTTCACAGTGAACTTCACGAACGGCCGTCGCGCCGCAACCTGGCGGAAATTCCCTCGCCCGCATCTCGGGACGCTGATAGGCATGGGCCCATGGAAGACAACGGCATCGGCGGCACGGACGGTTTCGACCCCGCGGGAGGACTGCGGGTCCTGCGGCGGGACGAATGGGACACCTGGTACGGAACGCTGGTCCGTGCCTTCGGCGGTGTCCCGGAGCCGTCCGAGGAGCGGGAACTGTACCGGGACCTGACGCGGTGCGACCGCTCCATCGGCGTCTGGGACGGCGACGAGTGCGTCGGTACGGCGGGGGCGTTCGCCTTCCGGATGACGGTGCCCGGCGGGGTGCCGGTGGACGCGGCCGGGGTCACCATGGTCGGCGTCTCGGCCACGCACCGGCGTCGGGGCGTGCTCACGTCGATGATGCGGCGGCAGCTGGACGACGTACGGTCCTGGGGTGAGCCGCTGGCCGTGCTGACGGCCTCGGAGCCGGCGATCTACGGCCGTTTCGGATACGGCGTCGCGTCCTTCCAGACGAGCGCGGAGATCGACACGGACCGGGTCCGTCTGTCGGTGCCGGACGGGACGGACGACGTACGGGTGCGGTACGCCGCGCCCGCGGACGTCCTCGACGCGTGCGAGGCGGTGTATGCGCGGCTGGTGCCCCGCCGGCCGGGGATGATCGCCCGGACGCCGGGGTGGGAGCGGCTGGGGCTGCTGGACCCGGAGGCCGGCCGCGGCGGGGCGTCGCCCCTGCAGTGCGTGGTCGCCCGGCGGGGCGGAGAGGTCACGGGGTACGCGCGGTTCCGGGTGCGGCCGGAGTGGGGGACGGCGGGGGCCGCCGGCACGGTGGTCGTGCAGGACCTGGCCGGGCTGGACCCGGCGACGGAGGCGGCGTTGTGGCGTTTCCTCTTCGGCATCGACCTGACCACGCGGGTGAGCGTGCGCGGGCGGCCGGTCGACGAGGCGTGGCAGTACCAGGTGTCCGACCTCCGGCGGTGCGAGCCGCGGACGCGGGACGCCCTGTTCGTGCGGCTGGTGGATGTGGGGGCCGCGCTCCAGGCGCGGACGTACCAGGCGCCGGTGGACGTGGTGTTCGAGGTCGAGGACGCCTTCTGCCCGTGGAACGCGGGGCGTTGGCGGCTGTCGGGCGACGCGAAGGGGGCGTCCTGCGAGCGCACGTCGGACGCGGCGGATCTCGCGCTGACGGTACGGGAGCTGGGGTCGGCGTATCTCGGGGGCGTGTCGCTGGCGGCGCTGGCGGCGGCCGGGCGGGTGCGGGAGCTGCGGCCGGGTGCGCTGACGGAGGCGTCGGTGGGGTTCGCGTCGGACGTGGCGCCGTGGCTGCCGCACGGGTTCTGACGCGGGAGTCGTAGCGCCGGGGGTTGTGTCGCGCGAGGGTGTGTCGCGGGGGTGCCGGCGGCCGGGGTTCTCGCCCCGGCCGTCAGTTCCGCTGGCAGGTCGGGCACCAGAAGAGGTTGCGGGCGGCCAGTTCGGCGGTGCGGACGGTGTCGCCGCACAGGTGGCAGGGTGCGCCGGTCCGGCGGTAGACGTAGACCTCGCCGCCGTGGTCGTCGACGCGGGGCGGGCGGCCCATGGCCTCGGGGGTGTGCTCCGGGCGGACGGTGTCGATGCGGTTGTTCCGTACGCCCTCGCGCATGAGGGCGACGAGGTCGTGCCAGATCGCGTCCCATTCGTCGGGGGTGATGTCCCTGCCCGGGCGGTACGGGTCGATGCCGTGCCGGAAGAGGACCTCGGCGCGGTAGACGTTGCCGACGCCGGCGACGACCTTCTGGTCCATGAGCAGGGCGGCGATGGTGGTGCGGCTGCGGGAGATCCGGGCGTAGGCGGTGCGCGGGTCGTTGCCCTCGCCGGGCGGGCGGAGCGGGTCGGGGCCGAGACGGTCGTGTATGGCCTGCTTCTCGGGGTCCGTGATCAGGGCGCAGGTGGTGGGGCCGCGCAGGTCGGCGTAGGCGGTGTCGTCGACGAGGCGGAGGCGGACGGTGTCCGTGGGCGGGGGCGCGGGGGTGGCGCCGAAGGAGACCTTGCCGAAGAGGCCGAGGTGGATGTGGACCCAGTGGGTGCCTTCGGCGCCGGTGCCCGCGGCGCCGAAGCCGAGGAAGAGGTGCTTGCCGTGGGCCTCGGTGCGGGCGAGTCCGGTGCCGGTGAGGAGGGCGGCCGCGTCGGAGAACTTGCCCTGGGGGCTGGTGACGCGCACCGCCGTGCCGGTGAAGGCGGCGGCGTAGTCCTGGGCCAGCCGGTGGATCGTGTGCCCCTCTGGCAACGGGGGGTTTCCTTTCGTGGTTCTTCGCCCGCCCGTCCACCCGTCCGTCCGCACGTCCCGGCCGGCCGAGAGGCGGGACTCGCTTCAAGGCTCCGCCCCGGGTCACGGCGGGGCGCCGGTCCGGCCCTCCCCGGTGCGCGCGCACCGGGGAGGGCCGGACCGGCGTTCTCGTTACTGCTGGGGGTGGTGCGGGGGAATGGGCGGAAGGTCGCCCGTCGTCTCGTAGTCCGCCAGCATGTCGATGCGGCGGATGTGGCGCTCGTCGCCGGAGAACGGGGTGGCGAGGAAGGTCTCGACGAACTTCGTCGCCTCCTCCTGCGTGTGCATGCGGGCGCCGACCGCGACGACGTTGGCGTTGTTGTGCTGGCGGCCCAGCGACGCCGTCTCCTCGCTCCAGGCCAGCGCCGCGCGCACGCCCTTCACCTTGTTCGCCGCGATCTGCTCGCCGTTGCCCGAGCCGCCGATCACGATGCCGAGGGCGTCGGGGTCCGCGGCCGTCCGCTCGGCGGCGCGGAGGCAGAAGGGCGGGTAGTCGTCCTGGGCGTCGTAGATGTGCGGGCCGCAGTCGACGGGCTCGTGGCCCGCCGTCTTGAGCCATTCGACGAGGTGGTTCTTGAGTTCGTAGCCCGCATGGTCGGAGCCGAGATACACGCGCATGGTTCGAGTGTGACACGCGGGAGACGGGGCAGCCGCGTCGGGTGTGGGGCTGGGGAAGGGGGGCGGAGCTGTGGTTCCTCGGGCAAAGCTCGAGTAACGATCCGGAATCAGTGGTTCCGGAATGTGTCCCCCTCTGTTTCCCTGGTCCGGCTCGTACGCGTCGTACGCGGTTCGTACGGGTGAACGCTCGACCGGCGCAAAGGAAAACACCCCCATGACTTCGCAGCCGACCCTGACCAAGGCCGGGAACGGCCCCGGAGAACCCGGGGACCCCGGGACCGGACTCCAGGCCGGGCTCAAGAACCGCCACCTCTCGATGATCGCCATCGGCGGCGTCATCGGAGCCGGACTGTTCGTGGGATCCAGCTCCGGCATCGCCACCGCCGGCCCCGCGATCCTGCTGTCGTACGCCCTCGTCGGCACCCTGGTGGTGTGCGTGATGCGGATGCTCGGTGAGATGTCCGCGGCCGATCCGGCGTCCGGGTCCTTCTCCGCGCACGCCGACCGGGCGCTCGGTCCCTGGGCCGGTTTCTCGATCGGCTGGCTCTACTGGTTCTTCTGGGTCGTCGTGCTGGCCGTGGAGGCGACCGCGGGGGCCAAGATCCTCGAAGGGTGGGTGCCGGCCGTGCCCCAGTGGGGGTGGGCCCTCATCGTGATGGTGGTGCTGACCGCCACCAACCTCGCCTCGGTCGGCTCCTACGGCGAGTTCGAGTTCTGGTTCGCCGGGATCAAGGTCGTCGCCATCGCCGCGTTCATCGTCATCGGCGGGCTGGCCGTCTTCGGCGTGCTGCCGGGCGTCGACAGCGAGCGGGCGGGGCTGTCCAATCTGACGGAGCACGGCGGCTTCCTGCCGAACGGGCCCGGAGCCGTCCTCACCGGTGTGCTGCTCGTCGTCTTCTCGTTCATGGGCAGCGAGATCCCCACCCTGGCCGCCGGTGAGTCCGAGGACCCGCAGCGGGCCGTGACCAAGGCGACGAACAGCATCATCTGGCGCATCGCCGTCTTCTACCTCGGGTCCGTCTTCGTCGTCGTGACCCTGCTGCCGTGGGACTCCCCCGAGATCGTCGAGCTGGGCTCCTACGTCGCCGCCCTCGACTCCCTCGGCATCCCGAACGCCGGTGAGGTCATGAACGTCATCGTGCTGACGTCCGTGCTGTCCTGCCTCAACTCCGGCCTCTACACGGCGTCCCGGATGGCCTTCTCGCTCGGCCGGCGCGGGGACGCGCCGAAGTCGTTCGCCCGGACCACCCGGCGCGGGGTGCCGCGGACGGCGATCCTCGCGTCCGTCGTCTTCGGCTTCGTCGCGGTCTTCTTCAACTACAAGTTCCCCGACACCGTCTTCCTCTTCCTGCTCAACTCCTCGGGTGCCGTGGCGCTCTTCGTCTGGCTGGTCATCTGCTTCTCGCAACTGCGGCTGCGGAAGATCATCCAGGCCGAGGCGCCGGAGAAGCTGGTCGTGCGGATGTGGCTGTACCCGTACCTGACCTGGGTGACCACCGCGGTCATCGTCTTCGTCCTCGGCTACATGCTGACCGACACCGAGCACGACGGACGCACCACCGTGCTGCTGACGATGCTCGTCGCGGCGGTCGTGGTCGCCGTCGCCGTCGTCAAGCAGCGGGTCCTCGCCGCGCGCAGGAGCTGACGGCGGCCTCCCGGAACGGGGAAGGGGCCCGCCGGTCGCAGTGCGACCGGCGGGCCCCTTCCCCGTGCGGGTTCCTACGGCGTCATCGCCTGCCGGCCAGCTTCCAGGCGGTGGGCAGCACGCCCATCGCCAGGGCGGCCTTGAGCGCGTCGCCGATCAGGAACGGGGTGAGCCCGGCCGCGACGGCGGCGGTGAGGGACATGTCGGCGGCGACGGCCAGGTAGGGGACGCCGACGGCGTAGACGACCGCCTCGCCCAGCAGCATCGTGCCGGCCGTGCGCAGCACCGAACGGTCGGCGCCGCGGCGGGCGAGGGCGCCCACGACCGTGGCGGCGAGCAGCATGCCGAAGACGTAGCCGAGGGACGGGGCGCCGATGCCGGAGCCGCCCTCCGCGAACCACGGCACGCCCGCCATGCCCACCAGCGCGTACAGCGCGAGGGACAGCAGGCCGCGGCCGGCGCCGAGGGAGGTGCCGACGAGGAGCGCCGCGAAGGTCTGGCCGGTCACGGGCACCGGGGAGCCGGGGACGGGCACGGCGATCTGGGCGGCGATGCCGGTGAGCACGGCGCCGCCGGCCACGAGCGCGACGTCCCGGACTCGGGAGGAGGGGATGAGGTCGGCGAGGACCTGCCCGGTGCGGGCGGGGACGGCAGCGGTGCTCATGGGGACTCCGCGGTGGTGTGGACATGTCGGGACACCGCGACGCTATCCCAGCGGGCCGCACCGATCACGAGCAGCGACCGACAAAGGCCGCCGCGCAGGCTTGGTGGGCTCCCGACAAAGAACGCGGGGCACACCTGCTCCGGGGTGACACCGGTCACGAAGGTGAGGAGGTGGGCGTCACCCGGGGCGCGGCCGGCCGGGTCCGGGGCAGGCTGTGGGGTTCCGCCAAAGACGGGCGGGCGACCGGTCCGGCGAGCTATCGGACGATCACGTTCCGTATCGTCGGCGTCCGTATGGTGGGCGTCCGCTGTCGCCGGGTGGCGGCACGGCCGAGACTGTGGGCGTTTTTGCCCCCGCCCCCACGTATGGGACGAGCCGCCACATGACCCACACCACCCCCGTCGAGGCACCACCGCGGCCGGACGACGCCGCCCTCTCGCACGGCCTCAAGCAGCGCCACCTGTCGATGATCGCCCTCGGCGGGGTGATCGGCGCCGGGCTGTTCGTCGGCTCCGGCGCCGGTATCGCCGCCGCCGGTCCGTCGATCGTCGTCGCCTACGCCCTCTCCGGCCTCCTCGTGATGCTGGTGATGCGGATGCTGGGCGAGATGTCCGCCGCCCATCCGTCGTCGGGCTCCTTCTCCGCGCACGCCGAACGGGCGATCGGCCCCTGGGCCGGTTTCACCGCGGGCTGGGCGTTCTGGGTGCTGCTGTGCACGGCCGTCGGGCTGGAGGGCATCGGCGCGGCGCAGATCGTCCACGGCTGGCTGCCGGGCACGCCCGAGTGGGCGTGGGTGGCGCTGTTCATGGTGGTGTTCTGCGGGACGAACCTGGCCGCCGTGAAGAACTTCGGCGAGTTCGAGTTCTGGTTCGCCGCCCTGAAGGTCGGCGCGATCACCCTGTTCCTGGTGCTGGGCGTGCTGGCGATCGCCGGCGTCCTGCCGGGCACCGACTCCCCCGGCACCTCCCACCTGAGCGACTTCCTGCCCAACGGCGGTGACGGCCTGATCATCGGCCTGCTCGCCTCGGTGTTCGCCTACGGCGGCCTGGAGACGGTGACCATCGCCGCGGCCGAGTCGGAGAACCCGGTCAAGGGCGTGGCGAGCGCCGTGCGCACGGCGATGTGGCGCATCGCGCTGTTCTACATCGGCTCGATGGCGGTCATCGTCACCCTGGTCCCCTGGGACTCCGAGGAGGTCGTGGCGAAGGGCCCGTACGTCGCCGCCCTCGACGAGCTCGGCATCCCCGGCGCCGGCCAGCTGATGAACGTCGTCGTGCTGGTCGCGCTGCTGAGCGCGATGAACGCCAACATCTACGGCGCCTCCCGCATCGGCTACTCGCTGGTCGAGCGCGGGCAGGGTCCGAAGGCGCTGGGCCGGGTGTCGGGCGGGGTGCCGCGGGTCGCGGTCCTCGTCTCCTCCCTCTTCGGCTTCGGCTGTGTGCTGCTCAGCTACTGGCGCCCCGACGACGTCTTCGCCTGGCTGCTGAACATGATCGGCGCGATCATCCTGGTCGTGTGGATCTTCATCGCCGTCTCCCAGCTGCGGCTGCGCCGCCGGCTGGAGCGGGAGGCGCCGGAGAAGCTGGTGGTGCGCATGTGGGGCTTCCCGTGGCTGACGTGGGTGGCGCTGGCGGGCATGGCCGCGGTGTTCGTGCTGATGGCCCGGGAGCCGGACACCCGGGTGCAGCTGTACTCGACGGGCGGGCTGACGCTCGCCCTGGCGGCCGTCGGCTACGCCCGGCAGCGGCGGCGGGCGCGCGGCTGACACGCGGACGCCCCGGACGCCCCGGACGCCCCGGACGCCCCGGACGCCCCGAGGGGCCCTCGCACGGAGAACCCAAGATCCGTGCGGGGGCCCCTTTCCGCGCGTCCCGGCACACCCACGCCCCTTCCTGCTGCTAGCGTGCAGTTGCAATACTGTTGCAGTAAGAGGCCGGAGGGGGTCCGTCATGCCCGTCTGCACGCTTCCTGAGCCGCCGTACGACCACTCCGCGCCGGCCCCCGCGATCAGCCCCGAGATCGTCGAGCCGCACCACGACAAGCACCACGCGGCCTACCGGACACCCCTGGGCCTCTGAGTCGTCCCGCCTCGTGATCGTCTTCTCACCCTTCACGGCGGCGGGCGGAACGGGGAAGCCCCCGCGAGCGGACATCCCTCCTCCGGGGGGAGTGACTCGCGGGGGCTTCCGGTATGCGGTGGTCCGGGGCAGAGTGTCGTGATGGCGACACAGAGGACGATGAAGGACCACTGCTGGACCTGCCGCGCGGACCAGCAGCACCGTCAGCTGAACAAGAAGGAGCAGGACTGGCTGAAGGAACGGCTGGGCCGGGCCGGCGTGGGCGAGTTCTGGCTCTGCGAGAACGTGCTGGACCCGGACACCGGCAAGCAGTGCCGCAATCTGCGTACGGGCTTCAACAAGAAGCCCTTCGCCGATCCCATCAAGGTTCCCGTCCTGGACTGACCCGTCACAGGTTGCTGAAGTCCGGGCCCTGGGTGCGGGTGCGCTTGATCTCGTAGAAGCCGGGGACCGAGGCGACCGCGAGGGTGCCGTCCCAGAGACGGACCGCGTCCTCGCCCTTGGGGGCGGGGGTGACGACGGGGCCGAAGAAGGCGATCTGCCCGCCGTCGGCGCCGGGAACGGCGATGACGGGGGTGCCGACCTCCTGGCCGACCTTGTCGATGCCCTCCTTGTGGGAGGCGCGCAGCTGGGGTTCGTAGGGGGTGGAGTCCCAGTGGTCCATGAGGGACTCGGGCAGGCCGACGTCCTTGAGGGCGGCGGCGACCGCCTCCTTCTCCGGTCCCTCGCCCTGGTTGTGGAAGCGGGTGCCGAGGGCCGTGTAGAGGTCGCCGAGGATCTCGGGGCCGTGCTCCTCCCGGGCGGCGATGACGACGCGGACCGGGCCCCAGGCCTTGGTCTCGAGCAGCTCGCGGTACTCGGCGGGCAGCTCGTCGAGCTTGTCCTCGTTGAGGACGGCGAGGCTCATCACATGCCAGCGGACCTCGATGTCCCGGTGCTTCTCCACCTCCAGGACCCAGCGGGAGGTCATCCAGGCCCAGGGGCACAGCGGGTCGAACCAGAAGTCGACGGGGGTCTTCTGCGACATGTCTCTCCTCGTGGAACGGGCACGGCCGAGCGCTTTCCCCCTGGCAACGCGTCGGCTCACCCCTCCCATTCCCGGCTGCCGCCCGTCAGGGCCGCATGGCAGGATCGGTGCCGTCCGCATACTGAACACCACCCGAGGGAGTGCCGCCCGTGCCCGGTGAGAATCTGTCCCGCGACGAGGCCCGGGAGCGGGCCGCCCTGCTGTCCGTCGACGGGTACGAGGTGTCCCTCGACGTGCGCTCGGCCGTCGGTGAGGCGAAGGGCGCGGGGCCGCGCACCTTCCGCTCCGTCACCACGATCCGCTTCCGCTGCAACGAGCCCGGCGCGAGCAGCTTCGCCGATCTGATCGCGCCGAGCGTGACCGCCGTGTCCCTCAACGGCCGCGACCTGGACCCGAGCGAGGTCTTCGACGGCTCCCGGATCGTCCTGGAGGACCTGGCCGCCGACAACGAGCTGGTGGTCGACGCCCAGTGCGCGTACTCCCGCACCGGTGAGGGCCTGCACCGCTTCGTCGACCCGGAGGACGGCGAGGTGTACCTGTACACCCAGTACGAGCCGGCCGACTCCCGCCGGGTGTTCGCGAACTTCGAGCAGCCGGACCTCAAGGCGCCCTTCCGCTTCGAGGTGCGGGCGCCCGAGGAGTGGACGGTGTGGAGCAACGGGGCCGGGGAACTCGCCGACGGGGTGTGGCGGTTCGCGGAGACGAAGCCGATCTCGACGTACATCACGTGCGTGGTCGCGGGGCCGTACCACTACGTCACGGACTCCTACGAGCGCGTGCTCGGGGACGGTACGCGGCTGGAGATCCCGCTCGGCGCGATGTGCCGCAAGGGCCTGGCGCCGCACTTCGACGCCGACGACGTCTTCCTGATCACCAAGCAGGGCCTGGACTTCTTCCACGACCACTTCGACTACCCGTACCCCTTCGGGAAGTACGACCAGGCGTTCGTGCCCGAGTACAACCTCGGCGCGATGGAGAACCCGGGGATGGTGACCTTCCGGGAGGAGTACATCTTCCGCGGGAAGGTGACGCGGGCGTCGTACGAGGGCCGCGCCAACACGATCCTGCACGAGATGGCGCACATGTGGTTCGGCGACCTGGTCACCATGGAGTGGTGGGACGACCTGTGGCTGAAGGAGTCCTTCGCGGACTTCATGGGCGCGTTCGCCAATGGCGGCGCGACCCGGTTCAAGGACGCCTGGATCACGTTCGCCAACCGCCGCAAGGCGTGGGCGTACCGCGCCGACCAGCTTCCCTCCACGCACCCGATCACGGCCGACATCCGTGACCTGGAGGACGCCAAGCTCAACTTCGACGGCATCACGTACGCCAAGGGCGCGAGCGTGCTCAAGCAGCTGGTGGCGTACGTCGGCCAGGACGCCTTCCTGGAGGGCGCGCGGCGCTACTTCAAGCGGCACGCGTACGGCAACACGCGCCTGGGCGACCTGCTGTCGGTGCTGGAGGAGACCAGCGGGCGGGACATGACCGCCTGGGCGCGGTCCTGGCTGCAGACGGCCGGCATCAACTCGCTGACGCCGCAGGTGCTGCTGGACGCCGAGGGCCGCGTCGACGAGCTGGCGGTCGTGCAGGAGGCCGCCGAGTCCCACCCCGAGCTGCGCCCGCACCGGGTGGCGGTGGGCCTGTACCGGCGTACGGCCGAGGGCGCCCTGGAGCGGTACGCGCGCGCCGAGGTGGACGTCGAGGGTCCGCGCACGGTCGTGGCGGAGCTGACCGGGGCCGAGGCGCCCGAGCTGGTGCTCGTCAACGACGACGACCTGACGTACTGCAAGACCCGCTTCGACGAGACCTCGCTGGCGACGCTGCGCGAGCACCTGGGCGCGCTGACCGACCCGCTGGCCCGTGCCCTGTGCTGGTCGGCGCTGTGGAACATGACGCGGGACGCGCTGCTGCCGGCGCGGGACTTCACCGGGCTGGTGCTGCGCTTCGCGGGGCGCGAGTCCGAGATCGGCGTCCTGCAGATGCTGCACGCCTGGGCACAGTCGGCGCTGGTGCACTACGTGGCGCCCGACGGGCGCGAGGCCTGCGGCCGGCTGCTGGGCGAGGGCGCGCTGCGGGAGCTGCGGGAGGCGGTGCCGGGCAGCGAGCAGCAGCTGGCGTGGGCGCGGTTCTTCGCGGCGGTCGCCTCCGACGGGGCGGACCTGCGGCTGCTGCGCGGCCTGCTGGAGGGCACGGAGAAGATCGACGGGCTGGACGTGGACCAGGAGCTGCGCTGGGCGTTCCTGGAGCCGCTCGCCGCGCACGGCGAGGCCGGCGAGGACGTGCTGGCCGCCGAACTGGCCCGGGACGACACGGCCTCCGGCAAGCGGCACCAGGTGCGCTGCCTGGCGGCCCGCCCCTCGGCGGCGGTGAAGGCGCAGGCCTGGGCACAGGTCGTGGAGTCCGACGCGCTGTCCAACGCCCTGGTGGAGGCGACCATCGCGGGCTTCGCGCAGCCCTCGCAGCGGGAGCTGCTGGCGCCGTACGCCCAGAAGTACTTCGCGGCGATCGAGCGGGTGTGGAGCGAGCGGTCGATCCAGATCGGCATGGACGTGGTCCGCGGCCTGTTCCCGTCGCTGCGGGACTCGCAGGAGACCCTCGACGCGACGGACGCCTGGCTGTCGGCCCACCAGGACGCGGCCCCCGCGCTGCGCCGGCTGGTGCTGGAGGCGCGGGACGACCTGGCGCGGGCGCTGCGGGGGCAGGCGTGCGACGCGGCCGCCGCCGGGGGGCGATGAGGGATGCCCCTGCAGGGCGGTGGCCGTCTGCGGGAGGTGAGCGGCCGGCCACGGCCGTGAGCTTTGGCCAATGACTTGGCGTTCCGTGATCGTTACGGAATTCGGGCAGAGGCGCCCGTAACCCCTGGTCCGCACCTTTGCGGACCAGGGGTTTTCGGCATCCGAACACCCGTACTTTAGGGCGGGCTTGTCCCGATTCGGCGATGGGCTTGTAACAGCGGTTAAGGGGCGGATCGGACACGGGAAAGTCCCGGTCATGACGCACAACACCCCGCTCTCCCCCCGCCCCCTCCGTCACCTGGCCGAGGGCCGGCGCCCCCTGATGACGACCGCGCAGCTGCGGGCGCACGGTGTCCCGGCCGCCGAGACCGACGAGCGGTGCCGCCCCGGCGGGCCCTGGCAGCGGCTGCTGCCGAACGTCGTCCTGCTCCACCCGGGCCCGCCGACCGGCGACGAGCGCCTGCACGCGGCCCTGCTGTACGCGGCCCGGGAGCGGCCCGCCGGCGCGGCCCCCGGCGTGCCGGTGCAGCCCGGGGCGGAGGGGGAGAAGGGGGCGGAGGGGGAGAAGGGGGCGGCAGCGCCCGGTCACGCGGAGGCGATGATCACGGGGCTGGCCGCGCTGACCCTGCACGGCTTCCGGGCCGCTCCCCCGCTGCCGGCCCTGGACGCCTTCGACGTCCTGGTGCCGCGGACGCGCCGGCTGCGTTCGACGGGCTGCGCGCGGATCGTGCGCACGGCGGCGCTGCCGGTCGCCGAGCAGGTGACCGGGGTGCCGGTGGCGCCGGTGGCGCGGGCGCTGGCGGACGCGGTGGCGCAGCTGACGGACGCCGCCACCGTGCACCGGCTGCTGACGGAGGCGGTGCGCGGCGGACACTGCGAGCCGGCGGCGGTGGTGCGGGAGCTGAACCGGGCGCGGCTGCTGAGCCGGCCGCACGTGGTGGACGCCGTGGACTCGCTGGTGGCGGAGGGGCGGGCCCTCGCCGAACAGCGCCTGTACCGGATGGTGCGCGAGCACGGACTGCCGGAGCCGGTGTGGAACGTCGAGCTGCGCCTGCCCGGCGGCCCCCGCCTCGGCTCCCTGGACGCCTACTGGCCCGAGCAGGCGGTCGCCCTGGAGCTGGACACGCGGGCCCACCGCCAGGAGGGCGACGCGCTGTGGCCGGAGCACGTCCGCAAACGCGAGCGTCTGGAGCGGCTGGGCATCACGGTCGTGCACCTCACGCCGCGCAAGCTGCGGGACTCGCCCGAGCAGCAGGCGGTCGTCGTCCGTACGGCGTTGGCGGCGGCCGGGGACCGGGAACCCGCCGCGTACGTCGTGGTGCTGCCCCGGTAGTGACGGGCCGGGGCGGCACCAGGAGGGGAGAGGAGGGACCGGCGGGCGCGGCTGCCCGCCGGTCCCTCCTCGTGTGCGCGGGACCGCCGCGGACCGGGAACGCCCTGCTCCGGGGCCACCGCGGACCGGGGCCTCCACGGGATCTCCAGGGGACGGGATTGTCATGGACCGTCCCTTGCGTCCCCGATGGCGTATGGCGGGAGTACGCCATGGCTCCTTGACGTCACGGTCAACTCTCCCCAAACAACTATCCCTTGCGTAAGGCTGAGCGATCGTCCGGGATCACCTTCCGGACCTTCTCGGCCAGGGCCGATCGGCCCTGGCCGTACACGCCCGTTCTTTCCTCTTACAAGGGATGCCGATGACCCACACCCCCCAGCGCGAACCGATACCGGGCGCGAGACGCGCGACCCGCATGGCCGTGGCCGCGGGTCTCGTCGCCGCGCTCTGCGCGGCCGGGCCGCTCCCCCTGGCCCTCGCGGCCGACGGTCCGGGCAACGGAACCGTGCCGCCCGCCGACGCCTCCGTCAAGTCCGCGCACGAGAAGCTCGGTTCGGACGACGCGGACCGGCTCGCCGAGGCGAAGGCCGACGGCGAGAAGAGCGTCACGATGATGGTCGCCACCGCGCCCGGCCGGACCGAGCAGGTCGCGAAGGAGCTGAACTCCGTCGGCGGCGGCGCCGTGGGCCGGACCGACGACGAGCTCGGCTACGTCCGCGCCACCGTCCCCCTCGCCAAGGCGGACTCGGCCATCGCGGCCGCCGCGAAGCTCTCCTCCGTGCACGGCATCGACCTGCGCGACGAGATCCCGCTGGACGACCCGACGCCGGGCGCGGACACGGCGAAGGGCGCCTCGCACAAGGGCCGTTCCTACCCGGCGCCGGACCGGAACACGCCCGCCGAGAACCCGTACAACCCGTCCTTCGAGACGGGCGCCGTCGACTTCGTGAAGAAGAACCCGAAGGCGGACGGCCGCGGTGTCACCATCGGCATCCTCGACTCGGGCGTGGACCTCGCCCACCCGGCGCTGCAGAGGACCACCACCGGCGAACGCAAGATCGTCGACTGGGTCACCGCGACCGACCCGGTCGTCGACGGGGACGCCACCTGGCGGCGCATGGACACCGCCGTCTCCGGCCCCGCCTTCACCTACGGCGGGCAGAGCTGGACGGCGCCCGCCGGGTCGTACCGGATCAACGTCTTCCGGGAGGCCGTCACCGCCGGCGGCGACGCCGCGGGCGACGCGAACCGGGACGGCGACACCACCGACTCCTGGGGCGTCCTGTACGACGCGCAGGCCGGCACGGTCCGCGTCGACCTGAACAACAACCACGACTTCGGCGACGACACCCCGATGAAGCCGTACAAGGACGGCTTCCAGATCGGGTGGTTCGGCACCGACGACCCGAAGACGGAGGTGGCCGAGCGCCAGCCGTTCGTGGTCGAGATCCGCAAGGACGTCGTCGTCGGCGGCTCCGGCGCCAAGGCCGACTTCGTCAACATCGGCGTCATCGAGGGCTCGCACGGCTCGCACGTGGCCGGCCTCGCCGCCGCCCACGGCCTGTTCGGCGGGCGGATGAACGGCGCGGCCCCCGGCGCGAAGATCGTCTCCTCGCGCGCCTGCTCCTGGTCCGGCGGCTGCACCAACGTCGCGCTCACCGAGGGCATGATGGACCTCGTCAAGAACCGCGGCGTCGACATCGTCAACATGTCGATCGGCGGCCTCCCGGCGCTGAACGACGGCAACAACGCGCGCGCCGAGCTGTACACGCGGCTCATCGACACCTACGGCGTCCAGCTCGTGATCTCCGCGGGCAACTCCGGCCCCGGCGCCAACACCATCGGCGACCCGAGCCTGGCCGACAAGGTCATCTCGGTCGGCGCGTCCATCTCCAGGGAGACCTGGGCCTCCAACTACGGCTCCGTGGTGGAGAAGAAGTACGCCATGATGCCGTTCTCCTCGCGCGGCCCGCGTGAGGACGGCGGCTTCACGCCGACGCTGACCGCGCCCGGCGCCGCGGTCAACACCATCCAGACCTGGGTCCCCGGCGCCCCGGTCCCGGAGGCGGGCTACGCCCTGCCGGCCGGTTACGGCATGCTCCAGGGCACCTCGATGGCCTCCCCGCAGGCCGCCGGCGCCGCCGCGCTGCTGCTGTCCGCCGCGAAGCGCGAGGGCATCGACCTCTCCCCGGCGAAGCTGCGCACCGCGCTGACCTCCACCGCCGAGCACATCAAGGGCGTGCAGGCGTACGAGGAGGGCGCGGGCCTGATTGACGTGGTGGACGCCTGGAAGGTGATCCGCAAGGGCGTCACCGCGCACGAGTACACGGTCAAGGCGCCGGTCGACACCGCGATCGACCAGTTCCTGAAGACCCCGGGGTACGGCACCGGCCTGTACGACCGCGAGGGCGGTCTGAAGGCGGGCGAGAAGAAGACGTACGAGATCACGCTCACCCGCACCACCGGCGCCGACAGGGCGATCCGGCACGAGCTGGACTTCGAGAACAACGCCGGGCGCACCTTCCGGATCGTCGGCTCCGACGAGGTGAGGCTGCCGCTGAACGAGCCGGTGACCGTCAGGGTCGAGGCGCGGCCGGGCTCCGCGGGTCTCAAGAGCGCGATCCTGGAGGTCGACGACCCGCGCACCGAGGGCGTCGACAAGCAGGTCATGACCACGGTCGTGGTCTCGGCGCCGCTGGAGCACACCTTCTCCGCGAAGGGCTCCGTGCAGCGCAACAGCACGCAGTCGTACTTCGTGACCGTCCCCGAGGGCGCGAAGACGCTCGAGGTGGCGATGAGCGGGCTGAAGGACAAGAGCCAGACCCGGTTCGTCTCGCTCCACCCGTACGGCGTCGCGATGGACCCCACCTCCACGCCGTACTGCTACAACAACTACCTCGACGGCAACGGCTGCCGGCCCGACGTGCGCGCGTACGCCGACCCGCAGCCCGGCGTCTGGGAGATCGAGGTCGAGTCGCGGCGCACCTCGCCGCTGCTGGACAACCCGTACGAGCTGGACGTCACGGTCCTCGGCGCCTCCTTCGACCCGCAGGTCGTGACCGTGCCCGAGGCGAAGGCGGGCACCCCGGCGACCGCGTCCTGGAAGGTGACCAACGAGTTCGCCGCGCTGGAGGGCAAGCTGGTCGGCGGCCCGCTCGGCTCGGCCGCCACGTCCCGCCCGACGATCAGGCAGGGTGAGACGGCCACCTCCACGGTCGAGGTGCCCGCGGGCGCCACGTCGCTCGACGTCGCCATCGGGGGCGTCTCCGACACCGCCGCCGACCTGGACCTGACCGTCTACGACAAGAGCGGCAGGGTCGTCGGCCAGTCCGCCGACGGCGACTCGCAGGAGTCGGTGTCCATCCCGTCCCCGGCCGCCGGCACGTACACCGTCAAGGTCGCCGGCTACTCGGTGCCGTCCGGCTCCACCGCGTACGACTACCGGGACGTGTACTTCGCCGCGTCCCTCGGCTCGGTCACCGTGGACGGCTCGGCGCCGGTGAAGCTCGGCACGGGCGACTCGGCGACGGTCACGGCCGGCGCGACCGCGCTGGCCGCCGCGCCGGAGGGCCGTGAGTTCTTCGGCCAGGTCCAGCTGGTCAACGCGCGCGGCACGGTCGCGGGCCTGGGCAGCGTACGGATCGGCAAGGTCGTGCCGTAGTCCGGAGTCCGGGGTCCGGGGTCCGGCACGGCGGACACCGAGGGGGCGGGCGCTCAGCGAAGCGCCCGCCCCCTTCGCCGTGCCCGCCTCCGGATCGGCTGTCCCGGGTGAGGGTGCGGCGGAGCGCCCGGCTCCGCACCGTAGATCTTTTCTTCACACCGTCCTCACTGTCACGATGTGCCCCATGACGCACATCATCAAGGGCGCCAACACCCCTGTCCCCACCGCCCCGTTGCGGATCGCCGTGGGTCACAGCCGGGGGCCGGGGGTGCCCGCCGTGGAGGCCGCCGCCCTGCTGCTCGACGCGGCCGGCTCGGTGCGCGGCGACGCCGACATCGTCTTCCACGGCCAGGTCGCGCATCCGTCCGGTGCCGTACGGCACGTGGGCACCGGGGAGGGCGGCGGGCAGCTCGCCGAGTGGCTGGAGCTGGACCTGCCGCGGATCGAGGCGGCCGTCCAGCGGGTGCTGATCGCCGGATCCTGCGACGACGGGGTGTTCGGGCAGGTCCCCGGCCTGTACGCGCAGGTGGTGGCGCCCGACGGCGCGATGGTGGCCCACTACGACGTGACGGACGCCTCCAGCGAGACGGCCTTCGTGCTCGGGGAGTTCTACCGGCGCGACGGGGCGTGGCGGTTCCGCGCGGTGGGCCAGGGCTACGACTCGGGGCTGGCGGGACTGGCGACGGACTTCGGGGTGGTGGTCGCGGAGCCCGCGACGGCCGGACCGGCGGCACCGGTCGCGCAGGCGGCCGGACCGGCGGCACCGGTCGCCGCCGTGCCGGTGTCCGGGCCCGTGCCGGTGTCCGGACCCGTGCCGCTGACGGGTGTGGGCAAGACGGGGCCGGTGCCCGCGGGGGGCGCCGTGTCCGCGATGCCCGTGCCCACCGCGGCGGAGCCCGTCCTGCCGGGGCCCGCGGTCCCGGCCTTCACCCCGCCCGCCACCGCACCCGCCACCGCACCCGCGGCCGTCCCCGGCCCGGCGCCCGTCACGGCCCCGCCCGCCGCCGTGCCCTCCGGCACCGCGCCCGCCGCCGTCCCGTCCGACGCCACCGTCCCGTCCGACGCCACCGTCCTGGCCGACGACGTCCCCTCCTGGGGAGGCGAGCCCTTCGAGTTCGAGCCGCTCACCTTCACCGGCAAGAACGAGAAGACGGTCATCGTGGACCTGCCGTTCCCGCCGGACTCGGGACCGGTGATCCTCGAGGCCAGGGTCCAGGAGTACCGCTTCCTGCACGTCCAGATCCCCGGCCGCGAGGACGACGTCTTCTGCAACGACCTGCCCGACCACTACGGCCGGGCCCTGCTCGTACCGCCCCGCAAGGGCGGCCCGGTGAAGCTGAAGGTGCGCCACTCCGGGAAGTGGGAGCTGACCGTCCTGCCCCTGTCGGCGGCCCGCCGGCTCACCGCCGGGACCATCCAGGGCAGCGGCCGCGAGGTCTTCCTCCACACGGGCCCCGCGGCCGAGATGAAGGTGCGGGCGACCGACAAGGGCGACGGCTGGTTCCAGCTCAACTCCTACGCGGGCGACTCCCCCGAGGAGCTGAGGCGCCCCGCCGAACAGCTGGTCCACGCCTGGAACGGCCGCCGGGTCAAGGAGACCGTCCGGATCCCCGAGGGACCCGTCCTGCTCGCGATCGACAAGAGCCGGCACCGGTGGGAGCTGACGGTCGAACCGGAGAACACCCGCGCCGGGTGGAGACCGCGGGCGGCCGGCGTGTACGAGGGCAGGGGCGACAAGAAGATCACCCTGGTCAGCCTCCGCCCGGGCCGGCCGGCGCTGGTGCGGTACGAGTTCAAGGAGGCCGAGCACCGGTACGACGTCGAGGTCCGTGCGGTGGACGAGTACGGCGACGAGACCGAGTGGCTGAACACCCACACCCACGGCGTCCGCGGCACCGCACAGACCTTCGGCGCGGGCTCCCCCGAGAGGTCCGTGCACATCAGGTACCCCGGGCAGTGGAGCCTCCAGCTCCTGCCCGAGGAGCAGGCCCCGCTGATCACCGGCCCGGTGGAGGGCCGGGGCACCACGGTGCTGCGCTACCAGGGCCCGCCGACGCTGATGACCCTGCGGCGCGTCTCCCGTGCGAAGAAGGGAACTCTCACCGCGTACGCCTGGAACCACCCGTTCGGCAAGTCGGCGATCATCGCCGACGTCGGGGACCTGCACCGGCCCGCGCTCGGCCCCGTCTGGGTCGATCCGGGCGGCACCTGCTTCGTGATCGTCAACTGCCAGGAGTCCACGAAGTGGCGGCTGGAGCCCACCGCCTTCACCGAGGCTCCCCTGCTGGGCGCGCGGACCGAGGGCACCGCGTATGGAGTCGTACGTCACACCGGGCCCGACGTCGAGGTGTCGTACGCCTCCACGAGCGGCATCCAGCACCTCTACCAGCTCGACGAAAATCTGTTCCCGCGGCGGAAAATCACCGCAACTTCCGGCCCCTACCTCGTCTCGGAAGGATTCCTCCACGTCCGGGCGCTCGGTCAGTGGGTGATCGAGAAGATCGGCTGACGGGGTTGCCCGTCCGCTCCTCGGGCAAACGATTGGACACACCGGCCGGGAATCCCCGCATGATGGAAGGGCCCCGCCCGCCCGGCCGGGTGCACGCACGTCGCGAGAAGGAGTCACCGTGAGGGTCGGAATCGTCGGAGCCACCGGTCAGGTCGGCACGGTCATGCGCAGGATCCTCGCGGAGCGGAACTTCCCGGTCACCGAGCTGCGCCTGTTCGCCTCGGCCCGCTCCGCCGGCAAGGAGCTGGACGGCGTCACGGTGGAGGACGCGGCCACCGCCGACTACTCCGGGCTGGACATCGTGCTGTTCTCCGCGGGCGGCGCCACCTCCAAGGCACTGGCCGAGAAGGTCGCCTCCCAGGGCCCGGTCGTGATCGACAACTCCTCCGCCTGGCGTCGCGACCCCGAGGTCCCCCTCGTGGTCTCCGAGGTGAACCCGCACGCGATCGCCGACCGCCCCAAGGGCATCATCGCCAACCCGAACTGCACCACGATGGCCGCGATGCCGGTCCTGCGTCCGCTGCACGCGGAGGCGGGCCTCGAGGCCCTCGTCGTCGCCACCTACCAGGCGGTCTCCGGTTCCGGCCTGGCCGGCGTGGACGAGCTGTTCGAGCAGATCAAGAAGGTCGGCGAGGACGCCCCGAAGCTCACCCACGACGGTTCGGCGGCCGAGTTCCCGAAGCCGGAGAAGTACGTGGCGCCGATCGCGTACAACGTGCTGCCGCTGGCCGGATCGATCGTCGACGACGGTCTGCACGAGACGGACGAGGAGCAGAAGCTCCGCCACGAGTCCCGCAAGATCCTGGAGATCCCCGGGCTGAAGGTCTCCGGCACCTGCGTGCGCGTGCCCGTCTTCAGCGGCCACTCCCTCCAGATCAACGCCCGCTTCGCCCGCCCGATCAGCGTGGAGCGCGCCAAGGAGCTGCTGGCCGGCGCCCCCGGCGTCGCGCTCACCGAGGTGCCGACCCCGCTGCAGGCCGCCGGCCAGGACCCGTCGTACGTGGGCCGCATCCGGCAGGACGAGACCGTCGAGAACGGCCTCGCCCTGTTCGTCTCCAACGACAACCTGCGCAAGGGCGCGGCCCTGAACGCGGTGCAGATCGCGGAGCTGGTGGCGGCCGAGCTGAAGGGCTGACCCCGCCCGGCCCCGCGAGGACGCGGCGGCCGCACCCGACGGCCCGGACGTGGGCGAACGCCACGGTCGGGCCGTCGCGCGTTCCCCGGCGGGAAACGGTCATCGCGTTCCGTGCGGATCACGTGGAAGGATGGCGCAATCCACACATCACGAGGAGATGACCGCGTGCCTGGCACAAACCTGACTCGCGAAGAGGCGCAGCAGCGGGCGAAGCTGCTGACCGTTGACTCGTACGAGATCGAGCTCGATCTCACCGGCGCGCAAGAGGGAGGGACCTACCGGTCCGTGACCACGGTGCGCTTCGACGTCGCCGAGGGCGGCGGCGAGTCCTTCATCGACCTGGTCGCGCCGACGGTCCACGAGGTGACGCTGAACGGCGACGCCCTCGACCCCGCCGAGGTGTTCCAGGACTCCCGCATCGCCCTGCCGGGGCTGCTGGAGGGCCGCAACGTCCTGCGCGTCGTCGCCGACTGCGCGTACACCAACACCGGTGAGGGCCTGCACCGGTTCGTCGACCCGGTCGACGACCAGGCGTACCTCTACACCCAGTTCGAGGTGCCGGACGCCCGCCGCGTCTTCGCGAGCTTCGAGCAGCCGGACCTGAAGGCGACCTTCCGGTTCACCGTGAAGGCCCCCGAGGGCTGGACGGTCATCTCCAACTCGCCCACCCCCGAGCCGAAGGACAACGTCTGGTCCTTCGAGCCGACCCCGCGCATCTCGACGTACATCACGGCGCTGATCGCCGGCCCGTACCACGCGGTGCACAGCACGTACGAGAAGGACGGCCACTCCGTCCCGCTCGGCATCTACTGCCGGCCCTCGCTCGCCGAGCACCTCGACGCGGACGCCATCTTCGAGGTGACCCGGCAGGGCTTCGACTGGTTCCAGGAGAAGTTCGACTACCCGTACCCCTTCAAGAAGTACGACCAGCTCTTCGTGCCCGAGTTCAACGCGGGCGCGATGGAGAACGCGGGCGCGGTCACCATCCGCGACCAGTACGTGTTCCGCTCCAAGGTGACGGACGCCGCGTACGAGGTGCGGGCGGCGACGATCCTGCACGAGCTGGCGCACATGTGGTTCGGCGACCTGGTCACCATGGAGTGGTGGAACGACCTGTGGCTGAACGAGTCGTTCGCCACCTTCGCCGAGGCCGCCTGCCAGGCCGACGCGCCCGGCTCCAAGTGGCCGCACTCGTGGACGACGTTCGCCAACCAGATGAAGACCTGGGCGTACCGGCAGGACCAGCTGCCGTCCACGCACCCGATCATGGCGGACATCCGCGACCTGGACGACGTGCTCGTCAACTTCGACGGCATCACCTACGCCAAGGGCGCTTCGGTGCTGAAGCAGTTGGTGGCGTACGTCGGTGAGGACGCGTTCTTCCGGGGCGTGCAGGCGTACTTCAAGCGGCACGCGTTCGGCAACACGCGCCTGTCCGACCTGCTGGGCGCGCTGGAGGAGACCTCCGGCCGCGACCTGAAGACCTGGTCGAAGGCGTGGCTGGAGACCGCCGGCATCAACGTGCTGCGCCCGGAGATCGAGACGGACGCGGACGGGGTCATCACCTCCTTCGCCGTCCGCCAGGAGGCCCCGGCGCTCCCGGCCGGCGCGAAGGGCGAGCCGACGCTGCGGCCCCACCGCATCGCGATCGGCTCCTACGACCTGGACGCCGACGGCAAGCTGGTGCGCGGCGACCGCGTCGAGCTGGACGTGGACGGCGAGCTGACGGCCGTACCGCAGCTGGTCGGCAAGGCCCGCCCGGCGGTGCTGCTCCTGAACGACGACGACCTGTCGTACGCCAAGGTCCGCCTGGACGAGCGGTCCCTCGCGGTGGTCACCGAGCACCTCGGCGACTTCACCGAGTCGCTGCCGCGCGCCCTGTGCTGGGCGTCGGCCTGGGACATGACCCGCGACGCGGAACTCGCCACCCGCGACTACCTCGCCCTGGTCCTCGCCGGCATCGGCAAGGAGTCCGACATCGGCGTCGTGCAGTCGCTGCACCGCCAGGTGAAGCTGGCCATCGACCAGTACGCCGCCCCGACCGCCCGCGAGACGCTGCTCGCCCGCTGGACCGAGGCGACGCTGGCCCACCTGCGCGCCGCCGAGCCGGGCAGCGACCACCAGCTGGCGTGGGCGCGGGCCTTCGCGGCGACGGCGCGCACGCCGGAGCAGCTGGACCTGCTGGACGCGCTGCTGGACGGCACGCAGACGATCGAGGGCCTGGCCGTCGACACCGAGCTGCGCTGGGCGTTCGTGCAGCGGCTGGCGGCCGTGGGCCGGTTCGGCGGTGCGGAGATCGCCGCCGAGTACGAGCGGGACAAGACGGCCGCCGGTGAGCGCCACGCCGCCACCGCGCGCGCCGCCCGCCCGACCGAGGCGGCCAAGGCGGAGGCCTGGGAGTCGGTCGTGGAGTCCGACAAGCTGCCGAACGCCGTGCAGGAGGCGGTCATCGCCGGCTTCGTCCAGACCGACCAGCGCGAGCTGCTGGCGCCGTACACGGAGCGGTACTTCGAGGCGCTGAAGGGCGTCTGGGAGTCCCGTTCGCACGAGATGGCCCAGCAGATCGCGGTCGGCCTGTACCCGTCGGTGCAGGTCTCCCAGGAGACCCTGGACCGCACGGACGCCTGGCTGGCCTCCGCCGAGCCGAACGCGGCCCTGCGCCGGCTGGTCTCGGAGTCCCGCTCGGGCATCGAGCGCGCCCTGAAGGCCCAGGCCGCGGACGCGGCGGCCGGCGAGTAGGCGGTACGTCTCTTGCGGAGGGCGCCCGGTGCTACACCGGGCGCCCTCCGCGTTCCTTGAGCGCCCCGACGAAGGCGGCGAAGGCGGGGGCGGGGAAGGAGAGGGCGCCGCGGGAGGGGTCCTTGGAGTCGCGGACGGCTGTGCGGTGGCCCAGCTCCGCGACCTCCACGCAGTCGTTGCCCTCTCCACCGCCCGAGTAGGAGGACTTGCGCCAGGGGGTGGGCGTGGGGGTGATCATCGGATACCTCACAGCTCCTTGGCCAGCTGATGAATGAGGTCACGTGACGGCTCCGGTGCGAGTGCCCCGTCCCTCACCCTACGAAACAGCCGCCGGAAGTGCTCCAACTGGGCTTCGCCGTCCAGGAAGGCCGTGCCATGGGGGGCGTCGCGCACCACGGTGTCCAGGCGCGGGACCGGTCCGCCGAGGTGCACCATGGTGCTCCCCGCGCCCGCGAAGTCGTCCAGCGCGAAGGGGACGACCCTGACGGTGACGTGGTCGGCGTCGGACATCTCCAGAACGCGTGCGAGCTGAGCGCGTGTCGCCGCACGCCCGGCGACCCTGATGCGCAGCGCCGCTTCGTGTATCACGGTCTCGTACGGGATCGGCTCGGGGCCCTCGATGATGACCTTCCGCCGCATCCTGTGCTCGACCCGGTGATCCACTTCCGTGTCCGGGAACTCCGGGTTCATGTAAGCGAAGAGGGCGCGGGCGTAGTCCTCCGTCTGGAAGAGCCCCGGGACATGGATGACCGCCACGTCACGCCGGAACACGGCGTGGTGCTCCAGCTCGGCGAGATCCAGGTAGATGGCGGGCAGGAGACCTCGGTACTCCTCCCACCAGCCCCGGGTGCGCTCGGTCGCCATGGCCACCAGCGTGTCGATCAGCTCGGTGTCCGCGCAGGCGTAGTTGGTGGCGAGCCGACGCAGTCGCTCCTCGCTCACCCCCGCGAGGGCGGACTCGATGTGGCTGATCTGGACAGGGCTCACCCCGAGCAGTGCCGCCGCTTCCCGGGCGGAGAGACCCGCCGCGTCGCGAAGTCGGCGCAGCTCGGTCGCCAGCCTCGTCTGGCGGGCGGTGGGTTCGCGCCTCAGGGCCATCGACTGCTCTCCGATCACGTGCGCCTGTGCACCCGACTCGTTCGGGGTCTGATTACGCGAGCGACTTGCTCAACATGAAGCTTTAGACCTACCTTCAGTCACGGAGCCAACACTCTGTGCGTCCGGGTGCTGGAAGCGCACCGCTCCGTCCTGCCATGACGGGCCGGCAATGACACCGCACTCCGTGACTGCCGCACGCCTCGACTCCCCTTCACGTCAACGGAGGTCGCATGCCCGAGAACGAACCGTGGGAGTACTCCCTGTACATCCCGAACGACCCGAGAGCCGTCACCGTCTGCCGCCGCACCCTGCGCCTGATCCTCACCGTGCACGGCCTGATCCGCCTGGTCGACGTGGCGGAGCTGCTGGCGACGGAGCTGGTCTCCAACGCCGTACGGCACACCAAGGGGCCGGCCGCCCTGCGGGTGCGCTGGTCCGGGTCCGGGGTCCTGCGGATCGGCGCCTGGGACGCGGACCCGACGCCGCCCGAGCCCCCGCAGTCCTTCGTCCCCGCCCTGGAGCGGGAGGGCGGCCGGGGTCTGACCCTCGTCCGCGCCTGCGCCGACGTCTGGGGCTGGCAGCCACTGACGAGGGACGGCAACCAGGGGAAGTACGTGTGGTGCGAGCTGGGTGCGGCTTGAGGCTTGAGGAACGGCAGCGCTCCTGCGATTGTCCCGGCTGCTCCGGCTGCCGGGTGACCATCCAGCCGGAGCGATGAGCAACGGGCCGGACAGGGGATACCTCCGCGCAGGTGTATCCCCGCGGGTGCGGGGAGCAGTCCTCGCGCTGTAGAAGCCCGTGGACGACGTTGGAACCATCCTCGCGGGTGCGGGGAGCAGTTCTCCGGACAAGGGGTGACCTCCTAGTTCTCGGGACCATCCCCGCGGGTGCGGGGAGCAGGGGCGGACGCCCTCCTCCTTGCAGTAGCCAGGGGGAACATCCCCGTGGGTGCGGGGAGCAGGCGCAGCTGGACAAGGACCAGCAGCAGCGCGTGGGATCATCCCCGCGGGTGCGGGAGCAGCGATCGCCGACGGGCGGGACGCCTCGCCGGAGGGACCATCCCCGCGGGTGCGGGGAGCAGGTCGGCGGATCCGTGGGGTCCGTCGTGGGCGGGGGCCATCCCCGCGGGTGCGGGGAGCAGTGCTCGTCGAAGCGACCAGTCTACGAGGGGCCGGGGAATCCCTGCGGGTGCGGGGAGCAGGGCGTCGGCGTGCGGCTGTCCAAGGACGGCAAGGGGCCATCCCCGTGGATGCGGGAGCAGGTCTCGTGGACCAGCTCGCGGGTCCGGGCCGGGGGACCATCCCCGCGGGTGCGGGGAGCAGTGCCCGTTGTCCGGGCCGACGACGTTCGCGCCGGGACCATGACGTCCCGAGGGCGCCCGGTGACTACGCCGGGCGCCCTCGGCTTTCCTTGAGGGCGCCGACGAAGGCGGCGAAGACGGGGGCGGGGAAGGAGAGGGCGCCGCGGGAGGGGTCCTTGGAGTCGCGGACGGCTGTGCGGTGGCGGCGGGCCACTTCGACACAGGCGTTGCCTTCGCCACCACCGGAATAGGACGACTTGCGCCAGAGAATGGGCGTGGGGGTGATCATCGGGCTCCTCACAGCTCCTTGGTCACCTGGTGGACGAGGCCGTTTCCGCTCCCTGCTCCAGCGGTAGTTCGGCCAGCATGACGGCGTACACCGGGGAGTCCGGGAAGGGCTGTCGGTCCCCGACCTTCCGGAAGCCCCACGACTCGTACCTCTGCTGGACCTTGGGGTGTTCGAGGTCGACGAGCAGTACCACGAGGTCTTCGTCCCGGTCCTCCAGGAGTGCCCGGCTCACCAGCTCGGCCGTCCCGGTCTTCCGCCACTTCGTCCGGACGGCCAGCTCGGAGAAGGAGAACGTCCGGCTCTTCTCCGGGGCGGGATCCAGATGCTCACGCCACCACTCCCGTCCCGGGTTCGCCGGGGCTCCGTAGGCGAAGGCCACCGGCTCCTCACCGTCGTAGGCGATCACGCAGACGAACCCGGGGTGTCCGCCCCAGTGATCCACGAACCAGGGAAAGCGCTGGTTGAACTCGTCGTCCATCGCATCGGCGTAGGCGTCGGCGTGCACGTCGATCAGGGCCTGGCGGATCTGCGGGAGGTCCTTGTGGGCGAAGCGGCGGATGTCCGGACCGGTGGCGCTCAAGCTCGCCTCCATTCGGCTCGATAGCGGTCTCCCCACTCTTGTGCGACTGCCGCGTCCGGCGCAAGGGTGATCAAGTCGCGGTAGTAGTCGCCGAGGAGGGACCGCATCCTTCCCGGCAGCGGCGAGCCCTTCATCAGCTCGAACACGCTGGATGCCGTGGCGCACGCCTGGTCGATGTCCCGCTGGTGGAGCTGGGCCAGGGCGAGTCGTGCGGTGGCCAGGGCCCTGTTCCTGCGGAACTGCTCGGGAATCGCCCCCAGAGCCTTGTGGGAGGCGGCCTCGGCCTCGGCGGAGTCCCCGATCCGGTCCCGGACGATGGCCGTCATCGCCGTCAGCTCAGCTGCCCCGTAGAAGGCCGTCCAGCTGGGTCTGGGCCGGTCCGGTTCCGCCTTGCCCAGGGCTTCCTCGGCGTGCCCCAGGGAGCGGATGGCGGCCTGGCGGTCACCGAGGTTCGAGTGGCCGATGGCCGTACGAGCGTGGGCCAGGGAAGCGAAGAACGGGTCCCGCCTGGTGATCGGGGCCGCCTGGGCCGCCCGGGCGGAGTCGACGGCCTCCGTACGCTCCCCGCGCTGGTGGGCCAGCATGGCGTACGAGTTCCAGATCCTCAGTTCCGCCACGGAGTCCTGGGCCATCCCCGCCAAGTACAGGGCCTTTCCCAGCAGGGCGTACGCGCGGTCCGACCGGCGGGCGTCCAAGGCGCTCCAGGCAGCCGTGGCGGTGTAGTCGGCGGCGACGGAGAAGAGCCGGAGGCGGATGCGCTGGGTGGCCGCGAGCTTCTGCTTCCCCAATGCCTCGGCGGCTCCGGCCAGCGCGGCCCGCTCCAGGTCCTCGTGGCCTCCCCTGCTGTCGTCCAGAGCCATCAGGGCGTCCAGGCCGCTGCGGAGGCGGAGGACATCGGAGGTGCCCACCCGGGGCGGGACTCCGACGCGGGGGACCGCCACGGCGGCCGTCGTGCCGCTGACGGCGGTGAGGAAGTTCCGGCGCCTCACGGGGTCCTCCGAAGGGTTCGAGGTGCGTCGCCTGCGCGCCGGCGGGCTGAAGCCCAACTCCTCGGCGGCACGGCCGAATACCGCTTCCAACGCCTCACGCTGTCTGGGGTGCGGCCACGCGGTCCTCCCGGTCAGCCAGTTGCGGACGGTGCGGTCGCCGACCGTTCCGTCGTATCCCGCACTGACCAGGTGCGCGTTCACCCTGTCCGCCAACTCGGCCTGGGTGAGGCCGTTCTCGTGCATGACGCTGCTGAGGCTTTCGTTCCCCGTCACATACCCACGGTAGTGACCTGGTGCCCGTCGGTAGCAGGGATGCGGAGAAATTTCCGGTGGGTGCCGACGCACACGCCAAGAGCTTTTCCTGCCCCTGGGAGGCCGCGAGCCGTTCACTCGGGTACGGCTACATCGCAACCACACCCAAGGGGTCCTGATGACCGTGATGGCAACGCCACGCCCTACGGGGCATCCCGGCTACTCCGAGACTCTCCCCCGAGAACCGGAGAGCGCAGCCGCGGCCCGAAGGCTCGTCCGTACCGCGCTGGCCGCCTGGGGCCTGGAGGAACAGACCGATGACGCCATGGTCGTGGTGACCGAGCTGGTCTCGAACGCGGTGGAACACGGGCGGCTCTCCTCGATCCGCGTGGTCGTTTCACGGCTCACCGACAATCACGTTCGCATCGGCGTCGTCGACCGCTCGAAGAGCATCCCGGTGCTGCGGACCGACTCCGACGGCGATCAGGTCCGAGGCCGGGGACTCCTCCTGGTCGACGCTCTGGCCGAACGCTGGGGCACCGACCTCCACCGGTGGGGCAAACAAGTCTGGGCCGAGCTGAAGAGCGAGCCGGCCCGATGACCGAGGAGAGGACCCCCTGGGTCGGCGACCAGGTCCACGACGCCGAGGCGGGCAAGGAGGGCGTCGTCACCGACGTGAGAAACGGGACGTACATCCTGCGCGAGGTGCACTCGTGGTCCCTCCTCTGGACGGTCCCGGACGCCGAGAGGCTGACCGTCGTCATGACACGCGAGGAACGGATCAAGAGAGAGCGGGAGAACTGACCGCGTCCAGCAGCACATTCCCTTCGCTGAGCGGCCTCATCAGACGTGCGGGCACTCCGCCCCGCTGTCGGCATGACCACCGGAACCTTCAGGGTGACCTGCGGATCGGGGGGGCGGGGTTTGGAACGCGCAACCGTCACCGCCGGAGTCTCCGCAGCCCTTCGCCCTTCGCCCCTCGCCCTGGAGCGGGAGGTCGGCCGGTGCCTGGCACTTGTCCGCGCTGCCGTCCGGGGCCGGCAGCCACGGGCAGATGCCGACGACCGGGGCAAGTACGTGGGTACCGAGGAGCAGGCGGTGTCCTGTTCGGCGTCAGCGAGGTCCAGGAGACCATCCCCGCGGGTGCGGGGAGCAGGAGGACACCGTCCGCCGCTTCGCCCGCCGCCTGGGACCATCCCCGCGGGTGCGGGGAGCAGCACCCTGCGGTCGGCGAGCAGCGCGTCGAGCTGGGACCATCCCCGCGGGTGCGGGGAGCAGACTGTGCGACCTGCGAGTTTAGTGCGGGAGGGGCGTGAAATCAGTAAGTATTGGAGATTCCGGCAAATGGGGCATCATGCTTCGTCCGGGGGCGTAGTGGCCTCGTGATGGGGCGGTGGGAAGCCGAGCATCATACGACCTGCCGGTGTCTCCTGCCTGTTGATCACCTTGTTTGCTCGTTCTGGTGCCGAGAGGCGGCCTTTGCCTGTATCAATCCCCCATGAGCACTGGGGGGAATGCCCGTGCCGGCCTGCTGTGCCGGCTCGGGGGGCCGGCGCGGTCGGTGTGGGCCAAGCATGACCGCGGCACTGATGGCTGGCTGCCGTTGTGGCGGCACATGGAGGACAGCGCCGCGGTTGCCGGCCTGCTGTGGGACCGGTGGCTGCCCGCAGGGGTGCGGAGGCTGGTGGCTGGGGCGTTGCCGCAGGGAGAGTCGGACGCGCGTGCTCTCGCCGTATGGCTGGCCGGGGTGCATGACATCGGCAAGGCCACCCCAGCGTTCGCCTGCCAGGTCGATCAGCTCGCCGACGTCATGCGCAACCAGGGGCTGGAGATGCGCTCGGCGAAGGCGATGGGGCCGGACCGCCGGATCGCGCCGCACGGTCTGGCCGGACAGGTGCTGTTGGGAGAGTGGCTGGAGGAACGGCACGGGTGGGGAGCCGCGCGGACCGGGCAGTTCACGGTGGTCGTGGGCGGACATCACGGTGTGCCGCCCGAGCACGGACAGATCAAGGCACTCTACGCGCATGAGGAGTTGCTGTGCACTCCCGGTGCGAGCGGCCGGGTCTGGCGACAGGTGCAGACCGAGTTGCTCGACGCCTGCGCCGACCGCTTCGGGGTGGCCGGACGGCTGAGCGCGTGGCGTTCGGTGAAGCTGCCGCAGCCGGTGCAGGTGCTGCTGACCGCGCTGGTCATCGTCTCCGACTGGATCGCCAGCAACCCGGACCTCTTCCCCTACTTCCCCGACGGCGCGGCCCGCAGCGACCGGGAGCGTCTTGCCGCGGCCTGGCAAGGGCTGGACCTGCCGGAGCCCTGGCAGCCCGAGGAACTCGCCCAGGACAAGGACAAGCAGGGCGCCCAGGAGTTGTTCACCTCCCGGTTCGGACTGCCGGCGGGGGCGCGGGTGCGTCCGGTGCAGGAGGCGGCCGTGGAACTGGCCCGGGAGATGGAGGCGCCCGGTCTGATGGTCGTCGAGGCTCCGATGGGTGAGGGCAAGACGGAGGCGGCGCTCGCCGTGGCCGAGATCTTCGCGGCGCGTTCCGGCGCGGGCGGGGTCTTCTTCGCCTTGCCCACCATGGCCACCGGCAACGCGATGTTCCCCCGTCTGCTCGACTGGCTGGACCGGCTGCCGGGGGTGGCGGGCTCGCGTCGCTCGGTGCATCTGGCCCATTCCAAGGCGGCTCTCAACGAGGACTTCGCCGGCCTGATGGCCCGTGCAGGACGGGTCGCGGCCGTGGATGTGGACGAGGTGACACCCTCGCTCCGGCGGCAGTCGGATCACCGGCGTCGCGCGGGTGCCGAGCTGGTGGCGCACGCGTGGCTGCGCGGTCGGAAGAAGGCCATGCTGGCGTCGTTCGTGGCGGGCACCATCGACCAGTTGCTGTTCGCCGGGCTGAAGAGCCGGCACCTGGCGCTGCGGCACCTCGCCGTGGCCGGGAAAGTCGTCGTCATCGACGAGGCGCACGCCTACGACACGTACATGAGCGTGTATCTGGACCGGGTGCTGGCCTGGCTGGGGGCCTACCGGGTGCCGGTGGTGGTGCTGTCCGCGACCCTGCCGGCCGCCCGCAGGCGCGAACTCGTCGAGGCGTACGCCGGCCGGACCGAAGCGGGCACCTCCGCACCTGGCACCTCCGGGGACGTACCCGCGACGGACGAGATCGCGACGGACGGGATCGCGACGGACGCGTACCCGCTGTTGACGGCCGTCTCCCCAGGAGGGGTTCCGCTGGTCCGCCGGCCGCAGGCGTCGGCCCGGTCGACGCAGGTGCGGGTGGAGCGTCTCGCCGACGGACTGGACGTCCTCGCCGACCGACTGGAGAGCGAACTGGCCGACGGCGGCTGCGTCCTGGTGATCCGGAACACGGTCAAACGGGTGCTGGAGACGGCTCGCGCGCTGCGCGACCGGTTCGGCGCCGAGAACGTGACCGTCGCCCACTCGTGCTTCGTCGACCTCGACCGGGCGGACAAGGACCGCACACTGCTCCGGCTCTTCGGCCCGCCGGAGAAGACGGGCGACAGACCCACGGGCCGGCACATCGTGGTGGCCAGCCAGGTGGCCGAGCAGTCCCTGGACGTCGACTTCGATCTGCTGGTCAGCGACCTGTGCCCGGTCGACCTGCTGCTGCAGCGCATGGGCCGCCTGCACCGCCACCGGCGCGGGAAGGACCAGGGCGAGCGGCCCGGGCGGCTGCGGACCGCGCGCTGCCTGGTGACCGGGGTCGACTGGGCGGCGGACGTACCCGCCCCGGTGCGGGGATCGGTCGCCGTGTACGGGCGGTACGCCCTGCTGCGGTCGGCCGCGGTGCTCCTGCCCTACCTCGACGGCGGGTCCCGGCAGCCGGTGGAACTCCCGGCGGACATCAGCCCCCTCGTGCAGAACGCGTACGGCGAGGGGCCGGTCGGACCGGACCACTGGCAGGACGTGCTGAAGAAGGCGCGCGAGCAGTTCGAACGGCACCGCGACGACCAGGCCGAACGCGCCGCCGTGTTCCGGCTGGGAGACGTCGGCAGAGCGGGACGGCCGTTGTTCGGCTGGGTCGCCGCCGGTGTGGGCGACACGGACGACACCCCCACCGGGCGTGCCCAGGTCCGGGACAGCCGGGACAGCCTGGAGGTCGTCGTCGTGCAGCGGCGCGGTGACGGAAGCCTCGCCACCCTGCCGTGGCTCGCGGCGGACGGCAAGGGACGGCAGCGCGCAGGCATCGAGCTGCCGCAGGACGCGACGCCGGAGCGGTTCGCGGCCCGTACGGCCGCGAGCTGCGGGCTGCGGCTTCCCCTGCAGTTCTCCGGCGAGGTCATGGACCGGGCCATCGAGGAGCTGGAGCGGCTGTACCTGCCCAAGTGGCAGGGCAAGGACAGCCCTTGGCTCTCCGACCAGTTGATCCTCGCCCTCGACGAGGACTGCCGGGCCCACCTGGCAGGTTTCTCACTCCGCTACAGCCAGAGCGACGGTCTTGAGGTGACCCGTGACGCAGACGACTGAACCGCCCGGTACCGGTACCGGTACCGGCGCCGATGAGGACGCGGGCGCGGTGATGTCCTTCGACCTCACCGACCGGCCGTGGATCGGCGTCCTGCGGGACGACGGCTCCCAGGACGAGCTGTCGCTCCGCCAGGTCTTCGCACAGGCTGACCGACTGCGGCGCGTCGAGGGCGACCTGGCCACCCAGGAGTTCGCCCTGATGCGTCTCCTGCTGGCCGTCGCCCACGATGCCCTGGACGGCCCCGGTGACATCGAGGAGTGGGCGGAGCTGTGGGAGGACCCCGACTGCTTCGCCCCCGTCCAGTCCTACCTGGAGGAGCACCGCGACCGGTTCGACCTTCTCCACCCGGTCGCCCCTTTCCTCCAGACCGCAGGGCTTCGCACGGCGAAGGACGAGGTCTTCTCCCTCAGCCGGATCGTGGCCGACGTACCCGCCGGTGAGCCTTTCTTCAGCGCGCGCATGCCGGACGTGAAGCGGCTGTCCTTCGCCGAGGCCGCCCGCTGGGTCGTCCACGTCCACGCCTACGACACCTCCGGCATCAAGTCCGGCATGACCGGGGACGACCGGGTCAAGGGCGGCAAGGTGTATCCGCTCGGCACGGGGTGGGCGGGGGGTCTGGGCGGTGTCTTCGTGGAGGGCGGGACGCTGCGCGAGACCCTGCTGCTGAATCTGGTGGCGGCGGACACCGAAGAGCTCGACTCCTCCTCCGCCGACCGGCCGGCCTGGCGCCGCGAGCCCTGCGGCCCGGGCTCCGACGGGCGTTCCGCGACCGGCCTGCGCGACCTGTACACCTGGCAGTCGCGGCGGGTACGCCTGCACCACGACACGGACGGCGTCCACGGCGTCGTCCTCGGATACGGCGATCCGCTCGTCTCCCGGAACATGCACCGCAGTGAGCCGATGACCGCGTGGCGGCGCAGCCCCGCCCAGGAGAAGAAGCTGGGGCAGTCACCCGTGTACCTGCCCCTGGAGCACGATCCGGCCCGTTCGGCCTGGCGGGGCATCGCCGCGCTCGTCGCCGACCGGCTGGAGGACGGAGGCGGTGCCGAGGGCGCGTCGCGCCTGCGGCCGGGGATCCTCGAATGGATCGCCCGTCTGGTGACCGGGGGGCACCTCTCCCGTCACTTCCTCGTCCGTGCCCGGGTGGTGGGCGTCAGCTACGGGACCCAGCAGTCCGTGATCGACGAGGTCGTCGACGACCGCCTGGCGATGCCGGTCGTCCTGCTGCACCGGCAGGACCGTACGTACGCCCGGCAGGCCATCGCCGCGGCCGAGGACGCCGACCGGGCGGTGCGGGCCCTGGGCGACCTCGCGGCCGACCTGGCACGGGCGGCCGGGGCCGAGCAGGAAGGACCGAAAGCCGCGGCCCGCGCCGAGGGTTTCGACGCGCTGGAGCACCTCTACCGCGGCTGGCTGTCCGCCATGGCGGACGCTCCCGATCCCTTCGAGCACCGGTACGTCTGGCAGCGACAGGTCCGGGAGACGGTGGGCCGCCTCGGTGACCGTCTCATCGCCGCCGCGGGCGACGCGGCCTGGGAGGGACGGACCGACACCGACAAGAAGGGCAGGACCCACTGGCTGAACGCGGGCCTGGCCGACGTGTGGTTCCGGGGACGACTGGCCGGAGCGCTGGGCGACCCCGACTCCGCGGGTCCCGGCGGCAGCGGCGGAGGCGCCGCCGCACCGGCCGACGAAGGTCCGGCCGGCCCGGAACCGCCCGGCCTGCCGGAAACAGGCCACATCCCGACCGCCCCGGAGGTGCACGCATGACCACCGCATCCGTACCCGCATCAGCCCCGCCCGCGGCACTCCCGGTTCACCGGCAGGTCGCGGATCTCACGGCCACGCTCGTCGACTCCTGGCAGCGGGGGTACCTCCAGGACAGGCCCTCGGCGGTCGCCGCACTCGCCCGGCTGCGCCGCGGTGCGGGCCGCGAGGCGGGCGAGACGCCCGACCTGTGGAACCTGATCGACACCGATCCGCTCCACAGGCCGGCCCCGGGGACACAACCGCTGAGCGAGCAGGAACTGGTCCGTGCCGAGAACGCGCTGCACGCTGCCCTCACCCTCTGGGCGTTCCACCAGCAGTCCCGCGGCACCCCCATGCACCGCCGCCACACCCGTGAGCGGCCGGGCGGCCTGGGCGCGGCGGTCCGGCGTCTGATGCCGGCCGACGGCGTCGACGAACCCGTCCGCAAACGCCTGGTCCGCGCCGGCACCGCCCCCGACCTCGCCACCCTCACCCAGCGGCTGCGCGACATCGTCGCCCTGCTGCGCCGCGACGACATCCCGCTCGACTACGCCCTCCTCGCCGGCCAGCTCTACGCCTGGCAGTGGCCCGACGGACCCGCCGCCGTCCGCCGCCGCTGGGGCCGTTCCTTCCACGAGCAGCGACGCCCCCGGCAGGCCCCCGGCCAGGACGCCGCCCCGGCCCTCGACGAGAACACCACCCCGGGCTCCGCCCCGGTCACCGACACGGACGACAAGGACGCCTCGTGAACCGCATCTTCCTGGACGTGCACGCCCTGCAGACCGTCCCGCCCAGCAATCTCAACCGGGACGACACGGGCGCACCCAAGACGGCCGTCTACGGCGGGGTACCCCGCGCCCGTGTCTCCAGCCAGGCGTGGAAGCGGGCCATCCGCACCTACTTCGGGGACGAGCACCTGCTGGACCCCGCCGAACTGGGCGTGCGCACCAAGAAGGTGGTGGAGCTCCTGGCCGACCGGATCACCGGGCTCGACGCCTCCGTCGAGCGGGAGACGGCGCTGAGGCTCGCCGACGAGACGGTCAAGGCCGCGGGCTTCAAGACCGAGATCCCCAAGCGGAAGGCCGACCAGGCGAAGAAGGACGGCGGTCCCGCCCCGGCTCCCGAGAGCAAGTACCTGGTCTTCCTCAGCTCCCGGCAGCTCGACGGCCTGGCCCGCCTCGCCCTCGAGGGCGCCGCCGACATCACGGCGTTCCTGAAGAGCAAGGAGAACAAGGCCCGCGCCAAGGAGCTCGCGGACGTCCGTCACTCCGTGGACATCGCCCTGTTCGGCCGGATGGTAGCCGACGTCGCCGACATCAACGTCGACGCCGCCGTGCAGGTCGCGCACGCCCTCAGCGTCCACCGGGTCGACAACGAGTCCGACTACTACACCGCCGTCGACGACGAGAACACGGACGAGGAGACCGGCGCCGGAATGATCGGCACCGTCGACTTCAACTCCGCGACCCTCTACCGGTACGCCGCCCTCGGCGTGCACCAGCTCGCCGCCAACCTCGGCCGGGGCCTGCGCGAGGACGAACCGCGCACCGAGCCCGTCCGCCTCGCCGTCGAGGCGTTCGTGCGGGCCTTCGCCGAATCCCTCCCCACCGGGAAGATCAACACCTTCGGCCACCACACCGAGCCCGACGCCGTCGTCGTCCGGCTCCGCACCACCCGGCCGATCAGCTACGTCGCCGCCTTCGAGGACCCGGTCCGCAGCGACGGCGGCGGGCACCTGCGCGAGGCCGCCGACCGGCTCGCCGCCTACGCCTCCGACGTCGAGCGCGCCTACGGCGACCCCGAGACCACCCTCACCTGGGTCCTGCGCGTCGGCCCCGCCACGCAGAAGCTCGCCGGCCTCGGCACCGAGACCGGCACGCTGCGCGAACTCGCCGCCGCCGTCGGCCAGGCCGTCGCGGAACGCCTGGAGAAGCCCGCATGAGCCGCACGAGTGTGCTTGCCCTTCGCCTGGCAGGCCCCCTGCAGTCCTGGGGGGCCTCCTCCCGCTTCACCCGCCGCACCACCGAATCGGCCCCGACCAAGAGCGGCGTCGTCGGCCTGCTCGCCGCGGCGGCCGGCGTCGAACGCGGCGACGACACCGCCCTCGCCCCCTTGGCGGCACTCGGCTTCGGGGTCCGCATCGACCAACCGGGCACCCGCGTCCGGGACTTCCACACCGCCCATCACGGCGTCACCGGCGCGTCCATGCCGCTGTCCGAGCGGTTCTACCTCGCCGACGCCGTCTTCGTCGCCGCCCTCGAGGGCGACCACGCCCTGCTCACCGGCCTGCATGACGCCCTGCGCAGCCCCGCGTACCCGCCCTATCTCGGCCGGCGTTCGTGCCCGCCCTCCGAGCCCGTCGTCCTCGGACTGCACGAGGACGCGCGCCTGGAGGACGTACTGGCGAGCGTGCCGTGGCAGGCCTCCGCCTGGTACCGCAGGCGCCACCGCACCCCGCAGACCCTGACCGTGCTGCGGGAGGCGACGACCGACGGCGAAACCCGGACGGCGGACGTCCTGCGCGACCAGCCGGTCAGCTTCGACGCCGCACACCGGCGGCACGCACTGCGCACCGTCGTCACCGCACCCGTACCCACCCCGATCCCGGCGGAGGGCGGCAGCACGCAGCTCGCGCACGACCCGTTCGCCGCCCTCGCTGCCCTGGAGGAGGAGAGCGCCTGATGTTCATCTCCCGCTTCCGGATCAACACCGCCCGGCCCGGCGCCCGCCGCCTCCTGTCCTCGCCCCAGGCCATGCACGCGGCCGTCATGTCGTCGTTCCCGCACCTCCTGCCCTCCGACACTCCGGTGCCCGGCGCCCCGCGCGTGCTGTGGCGTCTGGACCAGCGGGCCCGCGCCGAGGTGCTGCTGTACATCGTCAGCCCCGACCGTCCCGACCTGACGCACCTGGTCGAGCAGGCCGGATGGCCCGCCGTCGCCGGTCCCGAGAACCCCGGCTGGCAGACCCGGCCCTACGGCCCCCTCCTCGACCGGCTGACCGCCGGCGACCGCTGGGCGTTCCGCCTGACCGCGAACCCCGTGCACACCGTCCGCCGCAAGGAGGGCGAGCCCCGCAAACTCACCGCCCACCTGACACCCGTCCACCAGATGGGCTGGCTGCTCGACGAGGAACGCCAACAACGCCTCGGCTTCCGCGTCTGCGAGAAACCGGCGGACCGACGGCTCCTGCCCGAGGGCACCACCCACCAGAAACGGCCCCATCCCGGCGACCGGTACGAGCTGGCCGTACAGGACACGCGGTCCCTCTCCTTCGACAAGTCCCGCAGCGCCGGCGGCCGCCGGGGCAAACCGGTCACCGTCCTCGCCGTCACCTTCGAGGGACGGCTGGAGGTCACCGACCCCGACGCCCTGCGCCGCACCCTCACCCAGGGCGTCGGCCGGGCCCGCGCCTACGGCTGCGGCCTGCTCACCCTGGCACCCCTCACCCCACCCGCCCCGCCCGCCCGGCGGACGCCATGAGCACGGTCTCCCGGCGCCCGGCACTCACCCCACGGCAGCTCACCCGCACCGGTGACCGTCTCTCCTTCGTCTACCTGGAACGCTGCACGGTCCACCGCGACGCCAACGCCATCACCGCCCAGGACGCGGAAGGCACCACCCACATCCCGTCGGCGACCATCGGCACCCTCCTCCTCGGCCCCGGCACACGCATCACCCACCAGGCCATGAGCGTGCTCGGCGAGACCGGCGCGGCGGTCTGCTGGGTCGGTGAACACGGCGTGCGCTACTACGCCTCCGGCCGCGCGCTCAGCCGTTCCTCCGCCCTCATGGAGGCCCAGGCCCAGCAGTGGGCCAACCCGCGCAGCCGCCTGGCCGTGGCACGTGCGATGTACCGGCTGCGTTTCCCGGACGAGGACCCGGCCGGTCTCACCCGGCACGAACTCCTCGGCCGGGAGGGAAGACGGGTCAAGGACTGCTACCGCGCCGAGGCCGCCCGCACCGGCGTCCCCTGGCGGGGCCGCCGCTACACTCCCGGCGACTTCACCAGCGGCGACGCCGTCAACCAGGCCGTCACCGCCGCCGCCCAGTGCATGTACGGCATCGCCCACGCCGTCGTCACCTCCCTCGGCTGCAGCCCGGCCCTGGGCTTCGTCCACTCCGGCCACGAACTGTCCTTCGTCCTGGACATCGCCGACCTCTACAAAACCGAGATCGGCATCCCGCTCGCCTTCGACGTGGCCGCCCAGGACGAGGAGGACGTCGGCCCCCGCACCCGCCGCGCACTGCGGGACCGCATCAACGAGACGTCCCTGCTGAACCGGTGCGTCGACGACATCAAACGCCTCCTGCTGCCGGAGGCGGCGGGCTCCACCGACCCCGGCGGTGACACCGACCGGGACGTCGTCATGCTCCAGAGCGACCACGGCCACCAGGTCGCCGCCGGCGTCAACCACGACGGCCCCGACGACTTCGGAGACGACCTCTGGTGACCGTCATCGTCCTCACCAACTGCCCGGCCGGACTACGCGGCTTCCTCACCCGCTGGATGCTGGAGATCTCCGCCGGCGTGTTCGTGGGCAACCCCTCGGCCCGGATCCGCGACGCGCTCTGGGAAGAGGTCCAGCAGTACGCAGGCCAGGGCCGCGCCCTGCTGGCCCACACCACCAACAACGAGCAGGGCTTCACCTTCCGCACCCACGACCACGCCTGGCACCCGACCGACCACGAGGGCGTCACCCTCATCCGCCGCCCCGACCCGAACACCCCCGCCCCCGCCCCCGCTACCCGGAACGGGCCACCGACCGGCTGGAGCAGAGCCTCCAAACGCCGCCGCTTCGGGAGAGCCTGATGCCCGCCAAGCCCCTTACGCCCTATTTGCCAGAATCAAAGAAAGTACTCGAAAACCGCCTCCATCACCAATAAACCCGCAGGTCACCCAGCCTGCTCCCCGCACCCGCGGGGATGGTCCCCGGTAGCATGTGGTACACGTCAGACGACCGGTCTGCTCCCCGCACCCGCGGGGATGGTCCCGTCGGCGCGGGCGTGACCTGCTGGCGCCGGGAGGCGAGGGACTGCTCCCCGCACCCGCGGGGATGGTCCCAGTGAGGCGTTCTCCACCGACGGCGGGAAGACCTGCTCCCCGCACCCGCGGGGATGGTCCCTCCGTGATCCGATCCACCAACAGCTGATCGAACTGCTCCCCGCACCCGCGGGGATGGTCCCCCGGCCATCGAGCTCGAGGAAGCGCCGGGCATCTGCTCCCCGCACCCGCGGGGATGGTCCCTCTTGTCCGCGTGCCGAACGCATGGCGTCGGCCTGCTCCCCGCACCCGCGGGGATGGTCCCGGACATGCCGCCCATCACGGAGAATTCGGGCTCTGCTCCCCGCACCCGCGGGGATGGTCCCATCCGCTTCGTCGCGCCTGGAGGTGTCCGGATCTGCTCCCCGCACCCGCGGGGATGGTCCCGGCAGCCACGGCAGGGCCCGGGCGGCGGCGCGCTGCTCCCCGCACCCGCGGGGATGGTCCCACCGCGGCCTCCCCGAGCGCTTCGCGCAGTCCCTGCTCCCCGCACCCGCGGGGATGGTCCCGACGGCCGGCCCCGGCGAGGTCGCGAGCCGGGCTGCTCCCCGCACCCGCGGGGATGGTCCCCACTTGTTGTCCAGGTACAGGTCGTAGCCGTTGCTGCTCCCCGCACCCGCGGGGATGGTCCCATCCGCGCACAGATTCCGCAGGATCTCCCGCTCTGCTCCCCGCACCCGCGGGGATGGTCCCACACGTTCGCGTGACATGCCGCATAGGAGCCACTGCTCCCCGCACCCGCGGGGATGGTCCCACGACCAGCCCCCGCCCCGCAGACGGTCAGTGCTGCTCCCCGCACCCGCGGGGATGGTCCCCATGGGAGATCCACATGTCCGACACCAACCAGCTGCTCCCCGCACCCGCGGGGATGGTCCCGCCACATGGCGATGGACCGCTCCCCGGGCGCCCTGCTCCCCGCACCCGCGGGGATGGTCCCGCGGATCATCTCGTCGATGACGGCCTGCGGATCTGCTCCCCGCACCCGCGGGGATGGTCCCGGTCGGGTCACGTACGACTTGCACGAGACTCTCTGCTCCCCGCACCCGCGGGGATGGTCCCCCTGAGTACGAACTGGCGGATGCCACCTATCCGCTGCTCCCCGCACTCGCAGGGATGGGCCTGGGCAGCGTCTCTTCGGGGCCTGCACTGTTCGCTGCTCTCGCAGCCGCAGGGGTGGCGCCGTCCGCCATGACATCGCGGAACAGCTGGACGATGGATTCGCACCCCGGAGACGCGGTTCAGCCGCCGAGGTCATCCGCCGCCTGCCGTAGGGCCGCAAGGACGCTGCCCGTGGCGCCGCGCTCCCCCGCGCCCTTGCGGACGGCCGCGACGACGTGCCGGACCGGGCGGTCCGCGTGCAGGTCGCGCATCGCCACGCCGTCGCGCGGCACGGCCGCCATGCGGGGGACGAGGGCGACGCCCATGCCCGCCTCGACCATCGCCAGGATCGCCGTCCAGCCGGCCGCCGAGTGCCCTTGGTGGGGGCGGAACCCGGCGGCCTCGCAGGCGGCCCGGGTGATGTCGGACCAGGGGCCGCTGCCGCCGAAGATCCACGGCTCGGCGGCCAGGTCCGCCAGTCGCAGCCCGGCCGACGAGGCCAGCGGGTGGTCGCGGGGCAGGGCGACGTCCAGCGGGTCGGCGAGCAGCGGTACGCGGGTGAAGCGGGGGTCGGCGGGGGGTGGTGCCTGTGCCGCCAGGGTCAGGGCCAGGTCCACATCCCGGGCGGCCAGCAGTTCGTACGCCTCCTGCGCCTCGGTCTCCCGCACCCGCACCGTGACGCCGGGACGTTCCGCCCGCAGCGCGGTCACGGCCGGTACGACGAGGGCGGGCACGGCGGTGGAGAAGGCGCCGACCCGGACCTCGCCGGCCTCCCCGTGGACGTGGGCCGTCAGGTCGGCGTCCGCGCGTTCCAGTTGTTCGAACACGGCATCGGCGTGCCGCAGGACGAGCCGGGCCGCGTCCGTCAGGCGGACCCGTCTGCCGTGGGCCTGGAGGAGTTCCACGCCGAGCCGGCGGGAGAGGTTCGTCAGTTGCTGGGAGACGGCCGAGGGCGTCATGTGCAGCGCCTCGGCCGTCGCGGTGACCGTGCCCCGGTCCCGCAGCGTCCGCAGGATCTGGAGTTTGCGGAGGTCCCAGTCGGCCATGCCGGCAATCTACCGGCGTGCCCCCGCGCCGAGGACGACGCCCGTGAGGATCAGCACCATGCACCCGGCCTGTGCCCAGCCGGTCGGTTCGGCCAGCAGCACCCAGGACAGCAGGGCGACGCACACCGGCTGGAGGTAGTAGACGACGCCCGCGCGGCTCGGGCCGATCAGGGAGACCGCCTTGTTCCAGGCGAAGAAGGCGACGGCCGAGGAGGCGACGCCGACGTAGAGGAGCGGCAGGACGGTGCCGGCCGTCAGGTCGAAGCCGCCCTGGACGGCGAGGCTGACGCCCTGGGCGGGCAGCAGCAGGACGGTGCCGAACAGGAAGGTGGTGAAGAGGAAGGTCACCCCGTCGAGGCCGTCGGGTCTGCGGCGCAGCAGGGCGCTGTAGGAGCCGAAGCAGCAGGCGGCGGCGATCATCCACAGGTCGCCGGCCGAGAAGGACGCCCCGTCCCCTCCGACGAGCAGCAGTACGCCCGCGCAGGCGAGGAGCAGCCCGGTGATGCGGCGGGCGCCGAGCCGGACGCCGCCCGCGCGTTCGTAGACGGCCATCAGCACCGGGGACGCCGCCATGATCATGCCCATGTTGGCGGCGGGGGTGGTGACGCCGGCCTGGTTGACGAGGGTGTTGTAGACGGTGACGCCGAGCAGGGAGGCGAGGAGGACGAAGCCGAGGTGGCGGCGGACGAGCGCGCGTTGCCGCCAGGCCCGGCGGGCGCCGAAGGGGGCGACGACGGCGAGTGCGATCACCCAGCGCCAGAAGGCGTGCTGGACGGGCGGGACGCTGTCGCCGAGGGCGCGGGAGGTGACGAAGCTGCCGGACCAGACGAGGGTGGCGAGGACGGCGAGCGCGAGGCCGATGGCGACGGGGGTCGTGGTCCTCGGCCGGCCGGTGGGGGTGGGGGTGTCGGCGGGGTGGGTGGTGGTCCGGCGGTCGGCTATGGCCACGGAGGTCCTTTCCTGGTCGGAAGCCTGGCGCGCCTACCGTCGCAGGACCGGACCCGTCAGGTCCATCGAATCTTCTCGACCGTTCTTTGAAGGAGAACTGAAGGTTCCGAGGCTCTCGGCGGTCCCGTCCCCGCCCCGTCCGCCCGGCGTGAGCTGTCCCGCGACGGTGGCGCCGAAGGCCAGTGCCATGCCCGCCAGTTGTACGGGGGTCAGCGCCTCGCCGAGGGCCGCCCAGCCGACGACGGCGGCGGTCAGCGGGGAGAGCGGGCCGAGGAAGGTGGCCTGGGTGGCGGAGAGGCGGCCGATGCCGCGGAACCAGAGCCAGTAGGCGACGGCCGTGTTGGCGAGCGCCAGGTAGAGGTAGCCGCCGGTCGCCGGGCCGTCCAGCGCGGGCGGGGCGCCCTCGACGAGGAGGGCGAGCGGCGCGATCAGCAGGCCGCCCGCGGTCAGCTGCCAGCCGGTGAGGGCGAGCGGGCCGACGCCGTCGGGGCGTCCCCACCGCTTGGTGAGGACCGTACCGGCGGACATGGAGGCCGTGGAGGCGAGGGCCGCCAGCACGCCGAGCGGGTCCAGGGCGCCGGCCGCCTTCAGTACGACCAGGCTGACGCCGAACGCGGCGACGAGGCCGGTGAGGACGGAGCGGGCCGTGGGCCGCTGCCCGAGCAGCAGTGCCGAGAGCCCGACGACGAGGAGCGGGCCGGCCGAGCCGACGACGGCGGCCATGCCGCCCGGCAGCCGGTAGGCGGACAGGAACAGCAGCGGGAAGAAGGCCCCGATGTTGAGTGCGCCCAGCACCGCCGCCTTCCCCCACCAGGCGCCGCGCGGCAGCACCCGGGCCAGGGCGAGCAGCAGCAGCCCGGCGGGCAGGGCGCGCATCAGCCCCGTGAACAGGGGCCGGTCGGGCGGCAGGAACTCGGTGGTGACGGCGTAGGTGGTGCCCCAGGAGACGGGGGCGAGGGCGGTGAGCGCGATGAGGGCGGTGCTGGGGCGGCCGGCGGCCATGGGGGCACCCTTCGTGGCGACGACGTGGTCCGGGGAGCGGGTCGTTCGGAGCGGGTCGTTCGAAGGTAGCTTAGCGCTAAGCAAGTTTCCGTCAAGCCACTTTCTTGCGGGCGACCGGAACGCCCCGGATACTCGTGCCATGACCGAACACCCCGAGCCGCGGCCCGGACAGCGCCAGGACCCCGTCGACGCGATCATCGGCCAGTGGGCGGCGGTGCGGCCGGATCTGGACACGGCCGCCATGGAGGTCTTCGGCCGCGTCTTCCGGCTCGCGCGCGCGATGGGCGACCGGATGGAGAAGGCGTACACGCCCTACGGGATCTCCCGGGGCGAGTTCGACGTGCTGGCCACCCTGCGCCGCTCCGGCGAGCCCTACACCCTCTCCCCCCGGCAGCTGTCGGCCACGCTGATGCTCACCACCGGCGGCATGACGGGCCGTCTGGACAAGCTGGAGCGGGCCGGGCTGCTGCGCCGCTCCCCCGACCCGCACGACCGCCGGGGGCTGCGGGTGACGCTCACCGCGGAGGGGCTGGAGCTGATCGACCGGGCCGTCGGCGCCGGACTCGCCGTCCAGACGGAGGCGCTGTCCGCCCTCGGCCCCGACCGGGCCGGGCTCCTCGCCGGTCTGCTGCGGGAGCTGCTCGCCGCCACCGAGAAGTAGCCGACGCGGCCTCCTCCCCCGGGAACGCCGCGAGGGCGCCGGCCCCGTCCGCGTACGGCTGGTGCGTACGCGGACGGGGCCGGCGCCCTCGGTGCGGCGGAGGCGGGCCGTCGGGCCCGGTTGCGGATCACCGGACCACGGGGCCGTCGGGCCTTGGCGGACTGACGGGTCTTCGGCGGGCCGGGCGGACCTCGGCGGGCCGTCAGGCCTTCGCGCCGGCCCGGGTCTTCACGTTGCGGGAGGTCACGCGGTGCTCCTCCTTGGAGCGGTCCAGGACCATCACCAGACCCGCGATGACCACGAACAGGCCGAGCGGGAGCAGGACGTAGAGACCCAGCGTCTCGATGACGCTCAGGCCCGTGCCGGGGTCGTCGCCGTCGTCGCGGGTCAGCGCGAGCGCGGGGGACGACATGAGCAGCATCATCAGCGTCGTACCGGCTGCCAGGGCGCCGGCGCGCAGGGCGTTCTTCTTGTCCACGGTGCAAAGTTAGCGAACGGCCGAACGGGGCGCGCGCCCGGGGTGCCGTACGGGGCCCCGGGCGTCCCGTTCAGGGTGCGGAACCGGCCCGCATCACCTCGGTCAGGGCGTGCAGGCGCGGTGAGGCGGCCAGGTCCTCCAGGGTGACCGGGCGGCCCTCGGCGTCGGCGACGGGCAGCCGCCAGTTGGGGTACTGGTCCCAGGTGCCGGGCAGGTTCTGCGGGCGGCGGTCGCCGACGGCGTCGGGGAGCCAGAGGCCGACCATGCGGGCGGGGGTGCGCAGCAGGAAGCGGTGGACGGCCTGGATGCCGGCCTCCTCGGAGGGGGTGCCGGTGTCGCCGCCGGTGCCGTGCAGCAGGCCGAGCCGGGCGAGCTGTCCGAGCCATTCGGCGGCGTCCGCCGCCGCCTCGGCCCGCTCCTGCTCCAGCGGGCGGGTGAGCAGGCCGAGCCGGTCGCGGAGTTCGACGTGTTCGCCGGAGAGCCGGGCGGCGGTGGACGGCAGGTCGTGGGTGGTGGCGGTGGCCAGGCAGTCGGCGCGCCACCGTTCGGGCGGCAGGGGCCGGCCGTCGCCCGCCCAGTCCCGTTCGAACCAGAGCACGGAGGTGCCGAGCACCCCCCGTTCGCGCAGGGTCTCGCGCACGCCCGGTTCCACGGTGCCGAGGTCCTCGCCGATGACGACGGCGCCGGCCCGGGTGGCCTCCAGGACGAGGACGGCGAGCATGGCCTCGGCGTCGTAGCGGACGTAGGTGCCCTCGGTGGGCGGGTGGCCCTCGGGGACCCACCAGAGCCGGAACAGGCCCATGACGTGGTCGATGCGCAGGGCGCCCGCGTACCGGAACAGGCCGCGCAGCAGGTGCCGGAAGGGGGTGTAGCCGCAGGCGGCGAGGCGGTCGGGGCGCCAGGGCGGCAGGCCCCAGTCCTGGCCGCGGGCGTTGAAGGCGTCGGGTGGCGCGCCGACCGACATGCCGGCGGCGAAGTACTCCTGCTGGGCCCAGGCGTCGGCGCCCTGCGGGTGCACGCCGACGGCGAGGTCGTGGACGATCCCGACGGGCATGCCGGCCTCGCGGGCGGTGCGCTGGGCGGCGGTGAGCTGGGTGTCGGTGAGCCAGGCGAGACGGGAGTGGAAGTCGACGCGGTCCATCAGCTCGCGGCGGGCGCGGGCGGTGCCGGCGGAACGCGGGTCGCGCAGCTCCTTTGGCCAGCGGCGCCAGTCGGAGCCGTGTCTCTCGGCGAGCGCGCACCAGGTGGCGTGGTCCTCCAGGGCGGTGCCCTGTTCGGCGAGGTAGTCGCAGTAGGCGGCGCGGCGGCCGGGGCCGAGGGGGACCTCGTGGAGCAGTTCCAGGGCCTCGCGCTTGAGCTCCCACACGGCATCCCGGTCGATGAGGGCGCCCTCCTCCAGCACGGCGGAGCGCAGCCGTCCGGCACGCTCCCGCAGGGCGCGCAGGCCGGCGGCGTCGGCGACGTACGCGTACTCGGGGACGTCCTCGACGCGCAGGTGGACGGGGTCGGGGAAGCGCCGGGAGGAGGGTCGGTAGGGCGAGGGGTCGGTGGGGGCGCCGGGCACGGCGGCGTGCAGCGGGTTGACCTGGACGAAGCCGGCGCCGAGGGCGCGGCCGGCCCAGGCGGTCAGTTCGCCGAGGTCGCCGAGGTCGCCCATGCCCCAGGAGCGGTGGGACAGGAGGGAGTACAGCTGGACGAGGAGTCCGTAGGAGCGGCCGGGCGGGGCGGGCAGCCGGCCGGGGGCGACGATCAGGTGGGCGTGGGCGGTCCGGCCGTCGGGCGCGGTGGCGGTCAGGCGGTGGTAGCCGGCGGGGAGCCGCCCGGCGTCGGCGCGGGTCCCGCCCTGCTCCGTCTCGACGCGCAGGACGGTGCCCTCGGGCAGCGCGGCCAGGGCGGCCGGGGTGCCGCCGCCGGCGCGGGCGACGACGGTCGGCGGCAGCAGGCGTCCGCGCAGCTCCTCCTCGCGGGCGGCGAGGGCGGCGCGCACCGCCGCGGGGCCGCTCGCGTCGACGCCGAGGGCGGCCAGCGCGAGGGTGACGGCGGTGGCCGAGGCGGCGACGGTGCGGTCGGGGGACGGATCGTAGGAGGTGGCGACGCCGTGCAGGGCGGCGAGCCGGACCAGATCCTCGGAAAGGTCTTCGACGGGGGGCTCGGCCGGCCGGGCAGCTGTCATCTACGACCTCTCGGGTTCCGGTACGGCGAAGGACGGGCCGCCCTGCTCCGGGACGTCTGCCGTGAGCTCGGGGGAGGATTCGCTGGTCAGGGGTACGGCGTCGGTGAACGGCGGCTCGCTGGTGAGGGGAGCCGCGTCGGGCAGCGGCGGTTCGCTGGTCAGCGGGGCGCCGGCGCAGCCGCCGGTGGTGGTGCCGAAGACGCAGTAGTGCGGGGTGCCGGAGTCGGCGGAGGGCTCCGCCCAGGGGGCGGGCGGCTCCGCCACGGGTTTGGAAGGGGCCGGGAGCAGCAGGGGCGCCGGTGCGGCCATGGGGGTCTCCTTGGGTGTCGAGGTGTGCCGGAGCGGACCGGGCACGTTCTGACGGGTCACGGCAGCCCTACCCAGTCGCCGCGCGGACAGGCACCCCGGGACGGACAACGTGACCCTGGCCACATTCCGCTCCGGGGAAACATCCTGGACCGGGGCGAAAGCCCCCACACCGGCCGTCACTCGTCCGAGCGAGTTCCGGCGCAACTATTCACTCAGTACATGTACGCGGTGAATACTCGGCGGCATGAGCACCCGTCACATCCTGCTGGGACTGCTCGCCTCGGGGCCGAGCCACGGCTACGACCTGAAGCGACGGCACGACGAACGCTTCCCGCAGGCCCGCCCGCTGGCCTACGGGCAGGTCTACACGACCCTGCAGCGCCTGGTCCGGGACGGCCTCGCGGAGGTCGACGGCACCGGGTCGGACGGCGGCCCGGAGCGGACCGCGTACCGCGTGACGGACGAGGGGGCGCGCGAACTGGCGCGCTGGACGGCGGAGGTCGCGCCGCCCGCGCCCTTCGTGACGAACGAGATCTTCGCCAGGCTCGTCGTCGCCATCCTCACCGGCGCCGACGCGGACGCGTACCTGCTGGCCCAGCGCGCCGCCCACATGCGGCGGATGCGGGAGCTCACGGCGGTCAAGACCGCCCCGGGCGCGGACCTGACGACCGTGCTCTCGGCCGACCACGCCCTCAACCACCTCGACGCCGACCTCCGCTGGATGACCACCACGGCGGCCCGGCTCACCACTCTGACCGCGGAGGTCCGCACGACATGACGAACGGGGAGACGAGGGGGCCGCTGCTCGCGGCCACCGGTCTGGTCAAGGCGCACGGCAGGACAAAGGCCCTGCGCGGCGCGTCCGTCGAACTGCGCGCCGGCGAGATCCTCGCCGTCACCGGGACGAGCGGCAGCGGGAAGTCGACGTTGCTGCACTGCCTGGCCGGGATCGTCCGGCCGGACGCCGGCTCGGTGACGTACGACGGGCAGCGGCTGGAGGGACTGCCGGAGAAGCGGCTGAGCGAGCTGCGCCGTACCGACTTCGGTGTGGTCTTCCAGTTCGGTCAGCTGATCCCGGAGCTGACGGCCCTGGACAACGTGGCGCTGCCGCTGATGCTGGCGGGCACCGGCCGGGCCGAGGCGCGGGCGCGGGCCGGTGAGTGGCTGGAGCGGTTCGGGGCGCGTGGGCAGGAGGGGCTGCGGCCGGGCGAGATGAGCGGGGGCCAGGCACAGCGGGCGGCGCTGGCACGCGCGCTGGTCACCGGGCCGAGGGTGGTCTTCGCGGACGAACCGACCGGGGCGCTGGACTCCCTGGCGAGCGAGCAGCTGATGGCGGCGCTGGCGCACACCGCCCGGGAATCGGGCACGGCGGTGCTGCTCGTCACGCACGACGCGCAGGTGGCGGCGTACGCGGACCGCGAGGTCCAGGTGCGGGACGGTGCCGTCACGGCGCTGGAGGTGACGGCGTGAGCACGGTGGTCTCGGACGCCCGGCTGGCCCGGCAACTGGTGCGCGGCTCGGACCGGCGGGAGTGGTGGCGGATCGCGCTCACGGCGGCGGGCGCGGCACTGGCCACGGGCTTCGCCCTGGCGGCGGTCGCGCTCGCGTCGGTGCCGGGCGGTTACTCCGTCTCCGTCCTCCACGGTCTGCTGAGCGGGCCCGGCACCCGGTCCGGGGCGATCGCCGGCCTGTTGCTGCTGCTCGTGCCGGTGCTGGCCTTCCTCGGCCAGTGCACCCGCATCGGCGCGGTGCACCGGGACCGGCGCCTGGCCGGGCTGCGGCTGGCCGGGGCGACGCCCTGGCAGGTGCGGCGGATCGCGGCGCTGGAGACCGGGCTCGCCTGTCTGCTGGGCTCGGCGGTGGCGACCGTCTTCTCGGCGCTGCTCCTGCTGCGCCTGTGGAGCGGGCCGACCGCGCTGACCTGGGCCGGCTTCGCGCTGGTCGCCCTCGGGGTGCCGGTGGCGGGCGCGGCGGCGGGCGCGCTGGCGCTGCGCCGTGTGGTGGCGTCGCCGCTGGGACGGGTGCGCCGGACGGGGCCGGGGACGGGGCGCGGTCCGGGGGCGCTGTTCCTGGGTGCGCTGGTGCTGCTGGTCGCGGTGGCCCCGCTCGCCATGAGCCGTGGTCACGTCGCGGGCAACCGGGTCCACTGGCACGCCCCGCTGACCGTCTTCTGCCTCGTCGTCGCGCTCGGCGCGGGCGCGGTGTGGCTGGCCGGGGCCACCGCCCGGCTCACCGGCCGGGTCCTGGCCGCGCGGGCCCGGACGGCGGCCCCGCTGCTCGCGGCGGAACGGCTGCGCGACGACCCGTGGGCCCCGGCCCGTACGCACGCCGCCGTCCTGGTGGTGACGGTCGCCGGGACCGCGTTCCTGTGCGTCCGGCACGCGATGCTCACCGAGCTGCGCTCCGGGGAGTACCTGGCCGCCGACCGGGAGTACTACACCACCGGCCTCGACCTGGCCGGCGCCGCCGTCCTCGTCGCCCTCGCGATCACCCTGTCCGGCCTCGCCGTGGGCACCGCCGAGTCCCTGACCACCCGCCGCCGCGTCCTCGCCGCCCAGGTCGCCGCCGGCGTCCCGCGCCCGGTCCTCGGCCGCGCCCTGCTGCTGGAGACCGCCCTCCCCCTGGCCCCGGCCCTGCTGCTGGCCGGCGCCGGCGGTATGGGGACCGGCGTCTGGTACTCCTCCCTCACCAGTGACGGCTCACTGCCGTGGACGGCCCTGCTGGTCGCACCCGCGGTGTACGCCCTGTGCCTGCTCGCGTCGGCAACGGCCCTGCCTCTGCTGGGCCGTTCGGTACGGCCGGGGGAGCTGCGGTACGTGTGACGGCTGCCCGGCGAGCCGAGGCGACCTCAAGTCCGCTATTGGCCAGGGAAGTTGGGAGGGGCTCCAGCACGCCCCCTCGCTAGGGTGACCGGTATGACCGAACAGCAGCGCACGGGCCCGCAGTCGCAGCGGATCCGCCAGGCGGCGCGCCGGTCCCTGCCCAGGCGGCTGGCGATCCTGGCGGGGGTGTGGACGAGCCTGCCACTGCTCGCCGCGCTGCTCGTCCACGGCATCGGCGCCTCCGGTGGTCTCCTCTGAGTGGTGGACCGGCACGAGGACGCGGTCGCGGTGCGAGACGTACGGACCCTCGTCCTGTCCGCACCGGGCGACTCGACCGAGCTGACGCTCCCGCGCCGCCACCTGCCGGCCGGAACCCGTCTGATCACGCTCCTGCGCAAACCGCCACCTGCCCCGCAGCCACCTCCGCAGCTTCCCGGTCCGGGACGAACTGACAGAGGATCCGTATGACGTCACTGCCGCATCGACTCCTCCGGGCGCTCGACCGGTTCAACGCCGCTCATCCCTGGGACCACAACGCCCACTACCACCGCTGGATCCTGCGGCAGCTCCCCCGCCGGTTCGGCAGCGCGCTGGACGTCGGTTCCGGCAGCGGTGACCTGGCCCGGCTCCTCGCCTCCCGCGCCGACGAGGTCCACGGCGTCGACTCCGACCCCGTGATCACCTCGCGGGCGCGGGCGCTGACCTCCGAGTCGGCGGCGGTGTCCTTCACCGTGGCGGACGCCCTGACGGGACTCCCCGCCGGCCCCCACGACGTCATCACCTGCGTCGCCACCATCCACCATCTGCCGTTCACGGAGGCTCTCGACACCTTCCGCAGGCACCTGGCCCCTGGCGGCACACTGGTCGTCGTCGGCCTCTTCCGGCCGCGGACCGCCACGGACCACCTGCTCGGCGCGGCCGCCGTCCCCCTGAACGCCGCCACCGGGTGGATCAGGAACAGGGGGCGGAGTGCCGCCCCGCCCGTCTCGATGACCGCGCGGACCCGCCCGGCCGACATGTCCTTCTCCGACATCGCCGAAGCGGCCCGCACGGCCCTGCCCGGCGCCCGGCTGCGCCGTCGGCTTTTCTGGCGCTACACACTCACGTGGAGCCGCCCCTGAGCGGCAGCCGCCCCGACTCCCCCACGAACCGCTCCCGTGCCTGCGGCGCGAGGCGAAGCACCGGCCCGTCGGCAAGACCGTGCACGCCGAGTGGGACACCCCGCCCGGCAGGCCGGATCTCCTCTACGCTGAGCGTACGGACCCCCTCAGATCCGGAGGAGCCCTGTGACCGTGACCGCCGACAGGCCCCAGATGCGCGTCACCGAGTTCGAGGAACTCGCCCGCCATGCCGACCGGAACATAGAAGGCGCGCGGCTCGAGTTCATCAACGGACATCTCGGGGGGAAGGCCGTGCCGGACGGCGACCACGGAAACATCATCGAGTGGCTCACGCGTGTCTGCATGCAGCAGCGCCCCGATCTGTTCCTCAACTCCCACCAAGGTCTGATCATCGAGACTTACCGGGAGGGGCGCGCCCGCCCCGACGGCTCCCTGGTTCCCAGTTATGCCTTCGCCGGTGCGGGCGAATGGGCCGACCCCTCCCCCGTCCTCATGGTCGTCGAGGTCACCTCGTACGACTCCGACACCGACCGGCGCGACCGGGTCGAGAAGCCCCGGGCGTACGCCGAGACCGGTATTCCGGTGTACCTGCTGATCGACCGGGACACCCGCGAGATCAAGGTGCACAGCCGGCCGGACGGCGGGCGGTACGAGACCGTGCAGACCCTGCCCTTCGGCAAGGAGGTCGTGCTGCCCGAGCCGGTCGGGATCGCTCTGGACACCGGGCCCCTGAAGAACTGGGTGCGCTGAGCGGGCCCGGCCGGCCCGGTCCGTCAGGCCGAGATGCCGTCGATGCGGGCCAGGGCGTCGTCCGCGCCGTAGGGCTGCAGGTACGGCAGCCAGCGCGGGTCGCGGTGGCCCGTGCCGATGATGCGCCAGGCCAGGCCCGTGGGCGGGGCGGGCTTGTGGCGCAGGCGCCAGCCCAGCTCGACCAGGTGCCGGTCGGCCTTGACGTGGTTGCAGCGGCGGCAGGAGGCGACGACGTTGTCCCACGCGTGCCGGCCGCCGCGGCTGCGGGGGACGACGTGGTCGACGCTGGTGGCCACGCCGCCGCAGTACATGCACCGGCCTCCGTCGCGCGCGAAGAGCGCACGCCTGGTGAGAGGAACGGGCCCCCGGTAGGGGACCCGCACGAAACGCTTGAGCCGGACCACGCTGGGTGCGGGGACGGTGACGGTCGCGCTGTGCAGGAAGGCGCCGGACTCCTCGAGGCAGACGGCCTTGTTCTCGAGGACGAGGACGAGCGCGCGGCGGAGCGGTACGACGCCGAGTGGCTCGTACGACGCGTTGAGAACCAGGACATGCGGCACGGATGCCTCCTTGTACGCCGGCGGCGCGTGGCTCGCGCCGGGACGATCCGTAGTCAGTCTCCCCTCATGTCCGGCGCACGCGCCACCATGTCCCGGTAACGGGCCGGGAGTGTTTTCGACCACATCCGATGCATCCCCCGGAGCCTGACCAGTTCAAGCGCGGGTGAGCGCCGTCTCTTCCGTGAACTTCACGCCGATCCGCGCACGGTGCCCCGTTAGTGTGGTTGTTCTGCCCGTCCGGTGACCTTCCCGTGACCTTGGACCAGACCCTTGGACCGTTGTCGCCCGGCCGCCCCGCGCCGCGGACGGGCGCCGCACCTGGAGGTATCCGCCGTGTCCCTGTCCGCCGTCCTGTCGGCCGCCGTGCTGCCGGCCGCCGCCCTGCCGGACTCCGGTTCGTCGCCGTCGCCCTCGCCGTCCCCGGCGGTCCCGGGGGTGCCCACGCTCCAGGACGCCCAGGAGGGCGCGACGAACGCCGCGAGCTGGGTCGAGCAGAACTGGTCCACGTGGCTCGCGATCGGGCTGCGGGTGCTGCTGATCCTGGTGATCGCGACCGTGCTGCGGGCGGTGGTGCGGCGGGGCATCACCAAGCTGATAGACCGGATGAACCGCACCGCCGGTGCCGTGGACGGCACCGCGCTGGGCGGGCTGCTCGTGAACGCCGAGCGGCGCCGGCAGCGGTCGCAGGCCATCGGCTCGGTGCTGCGGTCCGTGGCCAGCTTCCTCATCCTCGGCACCGCGGCCCTGATGGTCCTCGGCACGTTCCAGATCAATCTGGCCCCGCTGCTGGCGTCCGCCGGTGTCGCGGGCGTCGCGATCGGCTTCGGCGCCCGCAACCTGGTCACCGACTTCCTCTCCGGCGTCTTCATGATCCTGGAGGACCAGTACGGCGTCGGTGACACCATCGACGCGGGCGTGGCCTCCGGCGAGGTCATCGAGGTCGGGCTGCGCGTGACCAAGCTGCGCGGTGCCGACGGCGAGATCTGGTACGTGCGCAACGGCGAGGTCAAGCGGATCGGCAACCTCTCCCAGGGCTGGTCGACGGCCGGCGTGGACGTCACCGTCCGCTCCGACGAGGACCTGGACAGGGTGAAGGAGACCATCGACGCGGTCGCCGAGCGGATGAGCAAGGAGGAGCCCTGGAACGAGATGCTCTGGGGCCCGATCGAGGTGCTCGGCCTGGACAGCGTCCTGCTGGACTCGATGGTCGTGCGGGTCTCGGCGAAGACCATGCCCGGCAAGTCCCTCACCGTGGAGCGCGAGCTGCGCTGGCGCATCAAGCGGGCCTTCGACGAGGCCGGCATCGCGATCGTCGGCGGCGCCACGTTCCCGGTGGACGGCGCCGTGGCCCCGGCGCCCGACCCGGCCGCGGGCGTCGCACCGCCGTCGGCCTACGCGAGCACCGCCTCGCCGCAGTCGATGGCCGCGTCCCCGATCACACCGCCGAGCACCACGAAGTAGCCCGCCCGGCGCGCCTCTCCTTCCCGTCCGGCCACCTCTCTCCCCGCCCCCGGAGCGACCAGCGCGTCGCCTCGGGGGCGGTGTTCTGCGCGGTCCCGCCGGACGGTCCCCGGAACGCCCCTGCCGGACAGCCTCCAAAGCGTCCCCGTCGACGGGTCCTGAGGGCTCTCCCTCTTGACGGGTCTGCCCGGGCGGACCTACGTTCCCCGGAGGACAGGAAACTTTCCTGACAGTCACCGCAGGCCCAGCCCCACGGGAGGCCGAGCGGCCGAGAGGCAGGTGCGCACCCACATGGCAGGAAGCTCCGGTACGCAGGACGCGCCGGGCACGCCGGGCACCCCGCGCGTCCTGCGCGCCATGAACGACCGGGCCGCCCTGGACCTCCTGCTGGAGCACGGGCCGCTGTCCCGCACCCGGATCGGCGGGCTCACCGGCCTGTCCAAGCCGACCGCCTCCCAGCTCCTGGCCCGCCTGGAGGCGGCGGGGCTGGTCCTGGCCGGCGGCACCACGCAGGGCCGGCCGGGCCCCGGCGCCCGGCTCTACGAGATCAACCCGGCCGCCGGACACGCCGCCGGCCTCGACGTCACCCCGGCCCGTGTCCTCGCCGCGGTCGCCGACCTCACCGGCCGCACGGTCGGCCGGTACGAGCTGCCCTCCCCGCGCCGGGACACCGGTGTCCCCGTCGTCCGGCAGGTCACCGACGCCCTCGACGGCGCGGTGAAGGCCGCCGGACTCGCCCGGGACGACGTCCGCCGCCTCGTCATCGGCACCCCGGGCGCCTTCGACCCGAACACCGGCCGGCTGCGCTACGCCGCCCACCTGCCCGGCTGGCACTCCCCCGGCCTCCTGGAGGAGATCGCCGCCGCCCTGCCGATGCCGGTCGGGTACGAGAACGACGTGAACCTCGCCGCCCTGGCCGAGCAGCGGCTGGGCGCGGCCCGCGGCCACCGGGACTTCGTGCTGCTGTGGAACCAGGAGGGGCTGGGCGCCGCACTGGTCCTCGGCGGCCGGCTGCACCGCGGCTGGACCGGCGGCGCGGGCGAGGTCGGCTTCCTGCCGGTGCCGGGCGCGCCGCTGGTGCGCCGGGTCACCCGGGCCAACAGCGGCGGCTTCCAGGAGCTGGCCGGGGCGCAGGCGGTGCCGGGGCTCGCCCGCGAGCTGGGCATCGGCCCCCTGCCGTCCGGACCGCCCGCCGAGTCGGCGGCCGCGCTGCTCGCCTCGGCCGCCCTGCGCCCCGACGACGCCCCCCACCGTCGCCTGCTGCGGACCTACGCCACCCGCCTCGCCACCGGGCTGGCCTCCCTCGTCTCCGTCCTCGACCCCGAGCTGGTGGTACTCGGCGGTACGGTCCTCGCCGCCGGCGGTGAGCCGCTGCGCGCCGCGGTCCAGGACGAGCTGGCGGAGCTGGCCGCGGCCGCGCCCCGGCTCGTCCTCGGCACCGTGACCGAGCGTCCCGTGCTGCGCGGTGCCCTGGAGACCGCGCTCGCCGCCACGCGCGACGAGGTCTTCGACACCACCCGCTGAACACCCCCCTTGAACATCTCCCGCCGGCGCGCGCACCCCACCGCGCCCCGTCCATCGCGCCCCACCGCGCCCCACCCCCGTCCCGGCCGCGACCGCGCCGGTCACGGCCTCCTGATCCGAGTGAAGGGCTGACGTACATGAAACTCACCGTGGTCGGCGGCGGTTCGACCTACACGCCCGAACTCGTCGACGGCTTCGCCCGGCTGCGGCGGACGCTGCCGGTCGACGAGCTGGTCCTCGTCGACCCGGCCGCGGACCGGCTGGAGCGGGTCGGGGGCCTCGCCCGCCGCATCTTCGCCCGGCAGGGGCACGGCGGCCGGATCGTCACCACCTCCGACCTGGACGCGGCCGTGGACGGCGCGGACGCGGTCCTGCTGCAGCTGCGCGTCGGCGGCCAGGCGGCCCGCGAGCAGGACGAGACGTGGCCGCTGGAGTGCGGCTGCGTCGGCCAGGAGACGACCGGCGCCGGCGGCCTCGCCAAGGCGCTGCGCACGGTCCCGGTGGTACTGGACATCGCCGAGCGCGTGCGCCGTACCAGCCCCGACGCCTGGATCATCGACTTCACCAACCCGGTCGGCATCGTCACCCGCGCCCTCCTGCGGGCCGGGCACAAGGCGGTCGGCCTGTGCAACGTCGCGATCGGGCTGCAGCGGAAGTTCGCCGCGCTGCTCGGCACGGCACCCGCCGACGTGCACCTGGACCACGTCGGCCTCAACCACCTCACCTGGGAGACCGGCGTCCGCGTCGGCGGCCCCGAGGGCGAGGACGTCCTGCCCCGGCTGCTGGCCGAGCACGGCGACGCCGTCGCCGCCGACCTCCGCCTGCCCCGGCCGCTCCTGGACCGCCTCGGCGTCGTCCCGTCCTACTACCTGCGCTACTACTACGCCCACGACGAGGTGGTGGACGAGCTGCGCACCAGGCCCTCGCGGGCCGCCGAGGTCGCGGCCATGGAGCGGCGGCTGCTGGAGATGTACGCCGACCCCGCCCTGGACGAGAAGCCGGCGCTGCTCGCCGGACGCGGCGGCGCCTACTACTCGGAGGCCGCCGTGGACCTCGCGGCGGCGCTGCTCGGCGGCACCGGCTCCCCCCACCAGGTGGTGAACACCCTCAACCGCGGCACGCTGCCCTTCCTGCCCGACGACGCGGTGATCGAGGTGCCGGCCGCGGTGGGCCGCGAGGGCGCCGTACCACTGGCCGTACCGGCCGTGGACCCGCTGTACGCGGGGCTGATGGCGAGTGTGACGGCGTACGAGGACCTGGCCCTGGACGCGGCCCTGCGCGGCGGGCGGGACCGGGTGTTCCGGGCGCTGCTCGCCCACCCCCTCGTCGGGCAGTACGCCCACGCGGAACGGCTCACCGACCTGCTGGTCGCGCACAACCGGGAGCACCTGGCGTGGGCCTGAACGCGAGCGTGCTCGCCCTCGACGCGGGCAACAGCAAGACGGACGTGGCCGTCGTGGCGGCGGACGGGGAGGTCCTCGCCACCGCCCGCGGCGACGGGTTCCGTCCGCACGCCGTGGGTGTCGGACCGGCGGTGGACGTCCTCGCCGAGGCGGTGACGCGGGCGTTCGCCGCGGCCGGCGTCACCGGCGCCGGCCACGTCTCGGCGTGCCTGGCCAACGCCGACCTGCCCGTGGAGGAGGAGGAACTGTCCGCCGCGCTGCGGGCGCGCGGGTGGGGTACGGGCGTCGAGGTGCGCAACGACACCTTCGCCGTCCTGCGGGCCGGCGTCACCGAGCCGCGCGGGGTCGCCGTCGTGTGCGGCGCCGGCGTCAACTGCGTGGGCATGCGCCCCGACGGCCGTACCGCCCGCTTCCCGGCCGTCGGCAGGATCTCCGGCGACTGGGGCGGCGGCTGGGCACTGGCCGAGGAGGCCCTGTGGCACGCGGCGCGCGCGGAGGACGGGCGAGGGGAGCCCACGGCGCTCGCCCGGACCCTGCCGGCGCACTTCGGGCTGGACTCCGTGTACGCCCTCGTCGAGGCCCTGCACCTGCGGCGCATCGAGCCGGTACGGCGGCACGAGCTGACCCCCGTCCTGTTCGCCACGGCGGCCGGCGGCGACGCCGTGGCCCGCGCGGTCGTCGACCGGCAGGCGGACGAGATCGTCGCCATGGCCACGGTCGCCCTGACCCGGCTCGGCCTGCTGGACGAGCCGGCACCGGTACTCCTCGGCGGCAGCGTCCTGGCCGCCCGGCACCCGCAACTCGACAATCGGGTACGGGAGTTGCTGGCGGCCCGCGCGCCCAGGGCGGTGCCGCGGGTGGTGACGGCACCGCCGGTGCTGGGGGCGGTGCTGCTGGGACTGGACCGCACGGGCGCGCCCGCCGCGGCGCAGGCGCGGGCACGGGCCCACTTCGGCGCCTGAGGGGGCCCGCGGGGGAGGCCGCAGGGGAACCGCGCCGGTTCCCCGGGCGTATTCATGGGCAGAGCTGAGGGGGACTCACCGATGGGGCGCGTGCCGGCCGGACGCGCCGGGAGCGGGGGTGCGGAACACCGCGGTCCGACCAAGATCGGGTAAGAGCGGTGCGAATCCCGGTGCGGGGCGCGATACTTGCGGCGACGGATGACCACGGGGGAGGTCAGAGTGACTCGACCGCCGAAGGGCAGCGCGGCGCCGGTGCCGGGCGCCGGCCCGGCCTTGCCCGGCACCGTGCCTCCGCGGACCGTTCCGCCGCAGCGGCCGGGCAAGGCCACCGCGGCCGCCGCCCCGCCGCTGCCGCCCCGCCGCACCGCGTTCGCCGAGGGCGTGGAGCGCCTGCGCGCGGCGGCCACCACCGAGCCCGGCCGGCTGCGCGCCGTCGGCGCCCTGCTCGCCGTACTCCTGCTCGCCTTCGGCGCCGTCACCGCCTGGGAGGCGAACGCGCGATCCGCCGCCGCCGCCGACATGCTCCACCGCGGCCGGTCGCTCAGCTCCGCCGCCGGCATCTACCGCTCCCTCGCCGACGCCGACACGGCGGCCTCCAGCGGCTTCCTCGCCGGCGGGCAGGAGACCACGGCCTCCCGCGACCGGTACGAGGACGGCGTGAGCGCGGCCGCCGAGGGACTGGTGAAGGCCGCCGCCGGCTCCGACGCCGGCTCCCCCGCCGCGGCGACCATCGCCAGGCTCAACCGCCTCCTGCCCGAGTACAAAGGCCTGATCGAACGCGCCCGCACCTACAACCGGCAGGGCTACCCCGTCGGCGGCGCCTATCTGCGCTACGCCAACGAGAAGATGCAGAAGGAGATGCTCCCGGCCGCGGAGGACCTCTACACCCGGGAGAACCGGCGGCTGAGCGGTGACTACGCCGACGCCAGGCCGTACCCCTGGGCGGCGATCGCCCTCGGCGCCCTCGCCCTCGCGGCCCTCGGCTGGGCGCAGCACCGCACCTACCGGCGCACCAACCGGGTCCTGAACCACGGCCTGGTCGCCGCCACGGCCGCCGCGGTGACCGCCCTGCTCTGGCTGGTCGCCGGCCACGGCGTCGCGCGGTCGGACCTGGGCGACTCCCACGACCACGGCGTACGCTCCCTGAACGCGCTGTACGAGGCCCGTATCGCCTCCCTCAAGGCCCGGGGGAACGAGAACCTCACGCTGGTGTCGCGCGGCGCGAAGACACGGAAGGTGGGCGGGGAGTCGCGCGACGCCTACGACCTCGACCACGACAAGAACATGACCGCCCTCGGCGAGAGGCTGACCGAGGCGCGGCGCCTCGCCGACGACCAGGCGGGCGAGAAGCCGGTCGCGGCGGCGGCCGCCGGCATGACGGAGTGGAAGAAGCGCCATGCGGCCGCCCGTGAGCAGGACGAGAACGGCAACTACCAGCAGGCGCTGGACCTGGTGATCGGCGAGCAGGGTGCCACGGCCGAGTGCTTCGACGAGGTCGACACCGCGCTGGCCGACGCCATCGGGCACGAGGAGGCGGAGTTCGGGCAGGCCGCGCGCGCCGGGCTGGCGGCGACGGACCACCTGCCCCAGGGTGCCGCCGCCCTCGCCGTCCTGGGCGCGGCCGGCGCGGTGCTGGGCATCGGCCGCAGACTGTCGGAGTACCGGTGAAGCGGGACGAGGACCCGGTGAGCGGGTGGGAAGGGGTACCCGTGAAAGGGGGCGTGAGGGTGCGTGCGCGAGGGCTGCGGGCCGGCCTGAGGGGCTGGGGCGGGGTGGGTGCGATGGCGCTCGCCTGCGCGCTGGCGGTGCTCTTCGCGCTGCTGCTGCCGATGGTGCGGTCGCACAGTGAGGGCGGCGGCGCGGACGCGGGCGGTCAGGGCACCGTCCACGGCCGGCAGGCCCGCGCGGCCGGGGAGTGCACGGAGCCGGAGAAGCAGACCCTGTCCCCGAGCAGTGCGGACGGCCCCACCATCAAGGCGATCCAGGACCGCAAGGGCGCCAAGCGCAAGCTGGTCGTCGGCGTCGACCAGAACAGCTACCGCTGGGGCTACCGCGACCCGAACAGCGGCGGTGACGCGGAGCTGGAGGGCTTCGACATCGACCTGGCCCGCCGCATCGCCCAGGACATCCTCGGCAGTCCGAAGGACGTGCAGTTCAAGGCGATACCCACCGACCAGCGCGAGAAGGCGATCGCGGACCAGCGGGTCGACATGGTGGTCCGCACCATGACCATCAGCTGCGAGCGCATGGAGAAAGTCGACTTCTCCGCCCCCTACTTCAGGACGGGCCAGCAACTGCTCGCCCCCAGGTCGTCCCCCATCACCGGATACAACAGCACGCTGGCCGGCAAGCGGATCTGCACGGCGGCGAGCTCGACGGCGCTGAGCACGCTGGAGCAGGACCGGCTGGACGGCGGATGGGGCGCCCGCGCCGATCTGCGCACCGTCGTGCCCAACCAGCTGGACTGCCTGGTACGCCTCCAGCTCGGCGAGGTCGACGCCGTGGTCACCGACGGCGCGCTGGCCGCCAGCCAGGCGGCGCAGGACCCCACGGTCGCGCTCAAGGGCGACACCTTCACCACCGAGTACTACGGGGTGGCGATGCGCAAGGGCGCCGACGACCTGGTGCGCCGCGTCAACCAGATCCTCGTGGAGTGGCGGGCGGACACGACCGGGGGCTGGCAGCACTCGTACGACGAGTGGCTGTCGAAGACCATGGGCGCCGACTGGAGGGGGTCGGCACCGCCGAAGCCGGAGTACCTGCGCGAGAGCTGACCGGCCGCCACGCCCCGAAAGCGCAGAAGGCGCAGAAGAAGAGCACGCACGAGTCCGTGACAGTGAAGCGGAAACAGTGAAGTGAAAGGTGACCGATGGGCGACACGGGTCCCTCCGGGCCGGTGATGGACCGGGACGAGGTCGACCGTGCGCTGGCGCGGCTCGGCGCGGAGCACGAGGCGGTCGAGACCTCGCTCCTCGCCCTGCAGGACCACGCGGGCCGCAGACTCCTGGAGGGCGCGGAGCTCACGGGCGTCACCCGGGAGCGCTGGGCCGCCGCGGAGGCGTCGATCACACTGCTGTGGACCTATTTCGACGCGTACACCCGGGCGTTGCGCACCGCCCGGGAGATCCGCGCCCGGCGCCGCTGGTCCAGCCACGAGGACCTGGTGGCGCTGACGGAGCTGCTGCGCGGCGAGGCGGTCACGGTGGCCGGGAGCGCCGCGGCCGGCGCGCCGGACCCGCAGGGCGGACCGGGCCGGCTCAGCGAGCGGTACTCGCTGGAGTCGCTGGTGGAGCGGATGAACCAGCTCTACGCGGCCTCCCTCGATCTGGTGGTCGCCGCCGACGCCGTCTGGTCGGCCCTGCCCGCCCGGATCGATCTGCTCGCCGCCGAGCTCCAGCGCACCCGCCGGCTCGCGCACTCCGTGGGCGTGCGCCCCGGCGAGCACCCGGCCGGCGACGACCTGGAGCGCATCACGCGCACGCTGACCCGGCTGCGCGAGCAGGTGGTGTCGGACCCGCTGGCGTTCTGGGTGCCCGCCGAGGGCAGTTCGGCACCGGGCGGCGGCCGGCCGGACACCACGGTGTACGACAGGGAGGCGCGCGCCCTGGAGGACGTGCGCCGCGAGATCGACGCGGTGCTGGCCGTACGCCAGGACGCCGAGCAGCGGATCGTACGGCTGCGGGACGTGCTCTCCAGGGCGGACCGCACGCTCGCCGAAGCCCGTACCGCGCGCGGCGAGGTGCTGGCGAAGATCGCGGCGACGGAGGTGCCGGTGGTCAGCGGCCCGCCGACCGCGCTGCAGGAGCAGCTGGCGGCGGCCGCCGAGTACCGCAGACACGCCCAGTGGCACCGCCTGTCGCCCCTCCTGGAGTCGCTGGAGGAGAAGGCGGAGGACGAACTGCTGCGTGCCCGTGAGTCGTTGACGGCGGTCACCGCGCCGCTCGCGGTCCGCGCCGAGCTGCGCGGCCGGCTGGACGCGTACCGGGCGAAGGTCGCCCGGCTGGGTTTCGCGGAGGACCCGGAGCTGACCGAGAAGTACGAGAAGGCGCGCCGCATGCTGTGGAGCGCGCCCTGCGACCTGCGCGTCGCCGAGCAGGCCGTGCTGCGCTATCAGCGGGCCGCGGCCGAACTGCTGGAATCCGCCCCGCGCGTGCCCGGCCAGGGCGGACCGGCGGACCGGGCGGAGCCGGGGACGTGAACGGCACGGGCGGCGTGGGCGGCACGGGCGACGGGGAGGCGGCGGCATGAGCCAGGAACAGCGGGCGTGCCAGCGCCCCGGCTGCGACGGGTCCTACGAGGACGTGGGCGGCGGCGAACTGTACTGCGACACCTGCGGTCTCGCGCCCGTCGTCGCGCCCGACGGCATGGTGGGCTCGGCGCCGACCGGGATCACCGGCGGCGGGCGCGGGTCGCGCTCCGCCGGGCGCGGGTCGCGTTCCAGCGGCCGCAGCGCGCGGTCGTCGTCGCAGCCCTCGCAGTCGTCGAGGTCCCGGCGTTCGGTGTCGGGCCGGCTGTCGCGGTCCATGCCGGGCCGGGCCACGGGCCGTTCGGTGTCGGTGCGCAGCTCGGGAACGCCCGCCGGTTCCTCCGCCCGGGGGCGGCTCGGTGCCGGCCTGGTCGAGGTCCCGGCGATCCCGCGGCCCGACCCGCGCGCGATGGTCCTGGCGAACCCCGAGGTGCCCGAGCGCAAGCGGTTCTGCTCGCGCTCGGACTGCGGGGCGCCGGTCGGCCGGGCGCGCGGGGACCGGCCCGGCCGCACGGAGGGCTTCTGCACCAAGTGCGGCCACCCGTACTCGTTCGTGCCCAAGCTGAGGGCCGGGGACGTGGTGCACGGCCAGTACGAGGTGGCCGGCTGTCTGGCGCACGGCGGGCTGGGCTGGATCTACCTCGCCGTGGACCGGGCGGTCGCCGACCGCTGGGTGGTCCTCAAGGGCCTGCTGGACACCGGCGACCAGGACGCGATGGCGGCGGCCATCTCCGAGCGGCGCTTCCTCGCGGAGATCGAGCACGCCAACATCGTGCGGATCTACAACTTCGTCGAGCACCTCGACCAGCGCACCGGTTCCCTCGACGGCTACATCGTCATGGAGTACGTCGGCGGCAAGTCCCTCAAGGAGATCGCCAACGCCCGCCGCACGCCGGAGGGCCGGCGCGACCCGCTGCCGGTGGAGCAGGCGTGCGCCTACGGCATCGGGGCGCTGGAGGCCCTCGGCCACCTGCACAGCCGCAACCTGCTCTACTGCGACTTCAAGGTCGACAACGCGATCCAGACCGAGGACCAGCTCAAGCTGATCGACATGGGCGCGGTGCGCCACGTGGACGACGACGAGTCGGCGATCTACGGCACGATCGGCTATCAGGCTCCCGAGGTCGTCGACGTCGGCCCGTCGGTGGCGTCCGACCTGTACACGGTCGGCCGGACCCTCGCGGTGCTGACGTTCGACTTCCAGGGCTACACCACCGTGTACGCCGACTCGCTGCCGGACCCGGACGGCATCGACGTGTTCCGGCGGTACGAGTCGTTCTACCGGCTCCTGGTGCGGGCCACCGACCCCGATCCGGCCCGCCGTTTCGCCTCGGCGGAGGAGATGGCGGAGCAGCTGACGGGCGTGCTGCGCGAGGTGGTCTCGCTGCAGACGGGCCGGGCCCGGCCCGCGCTGTCCACCCTTTTCGGACCCGAACTGCGGGTGGTCGACACGGAGTTGTTCCCCCAGCTGGACGGCGAGGTGTCGCGGCTGGGGGCGCGGGCGGTCCGTACGAGGAGACGCGGCTCCGGCGCGGCGGCCAAAGCGGTGTCCGGGGCACCGGGCGAAGCGGCCGGAGCACCCGGCGGCAACACCGGCGCGGGCGCCGTGCCCGCGGCCGGGCCGGCCCCGGCCGTGGGGGCGCCCGGCGGAGTCGTCCCGGCCGGCGCGGCCCACGGCGGCGCGGGGGCCGGCCCCGGTGCCGTGCTGCCCGCGGGGACGGGCGCGAGCGCCGGACCGCCGGGTGCCGTGAGCACGGCCGGCGCCCTCGGCGGTGCCGTGTCCGGGCTGGTGAAGGCCGTCGACGCCCCCACCGCCGCCCTCGCCCTGCCGGCTCCCCGGGTCGATCCCGGCGACCCCTACGCCGGTTTCCTGACCGGCCTGACGGCGTCCGCTCCCGGGGAGCTGCTGACCGCGCTGGCCTCCGTGCCGGCGCCGTCGACGGAGACCCGGCTGCGGCAGGTCCGGGCCCGGCTGGAGCAGGGCGACACGCGGGCCGCGCTGGAGGACCTGGAGAGGCTGGAGGACGAACGGCCCGACGACTGGCGGGTGGTCTGGTACCGGGGCACGGCCGCGCTGGTGACCGGCGGCCACGAGGACGCCGCGCTCGCCTTCGACGCCGTCTACGACGCCTTCCCGGGGGAGATCGCGCCCAAGCTGGCGCTCGCCCTGTGCGCCGAGGTGCTGGGCCAGCTCGACAACGCGGCCGAGTACTACCGCCTGGTCTGGTCGGCCGACCCGAGCCATGTCAGCGCCGCGTTCGGACTGGCCCGGGTCCAGCTGGCCGTCGGCGACCGGGCCGGCGCCGTACGGACGCTGGAGTCGGTGCCGGAGTCGTCCGTCCACTGCGCGGCCGCGCGGGTGGCGGCCGTGCGGGCACGCCTGCGACGGCGCAGCGCCGCGCCCGGCGACGTGGCGTTCCTGGACGATCTGACCGCCGCCGCGCGGCAGGTGGAGGCCCTGGACGTGTACGGTCTGGACCCGGCGCGCCGCGAGCAGTTGTCGGCCGAGGTCCTCGGCTGCGCCCTGGACTGGGTACTCTCCGGGGGCCGGGGTTCCGTCTCCCCCGCCGCCGGGGGACGGAAGCTGCTCGGCAGCGGTCTGGACGAACGCGGCCTGCGTTTCGGCCTGGAGCGTTCGTACCGCACGCTGGCACGGCTGGCGCGGGGCGGCGAGGAGAGGATCGACCTGGTGGAACGTGCCAATCGTTACCGCCCCCGGACGTGGGTGTAGTTGATGTCGCAGATGCCCCAGCAGGCCGCTGTGCCGAAGTGTCCGAGCTGCGAGGAACCCCTCGAGTCGGACGACCGTTTCTGCGGCGCGTGCGGATACGACCTGTCCGCCGTGCCCCCGCGGCCCGAGGACAGCCCGACGCTCGCCATGAACGGCACGGTGCCCGCCCCTTCGTCGCCTCCGGACGGCGTCGGCCGGCCCGCGCCCGCGCACCCGCCGGCCGGCCCCCCGCCGCCACCGGCCGCCGCACCACCGGCACCGCCCGCCGCGCTGCCCCCTCCGCCGCCTCCCGCCCCGCCGGCCCACCCGGCCGCGTACGCACCGCCCGGCACCGGTCCCGGAGCCGGTCCGGCGGCCTCCGGCGTACGGTCCGACCGTCCGGCCGAGCCCGACGAGTACCCGCTCCAGGCACCGGACCCGCGGTCGGCCCCGGTGTCCGCGCACTCACCGGCGCCCGGACCCGCACCGGCCCCGGGTGCCGTCCCCGCGCCGCCCGCCGCCGGCAAGGTGTGCGTGGCCTGCCGCGCGGGCCGCGTCGACGACGACGGCTACTGCGAGAACTGCGGGCACGCCCAGCCCCGCGAACGCGACCACATGGAGCAGGAGTCGGGCCCCGTCGCCGCGGTCAGCGACCGCGGGCTGCGCCACCACCGCAACGAGGACGCGTTCTCCGTCGGCTGCACCGCGCTGCCCGACGGCGCCCCCGCGGCCGTGGCCATCGTCTGCGACGGCGTGTCCTCCGCGACGCGCCCCGACGACGCCTCGCTCGCCGCCTCCCGCGCCGCCGGTGAGTCGCTGCTCGCCGCCCTGCCGCGCGGGACGCACCCGCAGCAGGCCATGCACGAGGCGATCGTCGCCGCCTCGCGCGCCGTCAACGCGCTGGCGGACGAGCCCGCCACGGCCCTCGAGCAGGCCCCGCACCAGAACGCCCCCGCCTGCACCCTGGTCGGCGCCGTGGTGGCCTCGGGTCTGCTGGTCGTCGGCTGGGTCGGCGACAGCCGCGTCTACTGGGTGCCGGCGGACCGCAGCGCCCCGCCCGCCCGGCTCACCGAGGACGACTCGTGGGCCGCGCAGATGGTCGCCGCCGGCCTGATGAGCGAGGCCGAGGCGTACGCCGACGAGCGCGCCCACGCGATCACCGGCTGGCTCGGCGCCGACGCCTACGAACTGGAGCCGCACACCGCCTCGTACAAGCCGGACCGCGCGGGCGTGGTCGTGGTCTGCACGGACGGCCTGTGGAACTACGCCGAGACGGCCGAGGAGATGGCCGCGGCCGTCCCCCTCGACGCCGCCGAACGCCCCCTGCACAGCGCCCGGGTGCTGGTCGGCCACGCCCTGGACGGCGGGGGCCACGACAACGTAACAGTGGCCGTCGTGCCGTTCCCGGCCCCGCTCGCGGGGGCAGGATCGGTCTGAGGCCCACGCCGCCGCGCCGCGCGCCCCGGGTGCGCGGCGCGGCGGTCTCGCGGGCCGCAGGGGGCGGCCCGCGCCAGCAGCCGTCACCCCGCCGCGGTGGGGACGTAGAGGGGGATGCGAACCGGCATGGCCAATTTCTCGAAGTCGAACGTGCCGCAGTTCTCGGTGGACGTCTACCAGAACGAGTACCTCCCCGAGGGCGGCCGCGTGGTCGACGCGATCGTCACGGTCACCGCGACCGGCGGCGGCACCGTCGGGAACGCGGTCTCGGCGTCCCGGCTGTACGCGCCGGGCCAGGGGCCGTCCGCGGCCGTGGCGCTGATGGTCGACTGCTCGGGCTCGATGGACTACCCGCCGGCCAAGATGCGCAACGCCCGGGACGCGACGGCCGCCGCGATCGACACCCTGCGCGACGGCGTGCACTTCACGGTGATCGCCGGTACGCACGTGGCCGCCGAGGTCTACCCGGGCGGCGGCCGGCTCGCGGTCGCCGACGCCACCACCCGCGAGCAGGCCAGGCAGGCGCTGCGCCGGCTGAGCGCGGGCGGCGGCACCGCCATCGGCACCTGGCTGCGGCTGGCCGGCCGGCTGCTGTCCACCGCGGACGTCACCATCCGGCACGGCATCCTCCTCACCGACGGGCGCAACGAGCACGAGTCGCCCGAGGACCTGAGGGCGACGCTCGGCGCCTGCGCCGGACAGTTCACCTGCGACGCCCGCGGCGTGGGCACCGACTGGGAAGTGAAAGAAGTCACAGCGATCGCCTCCGCCCTGCTCGGCACCGCCGACATCGTCGCCGACCCGGCGGGACTGGCCGCCGACTTCACGCGGATGATGGAGACGGCCATGGGCAAGGAGGTCGCCGACGTCTCCCTGCGCCTGTGGACCCCGGTCGGCACCACCGTGAAGTTCGTCAAACAGGTCGCGCCCACGGTCGAGGACCTGACCGGCCGCCGCACCGAGGCCGGACCGCGCGCCGGGGACTACCCCACCGGCTCCTGGGGCGACGAGTCCCGCGACTACCACGTCTGCGTGGAGGTACCGGCCGCGGACATCGGCCAGGAGATGCTGGCGGCCCGCGTCTCCCTGGCCGTCCCCGGGCCGGACGGCGGCGTCCGGAACCTCGGCGCCCAGGGCCTCGTACGCGCCGTGTGGACGGACGACCTGGTCGCCTCCACCTCGATCAACCCCCAGGTCGCCCACTACACCGGGCAGGCCGAACTGGCACAGGTCATCCGACAGGGACTGGAAATGCGCAAAGCGGGCGATATCGACGGAGCAACGGCCAAACTGGGCCGGGCGGTCCAGCTCGCGGGAGCCTCCGGAAACGCGGATACGGCGAAACTGCTTGCGAAGGTGGTGGACGTGGTCGACGCGGCGGCAGGTACTGTGCGACTGAAAGCGAAGGTCGAGGAGGCCGACGAGATGACTCTCGAGACCCGGTCGACGAAGACCGTTCGTGTGAAGAAATGACGCAGTAACACAGTGCCGTACGACAACACAGCGACAAGCTCCGCAAGAGGGGGAAGCTCCGACATGCCGACCTGCCCGAACGGACACCAGTCGGGTTCCGACGACTGGTGCGAGGTCTGTGGTCACCGCATGGCCGGTGCCGTGCCGCCTCCTCCCCCGCCTCCGCCACCCGGCGGCGGCTACGGCTTCCCCCCGCCCGGCGGGCAGGGCGGGCAGGGCGGACCCGGCGGCCCCGCCGCGGGACAGCAGCTGTGCCCGCAGTGCCGCACGCCGCGCGAGGGCGCCGCGCCGTTCTGCGAGGAGTGCCGGTGGAACTTCCTCACCAACACCGCCACCTCGTACACCCCGGCGGCCCCGCGCCCGCCGGCGCCCGGCCCGGGTCCCCGGTTCCCGCAGTCGCCGGGCGGAGCGTCCTCCGGCGGCAACGACACGTACGACTACCAGGGGTCGCGCCCGTCCCAGATGAACCGGCCCGCCGAGCCGATCCCGCCGGGCCCGTCCTTCGGCGGCGCCCCGTCGGGCCCCGGCGGCCAGGACGGCCCTTCCGGCTTCCCCGGCCGTGACAACCAGGGCGGCCCCTCCGGCTTCCCGAACTCCGGCCAGGGCGGGCCCTCGCCCTTCCCGGCCCCCGGCGGCCAGGACGGCCCCTCCGGCTTCCCCGGCCGTGACAACCAGGGCGGCCCCTCCGGCTTCCCGGGCCGCGAAGAACAGAGTGGTCCTTCCGGCTTCCCGGGCCGCGGCGGCCAGAGCGGTCCTTCCGGCTTCTCGGGTCCCGGCGGCCAGGACGGTCGCGGCGGCCCGTCGGGGCCGCCCGCCCCGCCCTCGTTCGGTGGCGACCCGTCGCGGCCGGCCCCGCCGCCCGGCCCCGCCCCGCACGGTCCCGGCGGGCCCGGCGGCCCCGGTGGTCCCGGTGGTCCTCCGCGGGCGTTCCAGCAGTCCGGGCCGCCGGCTCCTCCCGCCTTCCCGCAGGAGACCGGCCGGCCGCAGCCGGGCGGACCGTCCTTCGGCGGCGGTGACGACGACTGGACGCTCCCTCCTCCGTCGTCCGGCCCCGGCGCCCCGGGCGGCCCCGCGCAGGGCGGCGGCTACGGCTACCCCCAGCCCGGCACGCCCCAGTCCCCGCCCGGACACGGCTTCCAGCAGCCCCAGCAGCCCCAGCGGCCGGCGACCTGGACGGCGACCATCGCTCCGGACCGCGAGTACTTCATGGCGATGATGCAGCGCTCCGGCCCCGAGGCCGCCGGCCTGAACATGCCCGCGTACTCGCCCGAGCAGCAGCGCACGCTCACCGGCAACCAGGTCAGCATCGGCCGCCGCCGGCACTCCACCGGCGACACCCCGGACATCGACCTGGCGGTGCCGCCGGAGGACCCGGGCGTCTCGCACCAGCACGCGGTGCTGGTCCAGCAGCCGGACGGCAGCTGGGCGGTCGTCGACCAGAACTCGACGAACGGCACGACGGTCAACGGCGGCGAGGAGCCGATCCAGCCGTTCGTGCCGGTGCCGCTGCAGGACGGCGACCGGGTGCACGTCGGCGCCTGGACGACGATCACGATCCGCCGCGGCTGAGACAGGTCCGGGCCGTCAGGCGAAGGGCCAGGCGTGGGGACCCTCCGGGTCGTCCAGCCAGGCCCAGGCCCGCTCGCCGCGGACGGTGACGCCGTAGCGCTCGCGCCGGGGGGCGTTCTCGCGCTCCCACAGCGCGTACGCCTCCCGCGGGGCGAGGGCGCCCCGGGACAGGGCGAGCAGGAACCGGAACAGGTCGTCGTCGCGGGCGCCGCGCGGCACCCCGCCGAGGCCCTGCGGCTCCGGCTCGGCCCGCGCGGCGCCGCGCAGCGGGACGAAGTAGGCGGGCGTGTGCAGGAAGTGTCCTTCGGCGTGCCCGGCGTCGTGGACGGTGAGCGCGGCCAGGCCGGTGGCGAGCGGCGTCAGGATCCGGCCGCCGGGCCGGCACTGGGCGAGCCAGGCGCGGGGGACCGTCGGCAGCTCACAGGTCGCGATGATCCTGTCGTAGGGGGCGCGTTCGGGTACGCCGCGCGCCCCGTCGCCGGTGACGACGGCCGGGTGGTGGCCGGCGGCGGCGAGGTGCCGGCGGGCCGACTCGGTGATCTCCGGGTCCAGGTCGACGGTGGTGACCAGGTCGTCGTCGCCGAGCCGGTGGGCGAGCAGGGCCGCGTTGTAGCCGGTGCCGGCGCCGATCTCCAGGACCCGGCTGCCGTCGGTCACGCCGAGCTCCACCAGCATCGTTGCCATCAGCGAGGGCTGGCTGCTGGAGGAGAGCAGCTCGCCGTCGCGCAGCCGGGTCGCCAGCGGGACGTCGGCGTAGGCGCCGCGCACCCAGCGTTCGCGGGCCGCGGGGTCGGGGTGCTCGCCCCACCGGCGCTCGTAGCCGCCGCGGACGCCGACGTAGTAGTACGGCACGAAGAGATGGCGCGGGACCGCGGCGAACGCCTCCCGCCAGACGGGGTCGGCCGCCCAGGCGCCGCTGAGCTCGATCTCGCGCACCAGCTCCGCCCGCGCGGAGGCGGCGAGGCTCTCCAGGTCCGGCTGCCCGCCCATGTCTCCACAGTAGGTCCCCGCGGACGCCCGCGGACACCGGGGCACCGGCGGAGGAGCACGGGTACGGGAGGGTGTGGGGAAGGACGGGTCCTAGGCCCACGGACCTATGTCCCGCCGTCTGAGACCATGGACGACGTGAATGAGATTCGGCGCGGCACGCTTCAGGAGCAGACGTTCTACGAGCAGGTCGGCGGGGAGGAGACCTTCCGCCGGCTCGTCCACCGTTTCTACGAGGGGGTCGCGCAGGATCCGCTGCTGCGGCCGATGTACCCCGAGGAGGACCTGGGCCCGGCCGAGGAGCGCTTCGCGCTCTTCCTGATGCAGTACTGGGGCGGCCCGACGACCTACAGCGAGCGGCGCGGCCATCCCCGCCTGCGGATGCGGCACGCCCCCTTCGCCGTGGACCGGGCGGCGCACGACGCGTGGCTGAAGCACATGCGGGTGGCGCTGGACGAGCTCGGGCTGTCCGAGGAGCACGAGCACACGCTGTGGAAGTACCTGACGTACGCGGCGGCCTCGATGGTCAACACCGAGGGCTGACCTCCCGCACCGCACCGCCCGGGTCCCGCCCGCGCCCCGTCGGCCGGGGCGCGGCGCCGGGAAGGTGCGCGGGTGCGGGCCTCAGCGCACGCTGAGGCCCAGCGCGCCGGTGCCCGCCCGGCGCAGGGCGACGGACCCGTACGGCGTGCGCAGCCGCAGCCACGCGCCGGAGGAGACCAGTGCGGGACCGTCCCCGGACGCGCCGGCGCCGGCGCCGGCGCCGGCGGGGCGCAGGAAACCCAGCGACTGGGCGGCGTGCACGGCCCGCACCGGAAGGCCGGTGTCGCCGACCGTCCGGGACCAGATGTCCCGCCCGATCCGGTCCAGCTCGGACCGGGTACGCCGCTCGGGGGCCAGCTCCCCGGTCCGGGACCGGAACTCGGCGACGGCCGCGGAGACCAGGGCGCGCAGGGCGTCCGGCGCGGGCAGACCCGGTTCGGGCCGCCAGCCGCCGCGCGGCGGCAGCACACCGGCCCACGGCGGACCGGTGACCGCGCCGGGCACGGCCGCGGTGGCCGCCCGTTCGTCCACCGACTCGAGCAGCTCACCGGCGGACACGGTCACGTCCAGCGTGGCGTCGAGCCCCTTCTCGTACGGCTTCGCCAGCCGCACCGCCCGCACCGCCAGCACCTCGAAGGAGGGCGGGCGTCCGAAGACGGCGAGCGCCGTACCGTGCGCCTGGAGGCGTACGGCGGCGCCGCGGTCGTAGTGGAGCAGGCGGGAGAGGAAGGCCGCGAGGTCGGCGGCCTCCCCCTCGTCGGCGAGATGGAGGACCGTCATGCGGCGACGGCCTCCTCCTCGTTCTCCGGGGACTTCGTGCTGGCGTCGTCCGTGTACTCCTGGAGGAACTCACGCTCCTCCGCGGTGATCCGGCGGGGCCGCTGCGTCTCGAAGTCGAACGGCACGATCACCGTGGACGCCCGGACGTAGATCCGGTCGCCGTCCTTCACCTCGTAGGCGATGGTGAAGGACGCCGCCCGTATCTCGGTGACCCACAGCTCGATGTCCACGGGCGCGTGCCGGTGGACGAGCTGCCGCTTGTAGTCGATCTCGTGGCGCGCCACCACCGACCCCTGCTTGAAGTCCTTGTCCGGACGGAACAGGAAGTCGATACGGGCCTCCTCCAGGTAGCGGAGGAAGACCACGTTGTTGACGTGGCCGTACGCGTCCATGTCCGCCCAGCGCAGCGGGCAGCGGTAGATGTGCCGCAAGGTCGATCAGCCCCGGGTCAGCTTCTTGTAGGTGGCACGGTGCGGACGCGCGGCGTCCGGGCCGAGCCGCTCCACCTTGTTCTTCTCGTACGACTCGAAGTTGCCCTCGAACCAGAACCACTTGGAGTCGCCCTCGTAGGCGAGGATGTGCGTGGCCACGCGGTCCAGGAACCACCGGTCGTGGGAGACGACCACGGCGCAGCCCGGGAACTCCAGCAGCGCGTTCTCCAGGCTGGAGAGGGTCTCGACGTCGAGGTCGTTGGTCGGCTCGTCGAGGAGCAGCAGGTTGCCGCCCTGCTTGAGGGTGAGCGCGAGGTTCAGCCGGTTGCGCTCACCGCCGGAGAGCACCCCGGCCGGCTTCTGCTGGTCCGGGCCCTTGAAGCCGAAGGCGGAGACGTACGCGCGGCTCGGCATCTCGACCTGGCCGACGTTGATGTAGTCCAGCTCGTCGGAGACGACGGCCCACAGCGTCTTCTTCGGGTCGATGTTCTCGCGGCTCTGGTCGACGTAGGAGATCTTGACGGTCTCGCCGACCTTGATGGAACCGGAGTCCGGCTCCTCGATGCCCTGGATCATCTTGAAGAGCGTCGTCTTGCCGGCACCGTTCGGGCCGATGACGCCGACGATGCCGTTGCGCGGCAGCGTGAAGCTCAGGTCGTCGATGAGGACCTTGTCGCCGAAGGCCTTGCTGAGGTTGTTGACCTCGACGACGACGTTGCCCAGGCGCGGGCCCGGCGGGATCTGGATCTCCTCGAAGTCCAGCTTCCGCATCTTGTCGGCCTCGGCGGCCATCTCCTCGTAGCGCGCCAGACGCGCCTTGGACTTGGCCTGCCGCCCCTTGGCGTTCGACCGCACCCACTCCAGCTCGTCCTTCAGACGCTTCTGCCGCTTGGCGTCCTTCTGGCCCTCGACCTTGAGGCGGGTGGCCTTGGTCTCGAGGTACTTGGAGTAGTTGCCCTCGTAGCCGTGCAGGCGGCCGCGGTCGACCTCGCAGATCCAGCCGGCGACGTTGTCCAGGAAGTACCGGTCGTGGGTCACGGCCACGACGGTGCCCTCGTACTTGGCGAGGTGCTGCTCCAGCCAGTTCACCGACTCGGCGTCGAGGTGGTTGGTGGGCTCGTCGAGGAGCAGCAGGTCGGGCGCCTCCAGCAGCAGCTTGCACAGCGCGACGCGGCGCTTCTCACCACCGGAGAGGTTCACCACGGGCCAGTCGCCGGGCGGGCAGCCCAGCGCGTCCATGGCCTGCTCCAGCTGGGCGTCCAGGTCCCAGGCGTTGGCGTGGTCCAGCTCCTCCTGGAGCTTGCCCATCTCCTCCAGCAGCGCGTCGGAGTAGTCGGTCGCCATCTGCTCGGCGATCTCGTTGAACCGGTCGAGCTTGCCCTTGACCTCGGCGACACCCTCCTGGACGTTCTCCAGGACGGTCTTCTCCTCGTTGAGCGGGGGCTCCTGCAGCAGGATGCCGACCGTGTATCCCGGGGACAGGAACGCGTCGCCGTTCGACGGCTGCTCCAGCCCCGCCATGATCTTCAGAACGGTCGACTTACCGGCGCCGTTCGGACCGACCACACCGATCTTCGCCCCAGGCAGGAAGCTCAGGGTGACGTCGTCGAGGATCACCTTGTCGCCGTGCGCTTTGCGCGCCTTGCGCATGGTGTAAATGAACTCAGCCAAGAGAAACCGTCCGGCAGCTTGATCAGGCAGTGGGCAGATACACCCCATCTTGCCTGACCGCCACCCCTGGGGGGAAACGCGTCCGGCACGGGGGCACCGAGCTGGGCTTTCGCCGGTGGCGGTTGCGGCTCACCCGCCACTGCCGCCCGTCACCGTCGGCCGGCCTCGGACACCCTCGCAGTCCCAGAGACGGCCCAGGGACGAGGGCACTGCGTTCCCCGGAGGCGGCCGGGTCCGCCCGCGGGGCGTCGGTTCCGGGCGATCAGCGTTCGCCGTGTTCGTTCCTCCCGCGGAGGTACAGCAGGACGGCGCCGCCGAGGACGACCAGGCCGATGGCCGTGCCGCCGATCAGGGGAGTCGCGTCGGAGCTGCCCGTCGCGGCGAGGTCGGTGTCAGGGGTGGGAGTGGGGTCGGCCACCGTGGTGGGGGCCGCTCCGGTCAGGGTGTGGACGGTGTCGTCGGCCGGGGTGCTCCGGGTGCGGCAGTCGAGGACGCCGGTGAAGCGCTGTTCGAAGCCGTCGGCGGAACGGGCGGTGAAGCCGTAGGGACGGTCCTCCGGCAACGGGAGGGTGACCGTCCGGGTCTCGCCCGCCGCGATCGTGTACTCGGCGTCCAGCAGCTCGAAGGTGAACGCCTTGTCACCCTTGTTGACCGCGGTGATGTCCAGGCCGCCCTCGGCACAGTTCTCCGCCGCGTACAGCGCGGGTATCGGCCCCTCGTCCGCCCAGGCCGCGCTCGCCGTGGCCGCGACCGTCGACTCGCTGGAGCCGGCCAGGACCTGGGTCTGGCTGCGGCTCTCGGAGACGAGGGCGCGGCCGACCGGCACGGTGGTCGAGGCCTGCACGGTCAGCCGGGCCGTGTCCCCGAGAGTGTCCGCCGGCACGTCGAAGAAGATCTGGGTGCCGTCGGTCACGGACGTGACGGTCCTGCCGTCCTTGTCGACGAACCGCACGCCGTTCGCGGCGGCGTCCGCCGGCGGTGTCACCGTCGCGCTGCGCGCGTTGGTGTGCACCGTCACCGGCCCGATCCGCTCCCCCGGACGCCCCGACACCGCGGGCCGGTCCAGGGTGAGCGACGGCGCGGGCTCGGGCAGGACGCGGGCCCGCTTCTCCAGGTAGTCGGCGAGCCGTTCGGCCTGGGGGTCGGCGGCCTCGACGGACATGTCGTCCGAGTAGCGCCAGATGGCCACCTGGGTCCCGGCCGCCGCGTCCTGTTCGGTCAGCCCGCCGCGCACCCCCGCCCTCTTGGCGAGCGCCGCCAGGTTGTTGACCTGGGGGTAGGAGTTCTGCAGGATCCAGCGGATGCGTCCCGCGTCCTTGTTGGTGCCCAGCGAGGTCCCGCTCCAGGGCGTCTCGTGGTACTTGGCGTCCTTCTGCGTGGGGTTCTGGATGTCGACGCCATAGGTCTGCAGGGTGCCACCGCCCTCGACGGACATCTCGAACAGCCCGGCCGGCAACTCCTGCTCGCCGTCGGCGCCGTGCACGACCGCGGTGCCGTAGGTCTTGAGGCCGCCTATGGTGGCCACCGCGCCGCCCTCGCCCTGCGTCGCCCCCCGTGCCGCGGCCGGAGCCGCACCGGCCGCGATACCGGCCGCGGAGAGCGCGGTCACCAGCGCCGTGGCGGCGAGCCGGCCCGCCGCTCCCCGGCCGGGCAGGGACAGGACAGAGTGCGAAGAAAACACAAATTCCCCTTCGAGCAGGACCCGTTGGTGTGGGGGCACGGTTCCCACCAGCAGAATCAGCAGCCCCGCAGGGCATGTTCGGCATCCTAAGGATGTGGCGCACCGGGCTCCCCGGCGATGCTGGTCCGAGTGATGATCCGACTCGGAATCGTTATCGCCGACACGCCTGTGAGCAGGGCTTATCGACAAATCCACGCGAGGGCGTACCGCGCGTCTTCACCGATAAGCCGCACTTCGGCCGGTTCCGCCGGGGGACTGACCGCCGGCCGCCGGCCACCGGCGTCATGCCATCGCGGCGGGTTCCCGGAGTGCTCCGGTGGCCGCGGCCGCCGGCTCGGCCGCCGGTGTCTCCCAGTCGGGCTCGGGGCGCGGCGGTGAGGCGGCCGTCTCGGCCCTGCCGGTACGCCGGAACGCGGCCGTCCCCCGTGAGAGGTCGTGGCCGACGGCCACCGCGTCGATGTCCGCCGAGGTCCAGTTCTGCCCTTCTCGCACGTCCGTGCGCACCTTCAGCCGGCCCTGGACGATGACGGGTTCACCCACCGCCAGGGAGCCCACCACATTGGTGGCGAGCTGCCGGTTGGCCCACACGGTGAAGAAGTTGGTGTGGCCGTCCGTCCACGTGTTCTTCTCCCGGTCCCAGTAGCGGGCGGTGACCGCCAGCCGGAACCGCGCCGACGGCCCGCTCGCCAGCTCCCGGAACACCGGCCGCGTCGCCACGTTGCCCACGGCACAGATCATGGTCTCGTTCATCGCGGGTCCCTCCCTTCCACGCGTACGGGCCCGGCCCGTACGGCTGCTGTGTCTGCATGCCGGCGACCACGTGCCCGTGATCGCGGTGAGGCCAGACTGCCTCCGTCCGGTCCGGGCCCGCCCAGGGCTGTGGACCACTCCCCGCCTGTGGAAAACCTCGCCGCCCGCGCGGGTGAACGACGTTTCCCCCAGCTCCGCCGCCGGAACGCCTACCGTGCCGTTGTCCCGGCCCCCGCTCCGGCTCCCGCCCCCACTCCGGTCCCCGCTCCCGCACCCGTCCCCACGCCCGTCCCCGCGACGCGCCCGTACTGCTCCCGTACCTCCCGGTACCGCAGCAGTTCCGCCGCCAGCGGATCCAGCACCCTGGCCCGGCCGCACCCCGCGGCCGCCTCCCGCAACCGGCGTTCCGCCTCGTACCCGTAGCGTCGTGCCGGTCCGCGTGCCGCCATGCGACAGCTCCACTCGATGACGGGGCCGCCGACGATGCCGCAGAGCATCAGCAGCACCGGCACGCCCAGGTTGGGGGAGACGACCCCGGCGATCTGGGCGAGCAGCCACAGCCCGCCCGCCACCTGCAGCAGCGTCATGGACGCCTGGGCCAGCACGGCCGCCGGCCACCACCCGGGGCGTGGCGGGCGGCCCGGCGGCGGGCCCTGCGTCACCGCCAGCTCGTCGAGCGCCTCGGGCAGCCCCCGGGCACCGCGCAGGGCCGCCTCCCGCATCGCCTGCGCCCAGGGTGCGGGCAGTCCGGCCGAGGCGCGGTCGGCCACCGTGCGCACCGCCTGCTCGACACGCTGGCGGGCCGTCACCTCCTCGTCCGCCTGCACGGGCACCGCGTGCCGGCCCGTGACGGGATCCCGCCGGTCGTGGTACCAGTGCCACAGCCGCAGCCAGGGCGTGCCGCAGGCGCGGTTGGCGTTGCGCAGCCAGGCGCGTTCGGCCGCGTCGCCCGCCGCGGTGGCGCCCACCGCGTCCGCGAGCCGGTCCGCGAACTCCTCCCGCGCCTCCTCGCTGAGGCCGGTCCGCCGCCCGGTCACGTACACGGGCCGCAGGCGCCGGGCGGCTGCGTCCACGTCCGCCGAGATACGGCGGGCCGGTGCCTGCCGTTCCGCGACGAACCGGCCCAGTTCCTCCCTCAGTTCGCCGATCCCCTCCCCGGTGAGCGCGGACAGGGCGAGCACGGTGGCGCCGGGTTCGTCGTACTCCCCCAGCGCGATGCCGTCCTCGTCGAGCAGGCGGCGCAGGTCGTCGAGGACCTGCTCGGCGGCCTCGCCGGGCAGCCGGTCGATCTGGTTGAGGACGACGAAGGTGACCTCGGCGTGGCCGGCCATCGGCCGCAGATAGCGCTCGTGGAGGACGGCGTCGGCGTACTTCTCGGGGTCGACGACCCAGATCACGGCGTCGACGAGGGCCAGGATGCGGTCGACCTGCTCACGGTGCTGCACGGCCGCCGAGTCGTGGTCGGGCAGGTCGATCAGGACCAGGCCGCGCAGCTGCGACTCGGCGTCGGGGTGCTGGATCGGGCGGCGGCGCAGTCGGCCGGGGATGCCGAGCCGGTCCAGCAGGCTGGCGGCCCCGTCGCTCCAGCTGCAGGCGATGGGCGCGGCGGTCGTCGGGCGGCGGACGCCCGTCTCGGAGATCGTCACCCCGGCGAGGGTGTTGAAGAGCTGGGACTTGCCGCTGCCGGTCGCGCCCGCGATGGCGACGACGGTGTGCTGCCCGGAGAGCCTGCGCCGGGCGGCGGCCTCGTCGAGGACGCGCCCCGCCTCGGCGAGGGTGTCGCCGTCCAGCCGGGCGCGGGAGAGCCCCACCAGTTCGCGCAGCGCGTCCAGGCGCGACCTGAGCCGGCCGTCGTAGGCGAGGGGCATCAGGGCCGCGGAACTCGCCGGTCTGCCGGGCACGGCGGTGAACTGCTCCGGCCCGCCGGTCTCCTCCACCCGCCGCGCGATGAGCCCGTCCCCCCAGGCCTTTCCCTCGTCCCGGCGCGCGCCCTCGGGCGACGAGCCGCCGGGCACGCCGCCCGCGCCCTTGCGCCGGTCGGCGGGCTCGGTGCCGTGCTCCGTACGGCCACGGCGTTCCGTACGGGCGTCGCGGTCCGCGCGTCCCGGGCCGCCCGGGTCCGTTCCCCGCGCATGCGTGCCGCGTGCACGCGGCTCCCCGGCGCCTCTCCCGCCGGCCTCCGTCTCCCCGGTGCCCGCCCCCAGCGCACTGTCCCCGGCCCCCCGTTCCCCGCGACGGCCGCCCCGGGCACCGCCGGTTCCGGCTCCCGCCGGGCGGTCCCTGCGATCGCTGTGATCACTGTGTTCGGTGTGCTCGGTGGGGTCCTGGTCAGTGACGGCGGTCACCGGTCACCTCTCCTTCTGCAGTACGGACAGCGCGGCGATGAGTTCGGCCTGCGGCTCGGGGTGGACCTCCAGCGCGTCGAGCGGTGCGAGCCGGCGTTCGCGCTCGGCGTGCAGGACGCGGTCCATGTGTGTGGTGAGCAGCCGCCCGCCCCGGTCGCGCAGCCGCAGCGCTCCGTGGGCGCCGATGCGTTCGGCGAGCCCCTCCCCGGCGTTGCGCGCCCGTTTGCCGCCGAGCAGCACGGTGGCGACGAGCGCGGCGACCGTCTCCGGGTCCGGCGCGATGCTGCGGTCCAGCCGGCGCACCTCTTCCTCGGCGTACTCCTCCAGCTCCCGCCGCCACCGTCGTAGGGCCATCCCGATGCGGTGCTCGGCGCTGTCGGGCGCCTGGTCGTGGCCGGCGAGTTCCGGGGCGCCCGCGGCGGGTTCGCCGCGCCAGGCCTCGTCGACGCGTTCGTCGGCGGCGGTGACGGCGCACAGCAGCAGGGCGCTCAGGCTCTCCACCAGAGAGTCGAGGAGTTCGCCGGGGGCGCAGTCGAGAGGGAAGGCCCGCCAGCGTTTCAGGGCGTCCCCGGCGAGTACGGCCCCGGCCTGCAGCCGGCCCCGCAGGCGCGCGTGCTCCGCGTCGTACGCCCCCTCGACGGCGGCGGTGAGCCGCAGCGCGGCGGAGTACTGGGCGGCGGCGGCACCGGCGAGTTCCGGCATCCGGGCCCTGAGGGAGTCCAGGACGCCGTAGGCCGTACGGGCCATGGCGTCGTGCCGGGCCGCGAGGTCCTCCGCGCGGTGGACGAGCCAGGAGCGCAACGGCGCCACGGCGGTGGCCGGCAGCAGCCCGCCGCCCCAGGCCGACTCGGGCAGCTCGGGCACCGTGAAACGGGGGACGTCGCCGAGTCCGGCCTTGGTGAGCAGCGCCGCGTACTGCCGCGACACCTCGGACACCACCTGGTGGGGCACCCGGTCGAGCACGGTGACCAGCGTCGCGTCGTACTCCTTGGCGGTGCGCAGGAGGTGCCACGGCACGGCGTCCGCGTACCGGGCGGCCGTGGTGACCATCACCCAGATGTCGGCGGCGCAGAGCAGTTCGGCCGCCAGGACGCGGTTGTCGGCGACGAGGGAGTCGATGTCGGGCGCGTCCAGGAGGGCGATGCCGGGAGGGAGGGTGTCCGCGGTCTCGACGCGCAGCACGCGCGCGGGGTTCTCGCCCGGCAGGAGCAGATCGTCGTCCGGTTCCCGGTGGGGCGCCCACACGCGCGTGAGGTCGGGCAGGACGCGCATGCCGCTGAACCAGTGGTGGTCCTCCGGATGGCAGACCAGCACCGGTGTGCGGGTCGTGGGCCGCAGCACGCCCGCCTCGCTGACCCGCCGTCCCACGAGCGAGTTGACCAGCGTGGACTTCCCCGCGCCGGTGGATCCGCCCACGACGGCCAGCAGTGGCGCTTCGGGCTCCCTCAGCCGGGGCACCAGGTAGTCGTCGAGCTGCGCGAGCAGTTCGTCGCGGTTGGCACGGGCGCGTGGGGCTCCCGCGAGGGGCAGCGGGAAGCGTGCGGCCGCGACACGGTCACGCAGGGCGGAGAGTGCGTCGAGCAGCTGAGGCCGTACGTCCAAGGTCACCACATGGGAAGAATGCCCAATTTTAGGGGAATTCTGAAGCATATGCGCATGTCTGCGCGCCGACCGGACACTGCGGACGGAAGGGACTAGTGGGACGCGGGCACAGCCCAGGCATAACGAGTGCACAACACCCGGGGCGCGAGACGCCAAAAGCGATGCACGATTCGTACCCGCCTGCGATTATCGGGACCGCTTCACCGAACCTCCACATCGAGCCACGGAGGCGAGGCGCCAGGGACATGGAGCCGGGAGCCCTATCCTTGTCCCCGGCGACGTCAGGGATCGACCCGCACGCGGGCACCATGACCGACACCACCACATCAGGCCCCCGTAGCTCAGTGGATAGAGCAGGCGCCTTCTAAGCGCTTGGCCGCAGGTTCGAGTCCTGCCGGGGGCGCTCCGACGCTGTCCGCGTCGTCCGCGGGCCGGCTGGGCCGTCCGGCGTACCGCGGGAATCCGCATCAGGCCGGGTCAGGCCGGGCGGAGGCCGTCCCCTGCCTCACGGGCTCGCCGGTACGGCGCCCGCACCGGCCCCGCTTCCGGAGAGTCAGGCGATGCCCTCCCGCGGGGGCTGCGCCGGGCGCCGGTACGTTCCGTCGCTCCGCTGCAGGTGGCCCAGGTCCACCAGATGGCGCCGGAGCGTCACATGGTCGACGGCGCCGTCCCCGCACCAGGCCCGCAGCTTCTGGTCGACGGTGCGCTCCGGGTACTCCGCACCGGGTGCGAAGGTCTGCTCGGCGATGTGCCGCAGCACCACCTTCTTGCGGGTCCAGCGGGCGGGGAGGCGGACCAGCCGCCCGTTCCTGACGAAGGTCCGCACGATCACACCGGCCCGGTCGTCCTCCGTCCCCGGGGTGACGGACCCCGGGGTGACGGACGGCTCGGGCCGGGCGGGTTCGGACCGGGCGGGCGGTTCGGGGCGTTCGGCAGGCATGCCGGGAGGCTAGTGGGTTCCCCGGCGTCGAAGGGAACGATTTTCGCCCGTCGGCGTCCCGCGCGCTCCCCCAGGATTCACAACGGGTGATCCACGTGTTCCTCCCGTGACCACCGCTCGGCCTGCCGCGTTGGACCGGCAGTGCGGCGGCGCGTCCTGCCTCCGTGCTCCCCGAGTGAAGGAGAACGTGATGTCTCGCATCGCGAAGGCCGCCGGTGTCGCTCTCGGCGCCGGCGCCGTGGTGTTCAGCGGTACCGGCCTGGCCATGGCGGACGCGGACGCGGAGGCCGCGGCCGTCGGTTCGCCCGGCGTCGTGTCCGGCAACGTCGTCCAGGCCCCGATCAACGTGCCGGTCAACGTCTGCGGCAACACCGTCAACCTCGTCGGCCTGCTGAACCCGGCGTTCGGCAACACCTGCGTCAACGACGGCGGCGACAAGCACGAGGGCAAGGACAAGCACGGCGGTTACGGCGGCTGACAGCGGCCGTACGCGTGCGAGGGGCCCCGGCTTCCCCGGCCGGGGCCCTCTCCTGTCGTACGGCGGTCGCTGTCCGTGCCCCGTGCGGTTCCGGCGGGGTGCCCGTCAGGCGTACCGGTAGATCGCGCTGTGGTCCTCCAGCTGGTCCGGCGTCACGTCCCACGGCGGCAGCTTCTCGTGCCGGGCGACGACCCGGCCGTGCTGGGCGCTGCCCCGGCCGGGCGGCTCGGCGGGCAGGTAGCGGGCGCCGCGGTGCCGGGCCTGCCAGCGGGACCACTGCAGGTCGACGAAGGCGTGGTGCAGCCAGAACACCGGGTCGTTGACGGAGGCGCCGCCGACCATGATCCCGCCGACCCAGCGGTGCACCCGGTTGTGGTTGCGCCACGAGGTTCTGCCGCGGCCGGTCCCCCACCCCTCCAGTTTGTTCCGGAAGCCCTTGCGGACCGTCGAGTCCCAGGGCGAGGCGTCGTACACCGGGTCGTCCAGCGCCCACTGGAGGTCGCTCTTCGTCGGCAGGCCGATGGGGTCGGCGGGGCGTCCCAGGTCCCGGGTGAGGAACGGGGTGTCGGTGACGTTCACCTTGATGGGCCAGTTGCCCTCCGCGTGGGCGAACGGCCCGGTCGTCACCCGGTGGTCGGAGCGCCGCCCGGTGCCGCCGAGCAGGTCGGCGGTCCAGGGCGTGGACGAGGTGCCGCGGTCCTTCGTCCAGTCCCAGTACGGCACCGTCACCGACGAGTCGACCCGGCGCAGGGCCCGCTCCAGGTCGAGCAGGAACCTGCGGTGCCAGGGCAGGAAGGACGGGGCCATGTGGGCGGTGCGCAGTCCGTCCTCGCCGTCGGAGACGTAGAACTCGATGTGGGTGCGCACGAACTCGTCGTACTCACCGCGTCGTTTGATCTCCAGCAGCGCGTTCACGAAGCGCCGCTTCTCCGTGCGGGTCAGCTTGCTGACGTCCTTACGCGTGTACGCCACGGTGTCCCCCCGGGTGTTCGTGGCCGTCGGCGGCCGGTGCGTCGCTCAGGCGCTCACCGGGGCCGAGTTCGTCGACGGCGCCGCGGGCGGCTTCCAGCGGGGTGGGGTACGACCGGTAGTGGTCGATCATGCTCAGCCAGCTGCCGTCGGCGCGGCGCATCAGGTGCAGCGGCCGGCCGTCCACGGTGACGTGCCAGGTCCCGGCGCCGACGGCACGCCCGCCGGCGGACCGGACGCCGCGGATGCGATGGCCCCGGTAGATCTCGTCGAACGCGGTGCTCTCGGCCGCGAGGGCGGGGTCCGGGCCCGGCAGGGGGGAGGGTGTGGGCCGCCGCGTCGCACCGGCCGGCCCCGTCGCGGCCTCCAGGGGCCGGGAGGCCGCGACCAGCGGGGCCACGCCCACGGCGAGGGCCGGGGCGAGCAGCCCCCGCATCAGCTGCCGCCGGGTGGCGTGCGCGGGCCCGCCTCTCGCCGTGGGCGTGGCCTCCCGCTCCCTGCCGTTCGGTACCGCGTCCGTGCTGACGACCATGGCTCGCTCCTCGTCGGGTGGGTCCGGTGATCCGTACCGCTAACCGGGCGGCGGGCCCCGTGGTCACCACCACAGGGCCACTCGGAGCACGGCCGCCGTCCGTCCGCCGTGGCGCCGGGGCGGGTCAGCCGCCCAGCGGGAGGCCGCCGAGCAGTCCGCCGTCGGAGTTGAGCTTCGTGGTGACGTCCTTCACCGTGTGCAGCGCGGAGTCCTGGTTCTCGGTGTCGAGCGCCTGCGACTGGTGCTTCAGCGGCATCACGTCGAGGGGGCCCTTGGCGAGGGAGCTGACGGCGCCGTCGAGGCTGGTGGGCGTGGGTCCGGCGGTGTCGTGGGCGAACGCGGGCACGGCGGCGCCGGCGGCGATCAGGGACCCGGCGACGACGGCGGCGGCCTTCAGCGACTTCATCGTGTTCCTTTCTTCGGCGACTGGTGTCACCGGACAAGTACTGACGCCGTGCCCAACGACCTCCGTCACGGGCGGAAACCCCGCGTGCGGAAGACATATGAGATCTCCGGGGCGGGGCGGGAGGGTCGTGCGCACCGGAACGGGAAAAGCCGCCGCGCCGCCCCTGAGGGGCGGCGCGGCGGCCGAGGTGCCGAAGCGGGCGTCAGGCGGGGTCCGCGGGCAGGGCCGCCGGGTCCGCGGCGGGCGGTCCGCCGCCGGCCAGGGTGGCGGTGACGACGTCGACGATGCCGTTCATCACGTCCTTCACGGCCGGGTTCACCTGTTCCGCGGTGCCGGACGTGGTGGCCTCGATCAGGGCGTCGATCCGCTTCTGCAGCGCGGCGTAGGCGTCGGCAGGCAGGCCGGCGGAGGCCGTGGTGCCGTCACCGGCCTGCGCCGCGGCGGGCGCGGGCAGCGTGACGGGCGCGGGCAGCGTGACGGGGGTGTCCGCGCCCGGCGCGGTCACGGCGGGCGGCTGTGCCGGGGTGCTCGTGCCGGGGGCGGTGGCGTCGGGTGCCGTCGTGCCCGGGGCGGCCGTACCCGGGGCTGCCGGGGTGTCCGTCGCCTCGGCCTCGGCGAGAGCGTCCTCGACGGCGGCGGCGAGCTTGTCCGCGTCCTCGGCGGGGAGCCGGCCGCCGTCCGCACCGAGCACGGCGGCGAGCAGATCGGTGACCGGCGTGAGCACTCCGCCCAGGCCCGCCAGGCCGCCCACCTGGTTCTGCAGTTCCTCCGCGCCGGGCAGGGGCGCCCGGGACGCGGCGGGGGTACGGTCCCGGGCCGCCCCGCCGTCGGCCGCCACGACCGCCGGCCCGGAGACGCCTATCAGGAGGCCGGCGCAGAGAACGGTGGTGGTGATTCGTCGTGCGGGCAGACGCATGGGGTTCCTTCCGGTGGTGCGTCGGATCTTGTGCCCACCGTGGAATCGCCCCTGGCGCTCTGCAACCGTTCGGCCACCCTCCGCACCCGCCCGCCCGTCGCGGCACTCGGCGTGTCCAGCCTGGTGGGGCGCCGTATCCAGGTCCGCCCGCCGCGTCGGCGCGGTCACCCCCATTCGGGGCAGCACGACCCCCGTCCGCGCGGCGACGCGAACCGGCCGCCCGCTCGCGGAGAAACCGCGGGGCGGACGGCCGGTACCGGGTCCGGGGCGACGTCAGTCGTTCACGCACTGGTTGCCGAACGCCGGGTTCAGCAGGCCGACGAGGTCGACGGTGTTGCCGCAGACGTTGACCGGGACGTGGACCGGCACCTGCAGCGCGTTGCCGGACAGGACGCCCGGGGAGTGGGCGGCGACGGCCTGTGCGCCGCTGTCGGCGGCGGCGACACCGGCGGTGCCCGCCACCGCGGCGGCGGCGACGGAGGTCAGGGCCAGGCCCTTCGCGATACGCGACATGGAGAGGTGCTCCTCGGAGTTGGCACGAAGCATCCGGACGACTGCCCGGCACGGTGTCAACAGGCGGCCGGACGCGGGAGTTGTTCCCCCGATGGGGTGATTGCGTACAAGGCGCCCCTTCACCAATCCAACACACTTACCCGGTTTCGACCCATTAGTGCGTATTGCGGCTAGAGTCCCACACCGTCCGCCCAGCCCCCCGCCCACCCCTGCGGGGTGACGGCCGGGGTGCCCCATGGGCCCCGTAAGCACCGAAGACACGAAAGCTCCCAGGACTTCCGTACGCTCCGCACGCTCCGAAAGGGCTCGCCGGTCATGCGCACTTCACCGGTTCCGCCGCCGCCGCGGGCCAAGGGTTCACCACCGGGCACCGGCCGGCCGGCCTTCCGGCCCCGGGTCCTGCACATCACCCAGCCGGTGGACGGCGGAGTCGCCCGCGTGGTGCGCGACCTGACCGCGGATCAGCTCGCCAGGGGGCTGCGTGTCGCGGTCGCCTGTCCCGCCGGCGCCCTCGCCGGGGAACTGCGGTCGCTCGGTGCCGACGTGCACGACTGGCCGGCGACCCGTTCCCCGGGACCGTCGCTCGCCCACGAGGTACGGCGGCTCGCGCGTGTGGTGGAGGCCGTACGGCCCGATCTGGTGCACGCGCACAGCGCGAAGGCCGGGCTCGCCGGGCGGCTCGTCGTACGGGGCCGGATCCCGACCGTGTTCCAGCCGCACGCCTGGTCGTTCGAGGCCGTCGGCGGCGCCGCCGCGGCGCTCGCGCTCGGCTGGGAGCGCCGGGGGGCGCGGTGGGCGGCGCGGACCGTGTGCGTGAGCGAGGCGGAGCGGCGGCGCGGCGTGCGGGCCGGGGTCCGCGGACGGTGGTCGGTGATCCCCAACGGCGTCGACACCGGCCGCTTCCGCCCCGGTGACACGGACGGCGCACGGCGCGGGCTCCTGTCCGGCGTCGAGCCCGGCGCCCCGCTGGTGGTGTGCGTGGGGCGGCTGTGCCGGCAGAAGGGGCAGGACGTGCTCCTGGCGGCGTGGGAAGCGGTGCGGGCGCGTCTGCCGCGGGCCCGGCTGGTGCTGGTCGGCGACGGCCCGGACCGGGACCGGCTCGCCGCCGGGGCCCACGGCTCCGTGCTGTTCGCGGGCGCCGTCGCCGACGCCGCGCCCTGGTACCGGGCCGCCGACCTGGCCGTACTGCCGTCGCGCTGGGAGGGCATGGCGCTGGCCCCGCTGGAGGCGCTGGCCTGCGGGCGTCCCGTGGTGGTGGCCGACGTGGACGGCGCCCGTGAGGCCCTGCCGCCCGCGCTCGTGCCGTACTGCCTGGTGCCGCCCGGGGATCCGGCCGCCCTGGCCGGCGCCCTCACCGGTCTGCTGGGCGACGCCCCTCTGCGCGCCGCGCTGGGCAGCCGGGGCCGCGCCCACGTCCTGGCCCGCCACGACGTACGGCACACGGCCGCCGCCGTCGTCGCCGTGTACCGCGACCTCCTCGTCACCGGGCCGCACCCGGCCGCCGGGGCCGCCGCGCCCCGTGGCGGTCCGGTGGCCGCGGGGCGACCGTCCGCCGAGCCCTCCGAGTACAGGGAGTCCGTCAACCCGTGACCGCGGAAAGCATCGTCCCCACCCCCGCCGGGCAGCCGCGGGGGGCCGGTTCCCCGTCCGTGTCGGTGCTGTCGCCGCGCCCCGGCGGCACCGGTTCCCGGCTTCCCGCCGGGTGCCCCGCGCCACGGCCCGCCTCCCCGCTGCCGCTGCTCGCCGCGGACGGCGTGGCCGCCCTGACGGGCGCCCTGGTGCTCACCGGCACGGCACACCGCCCGCTGTCCGCGGCCCTGCTGGTCGCCGGGGCGCTGCTGCTGCGCCCGCCCACGCCCCGGCGGCCGCCGGGGGTGCTGGACGAACTGCCCGCCGTGTGCGGCCGGGTGGCCGTGGTCTGGCTGACGCTGGCGGCCTTCGTGGCGGCGTACGCCCCGCCGCACCCGCTGTCCGCCCGCACCCTGCTGCTCGGCTTCCTGCTGCACGCGGCGGCGGGCTGTGCGGCCCGGGGCGCCGTGCACCACACGCGGCGCGCCGCCCTGCTGAACCGCCCCCGCACGGCCCTGGTGGCCGGCCCCGCCGCGACCGCGCAGCGCGTGGCCGCGGCGGTGCTGCGCCACCCGCGCTGCGGGGTGCGCCCGGTCGGGATCGTCACCGACGACCCGGGCGGCACCACGGGCCTGCCCGTGCTGACCACGGGCGAGGAGGTGCGGCGCGCGGTCGTGCAGAACGGGGTGCGGATCGTCCTGGACGTGCGTCCTGCGGGGCAGCACCGGCAGGGTCCGCTGCTGCGGACGCTGGCCGAGTCGGGGTGCGAGGTGTGGGAGATCGACGCGGACACCCCCTCGTACCCGGCCCCGGTCCCGGTCCGGGAACGGGACCGGGACCGGCTCGCCGGGTTCGCGTGCCGTCGTGCGCGGCCGAAGGAGCGCCGGCCAGGCGGTGCGGGCAAGCGGCTGCTGGACGTGACGGTGTCCGGCGCGCTGTTGCTGCTGCTGAGCCCGCTGCTGCTGGCCTGCGCGGCGGTGCTGCGGCTGAGCGGCGGGCCGGGTGTGGTGTTCCGGCAGGAGCGCATCGGCAAGGACGGCAGGCCGTTCACGCTGCTGAAGTTCCGCACGCACCGCCCGGTGGACGAGCACGAGTCGGCGACCCGCTGGAGCGTGGCGGACGAGCGCCGGATGCCGTGGTTCTGCCGTTTCCTGCGGCGCACCTCGCTCGACGAGCTGCTCCAGCTGTGGAACGTCTTCCGCGGTGACATGAGCCTGGTCGGCCCGCGACCCGAACGCCCGTACTTCGTCGCCCAGTTCAGCCGTACCTACCCGGGTTACGCGGCCCGCCACCGGATGCCGGCCGGCATCACGGGCCTGGCCCAGATCAACGGGCTGCGCGGTGACACCTCCATCGAGGACCGGGCCCGCTTCGACAACGCCTACATCGACGACTGGTCGCTGTGGCAGGACGTCTGCATCCTGCTGCGCACGGCCGCCGCGCTCGTGCGTCCCACGGGGAGCTGACCGCCGTGAGCCAGGCCCTGCCCCGGTGGTCCGCGGCGCGCGTGCGGGAGGTGCCGCCGGTGCTGGCGCCGGTCGCGGTCGTCGCCCTGCTCGCCCTGCCGGCGGCGGGCGGCGGGGGCGGCGCGCATCCGGCCGACGTGGTCTCCGCACTGGCGGTGCTGTACTGCGCGATCCGGCTGGTGCGGGGCCGCCGGCGCCCGCTGTCCCGTACGGCGGCCGTGGTGCTGGGGCTGCCGGTGCTGGGGCTGGCCGTCGCCGCCGTGGGCGCCGCCTCGCCGGGGGCCGGGCTCGGCGGTCTCGGCCGCTACCTCCAGGTCTTCGTCCTCGTCCCGGCCGCCGTGATGCTCCTGGTCCGGGGCCGGCAGGACGTACGGCTGCTCGCCTGGTCGGTGGTGGGGCTGGCGGTGTGGCAGGGGGCGGTCGGCGTGCACCAGTACGTCACCGGGACCGGCGCCTCCTACCAGGGCGAACGGATCCGGGCCGTGGGCACCTTCGGGCCGCAGGACGTGATGGGGATGGCGACCGTGGTCTCCCTGGGCCTGGTCTGCACGGTCGGACTGGCGCTGGGCGCACCGGGCCGCGCACCGGCCCGTCACCGTCTCCTCGCCGCCGGCTGCGCGCTCGTCCTGCTGCTGCCGCTGGCGCTGTCCTTCAGCCGCGGGGCGTGGATCGCCACGGCGGTGACGTGCGCGGTGCAGCTGCTGCTGGCCGGTGTCCGGCGGGCACTGGCGGTGGGGGCGGCCGCGGTGGCGGCGGGCGTGGTGCTGGTGGGCGGCTTCGGTGTCGGTACGGCGATGCTGCAGGAGCGGGTCGACAGCATCACGCGGGTCGCCGACGCCCCCGACCGGTCGGTGACCGACCGCTACACGATGTGGGCGGCGGCGACCGGCATGTGGCGCGAGCGGCCGCTGACCGGCGTGGGCCTCAAGGGGTTCCCGGAACACCGGGACTCCCACTCCTCGCTGGCCCTGTCCTCGGGCAGCGAGACCGACGGCGCGGGCGCCGGTTACCGCAGGCAGCCGCTGCTGTCCCCGCACAACATGTATCTGCTGGTCCTGGCCGAGCAGGGGCTGACCGGGCTGCTCGCGCTGGCCGGGAGCTGGCTGGCCCTCCTCGTCCTCGGGCTGCGCCGGTTCCGCGCGGAGCGGCGCGCGAAGGACGGCACCGGGCCGGACTGCGCGCTGGTCGCCCTGGGGCTGCTGGTGTGGCAGCTGACGGACTTCGCGTACGCGGACATCGGCGGGCCCTCGACCGTGCTGACGGCCGTGTGCTTCGGGCTGACGGCCTGGTGGGCGCTCCACGTCCCGGACGGGCGGGAGGTGGAGCGGCGATGAGGACGACGACACCCCCTGCGTCCGCACCCGCGGCCGGGGTCGCGGCGCCGGACGCGGAAGGCGCGGCGGCCGGCGCCGGCCCGTCCCCCCGGGGTTTCCTCGCCCGGGCCGCGCTGCTCACGGCCGTGCTGTCGGTGGCCGGGTCGGTGCTCGGGCTGGCCCGGGACCAGGCGCTGGCGCGGCTGTTCGGGGCGGGCGGCGAGACGGACGCCTTCCTGGTGGCGTGGACGGTCCCGGAGTTCGCGGCGACGCTGCTCATCGAGGACGGGCTGGCCTTCGCGCTGGTCCCGATGTTCAGCCTGGCCCTGGCCCGCCGCGCGCGGGGCGACGGCGGCGATCCGGTCCGCGCGCTGGTCGCCTCGACCCTGCCCCGGCTGGCCCTGGCCTTCGCGGCGGCCGGTGCGCTGGCCGCCGCCGTCGCTCCGTGGCTGGTCCGGGTCCTGGCACCGGGGCTGCCCGGCCAGGCCCTCGCCGTGGACTGCACGCGGCTCACCGCGACCTGCGTCCTCTCCTTCGGCCTGGCCGGGTACTGCAGCGCGGCCCTGCGGGCGCACCGGCGGTTCCTGGCGCCGGCGGCGATCTACGTGGCCTACAACACCGGCATCATCACGGCGATGTTCGTGCTCGGCGGGCGCTGGGGGGTGCGCTCGGCCGCGGCCGGGGTGGCGGTGGGCGGCTGCCTGATGGTGGCGGCCCAGCTGCCGTCGCTGCTGCGCGAGGTACGGCGCCGGGGCGACGCCGCGACGGTGCGGGCGTCCGGGGGCGACGAGGCGCGTCCCCTGGCCCTCGCCCTGTTCGCCACCGTCCTGCTCTTCGCCCTGTGCCGCCAGTCCCAGGTCCTCGTCGAACGCTTCCTCGCCTCCTCCCTCCCCTCCGGCGCCATCTCGCACCTGAACTACGCGCAGAAGGTGGCGCAGATCCCGATGACGCTGTCGCTGATGCTGTGCACGGTCACCTTCCCGGTGGTGGCCCGCGCCCTGGCCGACGGCGACACCGCACGGGCCCGCGACCGCGTGGAACGGGACGTGGCGCTGGCGGCCTGCCTGGTGCTGCTGGGCGCGGCCACGGTCGTCGCCCTGGCCCCGCAGATCATCGGACTCCTCTTCCAGCGCGGCGCGTTCACCGCGGCCGACACCACGGCGACGGCGGACGTGATGCGCGTGTACGCGCTGGGGCTGCTCGGCCAGACGGTGGTGGGCGCGCTGGCCCGGTCCTACTTCGCGGCGGGCCGCGCCGGCTGGTACCCGCTCGGCTCCATGGCCGTCGGCATCGCCGTCACCGCCGGTGCCGGAGCCTGGGCCGTCGGTCCGTGGGGGGTGACGGGCATCGCCGCCGCGAACGCGGCCGGCATCACCGTGACGGCCGCCCTGCTGCTCGCCGGCATGGGGCCGCGCAGCGTCCCGGTCCGCTTCCGGCGTGTCCTGGCCGACCTGGGCCGGCCGGCTGTGGCGGCGGCCGCGGCGGCCGGCGCGGGGGCGCTGGCCGCGGCCCGGTTCACCTCCCCCGCCGTGTCCCTCACCGTCGGCGCCGCGACCGTCGGCGGCGTCTTCGCCGTCCTCGGCGCGGCCCTGGGCGTCCAGGGCGTGGCCCCGTTCCTCACGTCCGTCACCGCCCGCCCCCTGCGCCGGGTCCGTTCCCTCCGTTCCGTCACACGAAGGCTCCCGCATGACCGTCTCCGCTTCCGCAGTCCCCGCTGACACCCACGCACGCCCCGGCGCACGCACCCGCGCCGGCACCGTGCCCTGGGTGGCGATGTACCACTCCGTCGGCGACCGCTCGGAGGACCCGTACCGCATCACGGTCACGCCCGGCCGGCTGGACGCGCAGCTCGGCTGGCTGCGCCGGCGCGGGCTGCGCGGCGTGTCCGTGGCCGACCTGCTGGCCGCCCGGGCCCGGGGCGCGGGCGCGGGCCTGGTCGGGCTGACCTTCGACGACGGGTACGCCGACTTCGTCGAGCACGCGCTGCCGTGCCTGCGGCGCTGGGGCTGCGGGGCCACCCTCTTCGTGCTGCCGGGCCGCTTCGGCGGGGTCAACGCGTGGGACCCGCTGGGCCCGCGCAAGCCGCTGCTGACCGCCGACGGCGTCCGCCGCGCCGCCGCCGAGGGGGTGGAGATCGGCTCGCACGGGCTCACCCACGTCGACCTGACCCGGGCGGACGACGCCACGCTGCAGGCCGAGACCGCCCGCAGCAGGGCGCTGCTCGCGGAGCTGACCGGCACCCCGGTCACCGGCTTCTGCTACCCGTACGGCACCGTCGACCGGCGTGCCGTGGACGCCGTGCGCGCGGCCGGCTACTCCTACGCCTGCGCCATCGCCCCCGGCCCGCTGACCGGCCCGTACGCCCTGCCCCGCGTCCACGTCGGGCAGCGGGACACCGCCGTACGGCTGCTGCTGAAGACGCGGCTGCACCGGCTGCGCCGCCGGCCGGCCGAGGGGGTCTGAGGTGAGGGTCCTGCACGTCATCACCGGCCTCGGCGTCGGCGGCGCGGAACAGCAACTGCGGCTGCTGCTGCGCCATCTGCCCGTCGACTGCGACGTCGTCACGCTCACCGCTCCGGGGCCCGTCGCCGAGGGGCTGCGGGCCGACGGGGTGAAGGTCGTCCACCTCGGCATGAACGGCAACCGCGACCTGTCCGCGCTGCCCCGTCTGACGCGCGTCGTCCGCGCCGGCGGCTACGACCTGGTGCACACCCACCTCTACCGGGCCTGCGTCTACGGCCGTCCGGCCGCGCGTCTGGCGGGCGTCCGCGCGGTCGTCGCCACCGAGCACTCCCTGGGCGAGACCCAGATGGAGGGCCGCGCGCTCACCCCGGGCGTCCGCGCCCTGTACCTGGCCGGGGAGCGGCTGGGCAGCGCGACGGTCGCCGTCTCCCCCACCGTCGCCGGCCGGCTGCGGCGCTGGGGCGTGCCGGCACCGCGCATCGCGGTCGTCCCCAACGGCATCGACCTGGTCCGCTTCCGCTTCGACCCGGCGGCCCGGCTGCGCACCCGCCGCCGTCTGGGACTGCCCGAGGGCGCGTACGTCGTCGGCGGCATCGGGCGGCTGGCCGCGGGCAAGCGGTTCGACGTCCTGGTGCGGGCCCTGGCCCGGCTGCCCGGCGACTGCTGGCTGCTGCTGGTCGGCGGCGGACCGGAGGAGCACCGGCTGCGCCGCGTCGCCCGCGAGGCGGGCGTCGCCGACCGGGTCCTGCTCACCGGCGAGCGCCCCGGCCTCCCCGACGGCTCCCCGGGCCCCGATCTGCCGTCCCTGGCCTCGGCAATGGACGTGCTCGCCTCCCCGTCCGCGGAGGAGGCGTTCGGCCTGGCGGTCGTGGAGGGCCTGGCCTCGGGGCTGCCGGTGCTGTACGCGTCCTGTCCGGCCGTCGAGGACCTGCCGCCGGAGGCGGCGCCGAAAGCCCGCCGGGTGGCCGGCGGCGCGGAGGAGTTCGCCCGCGCCCTGGCCGAGGTCCGCGCCTGCGGCCCGGGGGCGCGCACCGTGCCCGAGGCCGCCCGCCACTACTGCATCACCCGCAGCGCCGCCCGGCTGATGGATGTCTACGCGGCCGCCCTGGCGCACCCGTCGTCCCCCGTACCCCAGGAGGTCAGCCCCGCATGACCGAGTCCCTCACCGAGACCCCCGCGAAGTCCGCGCCCCACGGCGGTGCCGCACCGCCCGCCCCAACACGCCGCCCGCTCGCCGTCCTGCGCCGGGCCCGGACCCTGCCGCTCTGGTCCCTGCTCGCCGCCGGAGTCCTGGCCGGCGGGCTGGCCGGCGGCGCCTACGGCCTGCTCAGGACCCCCGAGTACACCGCCACGAGCTATGTCGTCGCCGTTCCCACCGACAAGTCGGACCCGGCCGCCGCGCTGGGCTTCGCGCAGGCCTACGGCCGGGTCGCCACGCAGCTCGCCGTGCTGGGGGACGCCCAGATGTGGGCGGGCGTGCCGCTGGCGACGCTGCGGGAGAGCGTGCGGACGGCCACCTCGCCGGACGCGCCGATGGTGTCCGTGTCGGCCGTCTCCGACCGCCCCCGGGAGGCCGCCGACATGGCCAACGCCGTCTCCGGCGCCCTGACCCGGCACGCGAGCGCCTCGGCCGGCGACACCCACGTGAAGCTGCGCCAGTTCGCCCGCGCCACCGAGCCCGCCGAGCCGTCCTCGTCGCCGGCCGCCGTGACGGGGCTGGTGGGCGCGAGCGCGGGCGGCCTGCTGGGCGGACTGGCGCTGCTGGTCCGGCCCCGCCGCCCGGCCGGGGAACGGTCCGCGCCCGCCTCCGTACCGGGGCCCGCCGGCGCCGCCGACGCGCGTGGACAGCTGTGACGTCCGGGGCGCGCCCCGCGTACACGACCGAACTGGTCACCGACGAGCGGGCCTTCGCGGAGCTGGCCCCGGCCTGGCGGCGGCTGTACCGGCGGTGCGGCTTCGCGACGCCGTTCCAGAGCCACGCCTGGCTGCACTCGTGGTGGCGTTCGTACGGCAGGCCCGGCCGGCTGCGGCTGGTGCTGGCGTGGGACGGCCGCGACCTGGTCGGCGCCGCGCCGCTGGCACGCGTACGGCGTCCGGTGCCGGCGCTGGTGTCGCTGGGCGGGGCGATCTCCGACTACGGGGACGTGCTGCTGGACGACGAGCGCGGCGAGGCGGCGGTGGCCGCGCTCACCGCGGGCCTGTCCTCGGCCGCCCGCACCGCGCTGATCGACCTGCGCGAGGTACGGCCCGGCGCCGCCGCCGAACGGGTCTACGCCCGCTGGCACGGACCCCGCCGCCGGCTGGACGACTCCCTGTGCCTGGAGCTGCCCGCCGTCCCGATGGACGAGCTGGTGGCCCGGCTGCCCTCGGCCAAGTCCCAGCAGCGGGTGCGCGCCAAGCTGCGCAAACTGGACGCCCTCGGCGTCAAGAGCCGGACCGTGCTTCCCGAGGAGACCGGTGCGGCGCTGCACCGGCTGCTGGAGCTGCACCGGCTGCAGTGGCAGGGACGGAAGGTGACCGGCGAGCACCTGCGCGCCCGGTTCCGCGACCACCTCGTGCGGGCGGTGGAGCCGATGGTGCGCGACGGGGACGCGGTGGTCACCGAGTTCCGCCTGGACGACGAGGTGGTGGCCGTGGACGTCACCCTGCTGTCGCGGCGGCTGACGGGCGGCTACCTGTACGGCGCGCACCCCCTGTTGCGCGAGCGCAGGGCGGACGTGGCGGTGATGCTGCTGGACGCGTGCGCCGGGCACCTGCCGGACGCGGACGGCGGCACCCTCAGCCTGCTGCGGGGCGACGAGCCGTACAAGCACCACTGGCGTCCCGAGCCGGTGCGCAACCGGCGGCTCCTGCTCGCCCGCCGGCGCACGGCCCCGCTGCTGGCGGCGGCCGTGCGCGACGACGCCGCGCGCCGGCGGGGCAAGGAGCTGCTGCGGTCCCTGCGCGAGCGGAGGGAGGGCGGCGGTGGCGGCAGGACCTGACCGGCCCGGCCGCCACCGCCGGCCGCCGCCGCTACCCGATGCGCGAGAACCGGTCGAGGCGCATGCAGAGCTTCCCGCCGAGCCAGTGGTCGATCCAGTCGCCGAGCTCCAGGGGCGAACAGTCGTCCGCCGGCCGGGGAGTTGCGGGCGGCACCGGAGGCACGGTGGGTGCGGTGGGTGCCGTGCCCGGCTCCGGGACGGTGGCCGGGTCGTCGGTGCGGCCGAAGAGCACGGACCGGTAGACGGCGGTGGAGCGAGGGTTGTCGCCGCACTGCCACACGCCGTGCGGGCAGTAGTCGGTCACCGTGTTGTAGAGGGGCTTGTGCTCGTCCATCCACGCGAGCATCCGCCGCATGTACTCGGCGTTGTCGCCGTTGCGGAACAGTCCCCACTCCGGGTAGGAGATGGGCTTGCCGTGCGCCTTCGCGAAGTCGACGTGCGCCTGGAGTCCGTAGGGCTCGCTGACCTGTTCGTCGAACGGCATGCCGCGCGGCTGGTCGTACGAGTCCATGCCGATGATGTCGACGGTGTCGTCCCCGGGGTAGCACCGCGTCCAGGGCACGGCGTCCCGGCCGCGGCTCGGCGTGAAGTCGAACCGGAACTCCTGCCCCGGCACCGAACGCATCGTGGTGACGATCCTGTTCCAGTACGTCTTCCAGGCCTCGGGGTCCGGGCCGCAGCGGTGCGTGTAGGTGGTGCCGTTCATCTCCCAGCCGAGCACCAGGACGGTGTCCGGCACCTTCAGGGCGACCAGCCGCTCGGCGAGGGCCCGGAAGTGGTGGTCGAAGCGGCCTGCCGCGCCCTGGCGCAGCAGCTCGCGCACCTCGTCGTCGCCGACGCGCTCCTCGTTGCGTTCCAGCATGGGCACGTTGAGGACGAGCATCCGGTCGGCCTCGCGGGTGCGCCAGTCGGCCCACACGTCGAGGAATCCGGGGGCGCCCTCGATGTTGCTCCAGCGGTCGCCGGGCAGGTAGGTGTGGCCCACGCGCAGGTCGGCGCCGCCCAGCCAGTGGCTGAGCGCGGCCATCCGGGCCACGCCGCGGGCGCCGTAGTCCAGGTAGGCGCCGAAGGCCGGCGCGGTTCCCGCCCCGGTACCGGCCTCCGGGGCGGGAACCGCCGGACCGGGAGTCGCGGGCGCCGGCGCGGGTTCAGTGGGTGCCGGTGCGGGGGTGGCGGGCGCCGGCGCGGGTTCCGTGGGTACGGGGGTGGCGGGTGCCGGTGCGGGGGCGGGCGGGTCGCCGACGGCCGTTCCGGGCCCCGCCGCCAGGACCGCCGACGCGGCGGCCACCGCCGCGACGCATGCCAGTCGCCCCGGCCCGGTCCGTCGCTGCTGTCCGCCCATACCGGCTCCTTCGTCTTCGTCGCCACGAATGTCGTCTTCTGTCACTCATCCCCTGACACCCAGTCACATGAAATGCCCTCACGCCACCACCGTTACGGCTTTCGAGTGTGCGGCTCGCCCGCACCGGTGACTCCGATCGCATGTGAAGGAAGTAAGCCGTGTCGCTGTTCGACACCCGCGTCCCCGCCGTTCTGCTGCGGACCGACCGGAATCCCTTTCACCACGGCACCCTGGGTGCCGTGCGTTCGCTCGGCCGCGCGGGGGTGGACGTGCACGTCGTCGCCGACTGCGCGAAGAGTCCCGTGCGCGCCTCCCGTTACGTGACCGGGCTGCACACCCCTCCGCCGCCCGGCGCGTCCCCGGCCGCCATCGCGGCGGTCCTGCGTCGCGTCGCCGCGCGGATCGCGCGTCCCGCCGTACTGATCCCGATGGACGACGCGTGTGCCGTCGCGGTGGGGCGGATGCGGGCGGAGCTGGCACCCGCGTTCCTGCTGCCGGACCAGCCCGATTCGCTGTCCGAGCGGGTGGCCGACAAGGCGGAGCTGGCCGGCGTGTGCGCGTCCCTGGACGTGCCGCACCCGCGGACCCTGGTCCCGGACGGACCGGACGAGGCCGCGGCGGCCGCCTGGCGGCTGGGGCTGCCGGTGGTGGCGAAGTGGAGCCGGCCCTGGCTGGTGCCCGCGGGCAGCGGGCTGCGCAGCACCGTGCTGGTGCGCTCGGCGCAGCAGGCACGGGAGCTGTACCGGCGGGCCGAGGAGGCGGGCAGCCGGCTGCTGCTGCAGGAGTTCCTGCCGCCGGGGCCGGACCGCGACTGGTTCTTCCACGGGTACGCCGACCGCGCGGGCGCCGTACGGGCGGGCGGTCCCGGCCGCAAGACGCGGGCCCGGCCGCGGGGCGCCGGTCTGACGGCGGTCGGCCGCTGGACACCGAACCCGCAGGTGCAGGCGCTCGCCGAGCGGATCGCCGGGGAGCTCGGCTACCGGGGCATCTTCGACCTGGACTTCCGCCGCTGCGGCACGACGGGCCGTTATCACCTGCTCGACTTCAACCCGCGTCCCGGCGCGCAGTTCCGGCTGTTCACCGACACCGCCGGCCTGGACGTCGTACGCGCCCTGCATCTGGATCTGACGCACCGGCCGCTGCCGGCCGGTGCGGCGCGGCCCGGGCGGGCGTTCGTGGTGGAGAGCTACGCGCCGCTCAGCGCTCTGCGCCCGGTGCGCGCCGGGCGGGAACTGGCCTGGCACTCCCGGGACGACCGGGCGCCCGGCCGCGCCCTGTGGGCGCTGTGGGGCCGCCATGTGGCCGCCCGGCTGCTGCGGCGCCCGCCCGGAGCCGGCGTTCCGCACCGTTCGGGGGAGCCGGCCCGGGCCCGGGTGGTGCGCCAGGCCTCGCCGCCGGCCCGCTCCGACCGGACGGACGACGAGCGGGCGGGGAGCCGCTGAGGGGGGCGCGGACACACCGCCGCCCCCGGCGGGCAGGACGTGCCGGGGGCGGCGGAAGTGGTGCGCGGGAGCCTCGGGCCGGTGGTCCGGGGCTCCCGCGCGGGGGCAGGGTCAGCGGCGGGAGACGGCCCTGCCACGGCGGTAGAGGATCGCTCCGCCCGCGAGGAGCGCGACGGCCGCGGCACCGGCGCCCAGGGTGCCGGTGGCACCGGTCTCGGCGAGCGGCGGGGGCTTCTCCTCGCTCGGCGGCGGGGGGATCTCCTCGGCGGGCGGCGGGGGCTTCTCCTCGCTCGGCGGCGGGGGCTTCTCCTCACTCGGCGGCGGGGGCTTCTCCTCGCTCGGCGGGGTCGTCGGGGGTGTCGTCGCAGGCGGCTCCTCCTCGCCGTAGCCACCCGACTCGCAGAAGTTGCCGAAGACGGGGTTGAGCGCGGCGATCACGTCGGCCGTGTTGCCGCACAGGTTCAGCGGCACGTGGATCGACGCCTGGGCGTTGTTGCCCGAGCCGACGCCGGGCGAGCCGATGGCCGCGCCCTCGGCGGTGGCGCCGGAGGACGACTGCGCGTCGTCGCCGTACCCGCCGCCGTAGCCGTCCTCGTCGTGCCCGCCGCCGTGGCGGGGGTCGTGGCCCATGGTGTCGTCACCGTGGGAGTCCTCGTAGGAGTCCTCGTAGGAGTCCGGCTCGCTCTCGTGCTCGTCCGAGGTGTTCTCGCACTCGTTGCCGAAGGCCGGGTTCAGCGCGCCGGCGGCGTTGACGCTGTTGCCGCACACGTTCACCGGCACGTCGACCGGCGCCTGCGCGTTGTTGCCCGAGCCGACGCCGGGCGAGCCGATGGCGGCCCCCTCCGCCTGCGAATCGGCGAAGGCGGGGCTGCCGCACAGGGACAGGACGCTCGTCGCGGCGGCGGCCGCGACCATTCCCCTGCTCAGGGTCTGTCGCACTCTAGTTGTCTTCCTGCTCGGAGAGATGTCGAAGGAAGGGGAAAGCCGGCCCCGGACCAGACGAGTGGGACGGGGCCGGCCGTGGCACAGCCGGACGGCTGGTGCGGAGCGACGTCAGTCGTTCACGCACACGTTGCCTGCCGCCGGGTTCAGCAGACCGACGATGTTGACCGTGTTGCCGCACACGTTGACGGGAACGTGCACGGGAACCTGCACGGCGTTGCCGGACAGGACGCCCGGGGAGCCGATGGCGGCCGCCTCGGCACCGGCGTCGGCGAAGGCCGGGGTGGCCATGCCGAGGGTCATGACCGCACCCGCGACGACAGCAGCGCTCTTCTTCATGGACTTTCCCTTCTCTGCGGTCATGCCTGAAGGACGGCCGGAACCGCGCGAGCACAGAATTGACGGCCCGCACCATGACCTGCAGCCTGCAAACGAGGAAGTGACGGCCGAGGAAACGACGGAACGCACGACACCGGGAAATTCACCCGAATGCCCCACGGATCGGTACAGCCCTGCCCCAGGAGAGCGATGACGTGGTTCCGCTCCCCGGGAGGCAGGAGCGGGCGGGGCCTGCGGGCCTGTGACGGCGGGGACCGAGCACCGCGAAAGGGGTGGGACCGCCGATGTCCTCGGCGGTCCCGCCCCTTTCGCATGCCGCCCGGGACCCGGTGGGCTCAGGAGACGATGTCCTTGCGGGCGAACCCGCGGAAGGCCAGGGCGAACAGCACCAGCGCGTACGTCACGGAGACGGCGGCGCCCTGGATCATGCCGGACCACTCGGGGCGCGGCTGGAGGGCGTCCGCCCAGGCGAACTGCCAGTGCGCGGGCAGGAAGTCCCGCCAGTGGCCGAGGGCGGTCACGGCGTCCAGGACGTTGCCGACGATGGTGAGGCCGACCGCGCCGCCGACCGCGCCGAGCGGGGCGTCGGTCCTGGTCGACAGCCAGAAGGCGAGGCCCGCGGTGACCAGTTGGGACACGAAGACGTACGCCACGGCCACCAGGAGGCGCTGGGCCGCCGTCCCCGGGGCGAGCGAGCCGCCCGTCGGGACCGCCAGCGGGCCCCAGCCGTAGGCGACCGTGCCGACGGCGAGGGCGACCAGCGGCAGCAGGAGCATCGCGGCCAGGCTGAGCCCCAGTCCGACGGCGAGCTTGGACGCCAGCAGCCGGGCGCGCGGCACCGGCGCGGCGAGCAGGTAGCGCAGGGAGGACCAGCTCGCCTCGGAGGCCACGGTGTCCCCGCAGAACAGGGCGACGGGGACGACCAGCAGGAAGCCCGCCGAGACGAAGAGGCCGACCGCGGCGAAGTTGGCGCCGGAGGCGGTGGCGGTGTCCATCAGGGTGATGCGGTCGCCGGGGTCGTCCTGGTCGCCGCCGATCGCGAAGGCGACGACCAGGACGAACGGCAGCACGGCGAGGATCGCGCCCATGACCAGGGTGCGGCGCCGCTTCAGCTGGCGCGCGAGCTCCACCCGCAGCGGCAGGGTGCGGCCCGGCCGGTAGCCGTGCGCCGATGCGGACGGCCCGGCCGGGCCGGACGGCTCGGCGGGGTGCCGGGTCCGTTCGGTGAGCGCGCTCATGCGGAACCTCCGATCAGGGTGAGGAAGGCGTCCTCCAGGCGGCGGTGCGGGCCGACCGAGGCGACCGGCACCTCCAGCCGGACCAGTTCGGCGACGAGGCGGGGTGCCGTGCCGTCGGGGCCGAGCCGGATCAGCAGCCCGTCGTCGGTGTGCACGACCGAGGCCACGCCCGGCAGGGCGGCGACCTTCTCCACGACCGGTTCCTCCACGGGGAGGTCGGTGCCGACGAGGAGGGTGTCGCCGGAGCCGGTGATCTCGGCGACGGGGCCCGCCCGGACCAGGCATCCGCGGTCCATGACCACCAGGTGGGTGCAGGACTGCTCGACCTCGGCGAGCAGGTGGCTGGAGACGATGACGGTGCGTCCGGCGGCCGCGTACCGGATCATCACCTCGCGCATCTCGCGGATCTGGGGCGGGTCGAGGCCGTTGGTCGGCTCGTCCAGGATCAGCAGGTCGGGCAGGCCCAGCATGGCCTGGGCGAGGGCGAGGCGCTGGCGCATGCCCTGCGAGTAGGTGCGCACGGCGCGGGCCAGGGCGTCGCCGAGGCCGGCGATCTCCAGGGCCTCGTCGAGGTGGGCGTCCTCGGGCGGGCGGCCGGTGGCCCGCCAGTACAGCTCCAGGTTCTCCCGGCCGGACAGGTGCGGCAGGAAGCCCGCGCCCTCGACGAAGGCGCCGACCCGGGAGAGCACGGGCGCGCCGGGCCGGACGGCGTGCCCGAAGACGCGGATCTCGCCCTCGTCGGGCTTGATCAGGCCCATCAGCATGCGCAGGGTGGTCGTCTTGCCGGCGCCGTTGGGGCCGAGGAGACCGAGGACCTGGCCCTTGTCGACGCGGAAGGAAAGGTCGCGTACGGCGTACCGGTCGGGGGAGCCGGCGTAGCGCTTGGCGAGGCCGGTGATGCGCAGGGGGACCTCGGCGAGCGTGGGGTCGGGGGCGGGCGCGGCGGTGCGGCGGCGGCCGGTCAGCAGCAGGGCCAGGGCGATGAGGGCACCGGCGGGCGGCAGCCACCACACCCACGCGGGCAGCGGGGCGGCGGCCGTGGTGACGCCGGGGGCGGTGGGCACCTTCAGGCCGCCCTCGAGGGAGACCGTGTACGTCGCCGGGGCGGCCGGGGAGGCGTAGCCGAGGTCGGTGGAGGCGAGGACGAGGCGGAGCCGGTGGCCCTTCTCGACCTCGTGGTCGATCGCCGGGAGGGTGAGGGTGACGTCCTTGCCGGCCCTGGCGCCTTCGACGCGGACGGGGGTGACCAGCTGGGCGGGGAGCACGGGCGCGGTGCCGCCGGGGCCGACGTCGTACACCTTGGCGAACAGGACGGCGTCGTCGGCGGTGGAGCGGACGTGGACGGTGGCGGTCGGGGAGCCGGTGATCCGCAGGTCCTCGGTCAGCGGGGCCGACTGGAAGGCGGCGTGCTGGCCGGGGAAGTCCAGGGAGACGCCGACGCCGAGGGAGGACAACTGGGCGAGGCCGCCCGCGGCGCCGCCGATGCCGGGGAGGGCGGAGACGGCGGGCGGGCCGGCGCCGGCCGGGTTGGCGAAGCTCTGCTCGCGCCCGTTCAGCGGGACGGGTACGGGTGTGCCGTCCAGGCCCGGGTAGCGGTCGGCGCTCGCGCCCCGCAGTCGGGCCCGGCCGTCGGTCGAGTCCACTCCCCCGGTGCGGGTGACCCGGAAGGCGGGGCCGGTGCCGGCGGTCTCGTCGTCCTTCAGGTGGCGGTCGAACCAGGAGCGCACGCGGGTGGTGACGCGGTCGGTCTCCAGGTCGCCGCCGTCGTGCCCGCCGGCGATCCAGTCGACGGAGACCGGCGCGCCGTTCGCGCGGATCGCGCGGGCGGCGGCATCGGCCTGGCCGAGCGGGAAGAGCGAGTCGGCCTGGCCCTGCACGAGCAGCGTGGGCACCCGGATGCGGGCGCCGACGGCCTGCGGACTGCGTTCCGTCAGGAGCTTCGCGGCCTGCGCGTCGGGCACCCCGGACTCGGCGACCCGTTGGTACATGCGGCAGATGTCCGCCTCGAAACGGTCGCAGCCGCCCGCGGCGTTGACGAAGAGGCCGGCCCACAGCTTCTTGAGGACGCCGTTCGGGAAGAGGGCGTCCGTGAGGTTCCAGTAGGTGACGGCGGGGGCGATCGCGTCCACGCGCCGGTCGTGCCCGGCGGCCAGCAGTGCGACGGCGCCGCCGTAGGAGGCACCGGCCACGCCGACCCGCGGGTCCCCCTCGCCGTCCAGCCGGACCTGCGGCTGCCGGGCCAGCCAGTCGATGAGGCGGGAGACGTCGGCGACCTCGCCGTCGGGGGCGTTGAGCCCGATCCTCCCCGTGGAGCGGCCGAAGCCGCGGGCCGACCAGGTCAGCACCGCGTACCCGTCCCGGGCGAGGGACTCGGCCTGCTTCCGGGTGTCGGCCTTGCTGCCGCCGAAGCCGTGTCCGAGCAGGACGGCGGGGCGGCGGCCGCCGGGGCCCGCCGTGAAGTACGAGGTGTCCAGGCGCACTCCGTCGCCCACGGACATGATCCGGTCGGTGCGGTGCACCGGGGGCGGGTCGTCGGAGGCGACGGCCGTCCACGTCCCCGCACCGGCGAGCACGACGACGGCGGCCGCGGCGCAGAGCGTCCGCCCCGGCCGCCGCAACAGCCCCCGCACGCGGGGCAGTCGAAGATCCATGCGTCAACGGTACGGGCCGCCGCCGGCGCCGGACGCCCTCCAAGGACTGAACTTCCGCCCCTCCCACGGACGTAGGGAGCCCCGCCGCGTACCGCGGGCGCGGTACGGGCGGGGCGGGGTGAGGGGCCGCCGGGGCCGGTTCAGGGGCGGGCGGGCTCCCGGGTGTCCTCCGGGAGGGTCACCAGCCAGCGGGTGTCGCGGCGCGGGCGCAGGTACAGCAGCCAGTACAGGGTGGCGACGGCGGTGATGCCGCCGGCCCACAGCAGATAGACCGTCTCCTGCTGGGTCAGGATGTAGGCGAGGACCACGATCAGCAGGACGGGCACGGCCGGCCACAGCGGCATGCGCCAGGCCTGCGTGTTGCGGTGGTCGCCGCGCCGGCACAGCAGGGCGGCGATCGCGACCAGCAGGTACATGCCGGTGACGGAGACGCCGGTGACGCCGTACAGGGTGTCGAGGTTGACGAAGCAGAGGACGGCGCCGGGGACGCCGACGGCGAGGGTGGAGACCCAGGGGGAGCCGAAGCGGCCGAGCTTGGAGAAGAGGTCGTTCACCGGTCCGGGCCACGCCTTGTCGCGGGCAGAGGCGAACAGGACGCGCGAGTTCTGGATGACCATCACGATGCCGGCGTTGACGATGGCGAGGGCCACGCAGAGGCTGACGAAGGTGCCGACGGCGGAGTTGGACCAGGCGGTGACCATGGAGCCGATGTCGCCGCCGGTCAGCTCGGCGAGGTCCGAGGCGCCGAGCGTGATGGCGACGACCGGGACCAGGATGATCACCGTGGAGATGCCGAGGGTGGCGAGCACCGTGCGGGCGACGTTGCGGCGCGGGTTCTCCAGCTCCTCGGAGAGGTAGACGGCGGTGGAGAAGCCCTGGGTGATGAAGAGGGCGATGGCGAGTCCGGAGACGACCAGCATGGCCGTCACGGTGTCCGCGTGGCCGTCGGTGCCGGCGACCTCCATGGAGGCGAGGCTGCCGAGGCCGCGCTCGCCGTGGGCGAAGCCCAACACCGCGACGACGGCCGCGGCGATGACCTCGAGGACCAGGAAGACGCCGGTGATCCAGGCGTTGGCGCGCAGGTCGAGCAGGCCTGCCAGGGTGGCGAGCAGCATGACGGCGGCGCCGGTCATCGACGGGTCGAGGTGCACGATCGGTTCGAGGTAGTCGGCCGTGCCCATCGCAATGACCGGCGGGACGATCACGACGACCAGCAGGGAGAGCACGAAGACCAGCCAGCCCGCCAGCCGCCCGGCCATCGTCGACACCATCGCGTACTCGCCGCCCGCGCTGGGGACGAGGGTGCCCAGCTCCGAGTAGCAGAACGCCACGGCGATGCAGAGGAGGGAGCCGATGGCGATCGTCAGGGCGGTGGCGGTGCCGAGCGAGCCGAACAGGTCGGGCACGACCACGAACAGGGTGGAGGCGGGGGTCACGCACGAGAGCGTCAGGAGGGTGCCTCCGACGACTCCGATGGAACGCTTGAGCGTCCGGGACTCCGGGTGGCCCGGATGGTCCGGCCGGACCGGATGGTCCGGCTGGTCCGGGGGCGCTGCGGTGGCGGCCTGGGCGGGGCGGAGCGTGTCGGTCATGCAGCGGTTCCGATCGACTCGTGCTGTGTGGTTCGGGCGGGAGCGCTATCGCCTCCGGCGGCTTGGTCGTACGTGGTTCTCGTCCGCTCCCGGCGGAAGATAGAACCCCGACGAAAACCTGCACGTCAATGGCTGTTTACCTACGGAATCCGTTGATCTTGCGCGAGGAGACGACGGGAAAACGCAACACTGGCCGTGACGCAAGGGCTGTTGAGGTGTACGGGAACCGTAGCCGTGGCGAAAAAAACATTCGCGTGTCCGCTATCCGGACGGGAGTGGCGGGGGCCGGCACGGACGGGGACACAGGGGACACAGGAGAACGAAGGCGCAGGAAGGCGGACCATCGGGCCGCGTCCCCCGCGCGCGGGCATGCCGGTGCCCCGTCCCGCACGGGCGGGACGGGGCACGTCGTGCTCCCGGGCGTCAGCGGCTGCGCGGGAGGTTCCCGGCGTCAGCGGCTGCGCGGGAGGTTCCCGGTGTCAGTGGTTGCGCGGGAAGCCCAGGTCTACGCCGGCCGGGGCGTCGGCGGGGTCGGGCCAGCGGGTGGTGACGACCTTGCCGCGGGTGTAGAAGTGCGTGCCGTCGTTGCCGTAGACGTGGTGGTCGCCGAAGAGGGAGTCCTTCCAGCCGCCGAAGGAGTGGTAGCCGACGGGGACCGGGATCGGGACGTTCACGCCGACCATGCCGGCCTCGACCTCCAGCTGGAAGCGGCGGGCGGCGCCACCGTCCCGGGTGAAGATCGCGGTGCCGTTGCCGAAGGGGGAGGCGTTGATGAGGGCCAGGCCCTCCTCGTACGTCTCGGCGCGCAGCACGCACAGCACCGGGCCGAAGATCTCGTCCCGGTACGCCTTCGCCGTGGTCGGCACCCGGTCGAGCAGCGAGATGCCGATCCAGTGGCCGTTCTCGTGGCCGTCGACCGTGTACCCGGTGCCGTCGAGGACGACCTCGCAGCCCTCGGCCGCCGCGTTCTCGACGTAGGAGGCGACCTTGTCGCGGTGCTCCTTGGTGATCAGCGGGCCCATCTCGGACGCCGGGTCGGTGCCCGGGCCGATCTTGATCTTCTCGGCGCGCTCGCGGATCCTCTCCACCAGTTCGTCGCCGATCGCGCCGACGGCGACGACCGCGGAGATCGCCATGCAGCGCTCGCCGGCCGAGCCGTAGGCGGCGGAGACGGCCGCGTCCGCCGCCGCGTCCAGGTCGGCGTCGGGCAGGACCAGCATGTGGTTCTTGGCGCCGCCGAGGGCCTGCACGCGCTTGCCGTGGGCGGAGGCGGTGGTGTGGATGTACCGGGCGATCGGGGTGGAGCCGACGAAGGAGACCGCCTTGACGTCCGGGTGCTCCAGGAGGCGGTCCACGGCCGTCTTGTCGCCGTGGACGACGTTGAAGACGCCGTCGGGCAGACCGGCCTCGGAGAGCAGCTCGGCGAGCCTCACGGCGGCCGACGGGTCCTTCTCGCTCGGCTTGAGCACGAAGGTGTTGCCGCACGCGAGGGCGATCGGGAACATCCACAGCGGCACCATCGCCGGGAAGTTGAACGGCGTGATGCCCGCGACGACGCCGAGCGGCTGCCGGATCGAGGCCACGTCGACGCGGGTGGCGACCTGCGTCGACAGCTCGCCCTTGAGCTGCACGGTGATGCCGCAGGCCAGGTCGACGATCTCCAGGCCGCGGGCGACCTCGCCGAGCGCGTCGGAGTGCACCTTGCCGTGCTCGGCGGTGATCAGCGCGGCGATCTCGTCGCGGTGCGCGTCCAGCAGGGCGCGGAACCTGAACAGGACCGCGGTGCGCTGCGCCAGCGAGGACTGACCCCAGGTCAGGAACGCCTCCTTGGCGGCGGCGACCGCGGCGTCCACCTCTTCGACGGAGGCGAAGGCGACCTTGGCGGTGACCTCGCCGGTCGCCGGGTTCGTCACCGGCCCGTACGTGCCCGAGGCGCCTTCGGCGGTCCTGCCGCCGATCCAGTGGTTGACGATGTCCGTCATGACCGCGAACTCCTTCACAGATGGGTGCCGACGCGTCGTGGCGTGCCGTTCGTCCGGCTCACGGGCCGCGGCCGGCGACGGTCGGGTCGCGGTCACGGCCGTGGGTCCATCTCAGCAGCCGGGCGCCCGGCGCGCGCCCGACATTGTGTCTGCGGTTCGGGTGCCCGCGTAGACACGTGGGGGTGTGGCGGCTCCCCCGCCCGCCGGGGCCGGTCCGTCGTGGCCCGTTCCCTGGTCTGTCTCCACGTCACCCGTGTCGCCCGTGTCGCCCGTGTCGCATCCGTGTCACGGACACCGCGTTCTCGTCACGGGTGTCACAGGCGTGCAGGTCTTCGGTCACGCCCGGGTACGGGCCCCGGCCACACGCCGCCGGTCGTCGTTCACCCGGAACAGGCTTGGTGATCGTCAGCGCAGCGCCCGGCTCCCCCCGGCGGCCGTCCCCGGCCGCGGCCGTGGTGCGCGCGGGGAGGTGCGTGTGCCGACCGACCGAAGGCTCTGGTCGTACAAGGACATCGCGGCCCACATCAAGGTGCGGCCGGACACCGTGCGCTCGTACCGCAAGCACGGGCTGCTGCCGCCGCCCGACCACGTGGAGGGCGGGAAGCCCTACTGGTACGCGGACACGGTCCGCGCCTGGGTGGCGTCCCGGCCCCGCAACCGGGGCCGGTAGCGCGGCGACCGGGCGCGGACGGGAGGCTGCGCGGCGTTCATACCCCCTGGGGGTACAGTGGGACGTGGTGTGGTCCGACGGCGGGCCACGGTACCGACGGGTGTCCGCCCGCGCGCGGGTACCCGTTCCGCACGGCCCGAAGAGGAGTACGACATGAGCGCCCAGACCGAGACCCCGGGTTCCGTCACCACCGTCTACAAGGTGAGCGGCATGAGCTGCGGCCACTGCGAGGGTGCCGTCTCCGGTGAGATCTCCGAGATCCCCGGCGTCGGCTCGGTGCAGGCCGTCGCCGCCACCGGCGAGGTCACCGTCGTCTCCGACGCCCCGCTCGACGAAGCGGCCGTGCGCGCCGCCGTGGACGAGGCGGGCTTCGAGCTCGTCGGCAAGGCCTGACCCCTCGCCCCCAGCGGCCTCACGACAGCCCCACAGCCCCACAGCCCCGCCGACCGGGCCGCCCCACCGGCTCTCGGGCCGGTCGTGTCCGGCCCGGTCGGCCCCTGGAGCCCGGACATGACCAGCACCACCGCGGACACGCCCACGACCACCGAGCCGGACCTCGCCGAGGTCGAGCTGCTGATCGGCGGGATGACCTGCGCCTCCTGCGCGGCCCGCGTCGAGAAGAAGCTCAACCGCATGGACGGTGTGAGCGCCACGGTGAACTACGCGACGGAGAAGGCCCGGATCACCTACCCGGCCTCCCTCACGGTCGCCGACCTGATCGCCACCGTCGTGAAGACCGGGTACACCGCCGAGGAACCCGCGCCGCCGCCGACGGAGTCCGCCGGGGACACGGAGGGGCCCCGGGAGGCGGACGACCCCGAGCTGTCCGCTCTGCGGCGGCGTCTCGTCGTCTCGGCCCTCCTCGCCGCCCCCGTCGTGCTGCTCGCGATGGTCCCGGCGCTGCAGTTCGACAACTGGCAGTGGCTCTCGCTCACCCTGGCGGCGCCCGTCGTCGTCTGGGGCGGGCTGCCCTTCCACCGCGCCGCCTGGGCCAACGTCCGGCACGGCGCGGCCACCATGGACACCCTCGTCTCCCTCGGCACGCTCGCCGCGTTCGGCTGGTCGCTGTGGGCGCTGTTCTTCGGGGACGCGGGTATGCCGGGCATGCGGCACGGCTTCGACCTCACCGTCTCCCGCTCCGCCGGCGCCTCCGCGATCTATCTGGAGGCCGCCGCCGGGGTCACCGTCTTCCTCCTCCTCGGCCGCTGGCTGGAGGCCCGCTCCAAGCGCCGCGCCGGCGCCGCGCTGCGGGCGCTGATGGAGCTGGGCGCGAAGGACGTGGCCGTGCTGCGCGACGGCCGCGAGGTGCGCGTGCCGGTGTCCGAGCTGGCCGTCGGCGACCGGTTCGTCGTCCGGCCCGGCGAGAAGATCGCCACCGACGGCGTCGTGGCCGAGGGCGGCGGTGCCGTGGACACCTCCCTGCTGACCGGTGAGTCGGTGCCGGTGGACGTGACCGCCGGCTCCGCCGTCACCGGCGCCACGGTCAACGCCGGGGGCCGGCTGGTCGTCGAGGCCACCCGGGTCGGTGCCGACACGCAGCTGGCGCGGATGGCGAGGCTGGTGGAGGACGCGCAGAGCGGCAAGGCCGAGGTGCAGCGCCTCGCCGACCGGGTGTCGGGCGTCTTCGTGCCCGTCGTGCTGCTGATCGCGGCCGGCACCTTCGGCGGGTGGCTGGGCGCCACCGGGGACGCGGTCGCCGCGTTCACCGCGGCCGTCGCCGTCCTGATCATCGCCTGCCCGTGCGCGCTCGGCCTCGCCACGCCGACCGCGCTGCTGGTCGGCACGGGCCGCGGCGCCCAGCTCGGCATCCTGATCAAGGGCCCGGAGGTGCTGGAGTCCACGCGGCGCGTCGACACGGTCGTCCTCGACAAGACCGGCACCGTCACCACCGGCCGCATGACCCTCCACGAGGTGTACGCCGCCGAGGGCACCGACGAGAAGCAGGTGCTGCGGCTCGCGGGCGCCGTCGAGCACGCCTCCGAGCACCCCGTGGCCCGCGCGATCGCCGCCGGCGCTATGGAGCAGACCGGCGCGCTGCCGGACGTCACGGACTTCGAGAACGTCCCCGGGCGGGGCGTGCGCGGGCGCGTGGAGGGCCACGAGGTGACCGTGGGGCGCCTCCACGGCGATCTGCCGGCCGGGCTGGCCCGCGCCAAGGAGGAGGCCGAGAGGGAGGGCCGTACGGCCGTCGTGGCCGAGTGGGACGGGGTGGCGCGGGGTGTCCTCTCCGTCGCGGACACCGTGAAGGAGACCAGTGCCGAGGCGGTGGCCGAGCTGCGCCGGCTGGGGCTCACGCCCGTGCTGCTGACCGGCGACAACCGGCGGGTCGCCGAGTCGGTCGCCCGGGCGGTGGGCGTGGACGAGGTGATCGCGGAGGTCCTGCCCGAGGACAAGGCCGACGTGGTCCGGCGGCTGCGGGCCGAGGGCCGTACGGTCGCCATGGTCGGGGACGGTGTCAACGACGCCGCCGCGCTCGCCACCGCCGACCTGGGGCTCGCCATGGGCACGGGGACGGACGCGGCGATCGAGGCGGCCGACCTGACCCTCGTACGCGGTGACCTGCGGGTGGCGGCGGACGCGATCCGGCTGTCCCGGCGGACCCTCGCCGTGATCAAGGGCAATCTCGTGTGGGCCTTCGGCTACAACGTGGCCGCGCTGCCGCTGGCCGCCGCGGGACTGCTGAATCCGATGATCGCGGGCGCGGCGATGGCGTTCTCGTCGGTGTTCGTGGTCACCAACAGTCTCAGGCTGCGTACGTTTCGCTGAGTCCGCGGGGGAAGTGCGGCCGATTGTCCCGGAAAGTGCCCCTGGAGTCCGGCACGTGTCTCACATAAGCTCTTCACAAGACTCTTGCATCTCCCTTACGCGGGAGTCTCGTTCGCCGTAACGGGGCTCTTGCGTATTTTTCGGACATATGCAAGAGACGCAGATCACAGTGGAGCGAACGTAACCATCGAGGGGGCTCGAAGGTCTAAGTTGGCGATGTCAGGCAGCGTCTTGGGGGGCGCCACCTGGCATCTGGGGATGTCTTGGGGGACCTTCCCAGAGATGCGTTGCCGGGACACGTACACCGGGAAGCTTTGAGCGGCCCTCCCGGGCGTGCGCTGTCCCGGCAGACCGCAGCCCGCGACATGACCGCAGGTACGTTCGCGGCACGTCCGCAGCGATTCAGGCGCTGCCTCTCAGACGCCCGGCCGGATCCCGTGGGGGGAATCCGCACCGGGACACGGGAAGGCGCCCCGGTCGCCGGCCCGTGGGGGGACCGGCACCGGGGCGCCTTCTTTCTCATGCGGTGGTACAGCGCACCACAAGTGCGCCCCGGGGGAGCGTGGCCGGCCCCGCAGCCGCCCACGCCCCTCCAGTGACACCCCCTGAGGCGGACGGCGCCCCCAGCGGCAGGTGTCAGCGCTGCTCGACCGGGACGAAGTCGCGCTCGACGACGCCCGTGTAGATCTGGCGCGGGCGGCCGATGCGGGAACCCGGCTCCTTGATCATCTCGTGCCACTGGGCGATCCAGCCCGGCAGCCGGCCGAGGGCGAACAGGACCGTGAACATCTCGGTCGGGAAGCCCATGGCCCGGTAGATCAGGCCGGTGTAGAAGTCGACGTTCGGGTAGAGGCTGCGCGAGACGAAGTAGTCGTCGGAGAGCGCGTGCTCCTCCAGCTTCAGGGCGATGTCCAGCAGCTCGTCGGACTTGCCGAGGGCGGAGAGCACGTCGTGCGCGGCGGCCTTGATGATCTTGGCGCGCGGGTCGAAGTTCTTGTAGACCCGGTGGCCGAAGCCCATCAGGCGGACGCCGTCCTCCTTGTTCTTCACCTTGCGGATGAAGGAGTCGACGTCGCCGCCGGAGTCGCGGATGCCCTCCAGCATCTCCAGCACCGACTGGTTGGCGCCGCCGTGCAGCGGGCCCCACAGGGCGTTGATGCCGGCGGAGATCGAGGCGAACATGTTCGCCTGCGAGGAGCCGACCAGGCGGACCGTGGAGGTCGAGCAGTTCTGCTCGTGGTCCGCGTGCAGGATCAGCAGCTTGTCCAGGGCGGCGACGACCGTCGGGTCGAGCTCGTACTCCTGGGCCGGGACCGAGAACGTCATGCGCAGGAAGTTCTCGACGTAGCCGAGGTCGTTGCGCGGGTAGACGAACGGGTGGCCGATCGACTTCTTGTACGCGTACGCCGCGATCGTCGGGAGCTTGGCGAGCAGCCGGATGGTGGAGAGGTTGCGCTGACGCTCGTCGAACGGGTTGTGGCTGTCCTGGTAGAACGTGGACAGCGCGGAGACGACCGACGACAGCATGGCCATCGGGTGGGCGTCGCGCGGGAAGCCCTTGTAGAAGTTCTTGACGTCCTCGTGCAGCAGGGTGTGCTGCGTGATCTCGCCCTTGAACGCGGCCAGCTGGTCGACGGTCGGCAGCTCACCGTTGATCAGCAGGTAGGCGACCTCCAGGAAGGTGGAGCGCTCCGCGAGCTGTTCGATCGGGTAGCCGCGGTACCGGAGGATGCCCGCCTCGCCGTCCAGGTACGTAATGGCGGATTTGTAGGCGGCCGTGTTGCCGTAACCGCTGTCCAGTGTGACCAGACCGGTCTGGGCGCGGAGCTTCCCGATGTCGAAGCCCTTGTCGCCGACGGTGCTGTCGATCACCGGGTAGGTGTACTCGCCGTCGCCGTACCGCAGTACTACAGAGTTGTCGCTCACGTCTTCCCTCACCGACGTAGTGCCTCATCTTCGAGGTGCCCTGACTGTCTCTACCATCCCCCACTTGGCTCAGGAGAGTGCACTCGGGGTCGACCATCGGGCCTATCGGCGGCACTGAGTGCCGCCAACTTGCCCATCCTGCCCCCTCTCCTTCCCTTCCGGAAGGGTTCTGTGACCTTTGCGACTCATTTGATCGATCATTTTTTCCTGGCGGCGGCCGGGCCCGGCGTGGACCTTCCCGGTCAGGCGCCCGCGAGCCGGAAGTCGAGCGCCGTGCAGCGTCTTCCGGCGGAGACCGTGCGCACCGCCTGCCCGATCGCCCTGCGCGAGCCGACGAGGACGACCAGCTTCTTGGCCCGGGTGACCGCTGTGTAGAGCAGATTCCGCTGGAGCATCATCCAGGCGCCGGTGGTCACGGGGATGACCACCGCCGGGTACTCGCTGCCCTGGGAGCGGTGGATGGTCACGGCGTAGGCGTGGGCGAGTTCGTCCAGTTCGTCGAAGTCGTACGGGACCTCCTCGTCCTCGTCGGTCAGGACGGTGAGGCGCTGGTCGACCGGGTCGAGCGAGGTGACCACGCCGACGGTGCCGTTGAAGACGCCGTTCTCGCCCTTCTCGTAGTTGTTGCGGATCTGGGTGACCTTGTCGCCGACGCGGAAGACGCGTCCGCCGAACCGCTTCTCCGGCACGTCGGGGCGGCCCGGGGTGACGGCCTGCTGGAGCAGCCCGTTCAGCGTGCCGGCGCCGGCGGGGCCGCGGTGCATGGGGGCGAGGACCTGGACGTCACGGCGCGGGTCGAGCCCGAACCTGGCCGGGATGCGGCGGGCGGCGACGTCGACCGTGAGCCGTCCGGCCTCCTCGGTGTCGTCCTCGACGAAGAGGAAGAAGTCCTTCATGCCCTCGGTGACGGGGTGCTGTCCGGCGTTGATGCGGTGCGCGTTGGTCACCACGCCGGACTGCTGGGCCTGGCGGAAGACCCGGGTGAGGCGGACGGACGGGACGGGGCTGCCGTCGGCCAGCAGGTCCCGCAGCACCTCCCCCGCGCCGACGCTGGGCAACTGGTCGACGTCCCCGACGAAGAGGAGGTGGGCGCCCGGGGGGACGGCCTTGACCAGCTTGTTGGCGAGGAGCAGGTCGAGCATGGACGCCTCGTCGACCACGACCAGGTCGGCGTCGAGGGGCCGGTCCCGGTCGTAGGCGGCGTCACCGCCGGGCTTGAGCTCCAGCAGGCGGTGCACGGTGGACGCCTCGGCGCCGGTCAGCTCGGCGAGGCGCTTGGCGGCGCGGCCGGTCGGGGCGGCGAGGACGACCTTCGCCTTCTTGGCGCGGGCCAGCTCCACGATCGACCTCACCGTGAAGGACTTGCCGCAGCCGGGGCCGCCGGTGAGGACGGCGACCTTCTCGGTCAGCGCCAGCTTGACGGCGGCCTCCTGCTCGGGGGCGAGTTCGGCGCCGGTACGTCCCTTCAGCCAGCCGAGCGCCTTGTCCCAGGCCACATCCCGGAAGGCCGGCATCCGGTCCTCGCCGGCCGTCAGGAGGCGGCGGAGCTGCGCGGCCAGGGCCAGCTCGGCGCGGTGGAAGGGGACGAGATACACGGCGGTGACGGGGTCGCCGCCCTCCGGGTCGGGCACCTTCTCGCGTACGACGCCGGGGTCGTCGTCCGGGCTCTGAGGCTCGGCGGCCAGCTCGGCGAGGCACTCGATGACCAGGCCGGTGTCCACCTGGAGCAGCTTCACCGCGTCGGCGATCAGCTTCTCCTCGGGGAGATAGCAGTGCCCCTGGTCGGTGGCCTGCGACAGGGCGTACTGCAGCCCGGCCTTCACCCGGTCCGGGCTGTCGTGCGGGATGCCGACGGACTGGGCGATCCGGTCGGCGGTGAGGAAGCCGATGCCCCACACGTCGGCGGCGAGACGGTAGGGCTGGTTCTTCACGACGGAGATGGAGGCGTCGCCGTACTTCTTGTAGATGCGCACGGCGATGGAGGTGGACACCTCGACGGTCTGGAGGAAGAGCATGACCTCCTTGATCGCCTTCTGCTCCTCCCACGCCTCGGCGATCTTCTTGGTGCGCTTGGGCCCGAGGCCGGGAACCTCGATGAGCCGCTTGGGCTCCTCCTCGATGATCCTGAGGGTGTCGATGCCGAAGTGCTGCGTGATGCGGTCGGCGAAGACCGGTCCGATGCCCTTGACCAGTCCGGAGCCGAGGTAGCGCCGGATGCCCTGCACGGTGGCGGGCAGCACGGTCGTGTAGTTCTCGACGTGGAACTGCTTGCCGTACTGGGGGTGCGACCCCCAGCGGCCCTCCATCCGCAGCGACTCCCCCACCTGCGCGCCGAGCAGCGCGCCGACGACGGTCAGCAGGTCGCCGGCGCCCCGGCCGGTGTCGACGCGGGCGACCGTGTAGCCGTTCTCCTCGTTGGCGTACGTGATGCGCTCGAGGACGCCTTCGAGAACGGCGAGCCTCCGTTCACCGGGGGCGGCTGCGGCAGCGGACTGGTCGGGCATGGCTCCGACGGTACCGGTGGGGTGTGACAGGGGTGGGCGGGGAGCGGACTTCTCGGCGCGCTCGGCCGGTGCGGCCCGCTGCCGGGCGCCGCGTTCAGCAGCTCTCCTCGATGTAGAGGAGGGTGAGACCGTCTGTGGAGACGAACTCGTACGGGACGTAGCTCGGCGTGCACTCCGCCAGGAGCCGGTCCTCGATCTGGCGCCAGGCCGCGATCCGCTCGGTCGCGGGCACGGGGCGGAATCGTTCTCCGCCGCCTTCTCCGATGATCAGCACATCCGCCCGGGCCACCAGACGCCGGGCGAGCCGTCGATGGAGCGGGCCTCGGACTTTCCGCCAGAGCCGGCCCTCGTCGTCGGCGAACTCCTCACGGCCGGCGGGCGACGGCACCCATGCGACGGGCGGATCCGGGGCCGGGGGCAACGAGGCCAAGACCTCGGCCAGAGTCGCTTTGCGCGGACGCTTGTCGGGCATGCCTGAACACCTCCACGCGATGCGGGCGGATCTTCTTACGTCGGTTCTTCACGCAGAGGCATGCCTCACGGCTGCCCCGCCGCCCTTTTCAACGCTTCGAGGAAGGGAGCGAAGGCCCCTGCCGGGAAGGTGAGGGTGGCTCTGGCGGGGGCTTTGGAGTCGCGGACGGCGACGTGGGTGGGCGAGGTCGCGATCTCGACGCACTCGTTGCCGTCGCCCGGGCCCGAGTAGGACGACTTACGCCAGTTGTCCATGTGGCTCACAGCTCCTTCGCCAGGCCGTGGATGAAATCACGCGACCGTCCGGGGTCGAGTGACGCGGCCTCCACTTTATGAAAACTCGTTCGGTAGGTGTTGAGCTGAGCCTCGGAATCGATGAAGGCCGAGCCGTGCAGCGCGTCGCGGACCACGGTGTCCAGTTTGGGCAAGGGTCCGCCCACGTACGTCATCGTGCTGGAGGCCAGGGCGAATCCGTCCAGGTCGAAGGGGATGACGCGTACGGTGATGTGATCCGCTTCGGAGAGTTCCAGGAGGTGCACGAGTTGCGCTCTCGAGGTGGCGCGGTCACCCACTCTGATGCGCAGTGCCGCCTCGTGGATCACCGCTTCGTAGGGGATGGTGAACTGCTGGCGCGCCTTGCGGTGTCGGATGCGCAGTTCGAGTTCCTCGGCGGTCAGTTCCGGCAGCCTGGACGAGAAGACGGCACGTGAGTACTCCTCGGTCTGCAGCAGGCCCGGCACGTACAGGATCGCTACGTGACGAAGGAACCGAGCGTGGTGCTCCAGCTCGGACAGGTCCAGGAACGACGTGGGCAGGAGACCCTGTACTCCTCCCACCAGCCGGTCGTCCGGTCGGTGGCCATCTGTACGAGGGCGTCGATGAACTCCTCGCGACGGAGCTGGTGTCCAACGCCGTACGGCACACCAAGGGTCCCGCCGCCCTGCGCGTGCGCTGGTCGCCGCCGGGGACGTTGCGGATCGGCGCCTGGGACGCGGACCCCGAGCCGCCCGAGCCGCCCCGGCCGTACGAGGCGGAGGCGGAGGCCGAGGACGGGCGGGGGCTGGCGCTGGTGCGGGCCTGCGCCGACGTGTGGGGCTGGCAGCCGCTGGCCGGGCAGGGCAGCCTGGGCAAGTACGTGTGGTGTGAACTGTCGGCTGCCTGAAAGTCCTTTGCGGTACCGCGGCCCGGGGCCCAGACTGTGCCGGTGCTGATCCGACGCGAAACACCTGCCGATGTCCCCGCTGTCCGCGCCGTCACCGCGGCGGCCTTCGCCAAGCCGGAGACTCCGGTTCCGGTGGAGGTGACCCTGCTCGACGAGCTGCGCACCTGCGACGGCTGGCTGCCGGAACTGTCGCTCGTGGCACTCGACGACAAGGACGAGGTGGTGGGCCACGTGGTCTGCACCCGGGGCCATGTCGGCGCTGCCCCCGCCCTGGGCCTCGGCCCGCTCAGCGTGCACCCCGACCACCAGCGCCGCGGCGTCGGCCTCGCCCTTGTCCACACCGTGCTCGGCGCGGCGGACGCCCTGGGCGAGCCCCTCGTCGCCCTCCTCGGCAGCCCGGCGTACTACGGCCGCTACGGTTTCCGCACCAGCACGGACTACGGCATCACCGCACCGGACCTCTCGTGGGGCGAGTACTTCCAGGTCCGCCCCCTGGCCGCCCACGATCCCGCACTGCGGGGCGCCTTCACGTACGCGGAGCCGTTCGAGCGGGTCTGACCTCGGTGCGGGCGTCGGCCTTCGGGCTCCGTCGGTCGACGACCGGCGTCCCGGCGCCGCGCCTGTAACCTCGATGATGACCAACCAATCGCCTCACCGCCGGGAGAAACGGCCCATGGCGAAAGGCCCGTTCGTCGCCATGTCCGCCGCGACCGCCGCACTGGGGACGGCGTTCGGTTCGCTCGCGCTCCAACTGGACGCGAACGGCTACGGACAGTACGTCGACTCCGTGGCGGCCTTCAGCGTCCTGATGTTCATCACCTCGGCGCTGACCATGGTGACCTGGGGGCGGGACGGACGTCCGCACTCGGACTGAGGGTGGCGGGCCAACCCAGCCGCCGGTCAGCCCGTGATGGAGAAGAAGATCGTGTCCTGGGTGTACCAGTCGAGGTTCTTCGTGGCGTACTCCCACTCCTCGTGCTCGGACTCCAGCTTCTCGATCACCTCCCGGACGTCGTACCGGAAGCCCTCGTCCATCCGGTCCAGCACCGCGCGGTAGGCGTCGGCGGCCGGCTTCGCCTTCGCCAGCGGGAACATGCCGATGTCCGGCCCGTCCACGGGGTACGGGATGCGGAAGGGGATCTCGTGCGGCGGCCCGGAGAAGAGGTGGTCGCGCAGCAGGAGACCGGCGCTCACACCCAGTCGGCGCAGCTCCTCGTCGACCAGGCCGAAGAAGGTGAACGGCTTGGAGTACACGCCCAGATCCGAGGGGTCGGAGCCGTTGCAGTCGATGATGGTCTGGAGCGCGTGGTAGTAGGCGCTCGCCGCGTACTCGGCCTTCGAGTCCGCGTGGCCGGCCACCAGGTGGTCGAGCGCGTCCGGTATGGACAGGCCCAGGTCGATGCCCTGACGGTCAAGGTCGTGCTGGCGCTGACGCGCCCGGTCACGCATCGCGCCGAGCACGCGCCGCTGATCCACCGTCAGGTTGTCGGCGGCGCCCAGGAAGGCGAGGACGTCGGCCTTGTCGGCCGTGCTGTAGGAGATGATCCGGCTCATGCTCTGCATCCTGTCAGCCGCCGCTGACAGCGGTGCTCCGCGGCCGGGGAGTCGGGTGGCCGGAGCCCGGTGAACAGTCCGGCCGGCGGCCTGAGTCTGGGCGGTTTCCCCCCGGCCGGGGGAAGCGGCTCCCCCGCAGGTGGGATCTCATCGTGGGCGCCGCCGCGTGTACTGGGGCTGTCGGTGACAACGGAAGGACTCACATGCGCGGCCTCACAAGACGACGTCTGCTCATCTCCGCCGCATCGGCGACCTCGGCGGTGGGCCTGGGAACCCTGCCCGCGCGGGCCTCGGACCGGGCCGGGGCGCCCGGCGACGTGGTGGACGCCCTGCGGAGGCTTCCGGGCCTCCGGGTGATCGAGGAGCGACCGGGCGCCGAACCCGGTTACCGCTTCTTCGTACTCGGCCTGCGCCAGCCGGTGGACCACACCGATCCCGGGGCCGGAACCTTCGAGCAGCGCCTGACCCTGCTCCACACCGCCGTCGACCGGCCCACCGTCCTGTTCACCACCGGGTACGACGTGCCGCTGATCCCACGGCGTACGGAACCGGCCATCCTGCTGGGCGGCAACCAGATCGGCGTCGAGCACCGCTTCTTCGGCACCTCGCGTCCTGCCGTGTCCCACTTCGGCCACCTGACGATCCGGCAGGCCGCCGACGATCACCACCGTGTGGTCCGTCTCTTCCGTCGGCTGTATGCCGGCGCGTGGATCTCCACCGGCGGCAGCAAAGGCGGTATGGCCAGCGTCTACCATCGCCGTTTCCACCCTCACGACGTGTCCGGAACCATCGCCTATTCGGCCCCGAACAACGTCGACGACCGCGAGGACTCCGCCTACGTGCGGTTCCTGGAACGCGTGGGCACCGCCACCGCCCGCGACGCCCTGAAGAGGGTGCAGCGGCAGATCCTGCTGCGCCGCGCACCACTGGTCGCCCGCTACGAGGCATGGGCAGCCGGCGCCGGTGACACGTTCCGCATCATCGGCAGCGCCGACAAGGCACTGGAGATCGCCGTCCTGCGGGCACCGTTCATGTTCTGGCAGAGCCGCACCACCGCCGACGCCGCCGCCATCCCCGGTCCGGACGCCACCACCGATGCGCTGTACACATGGCTGGAAAAGACGGCCGGCCTGCCCGTCTACGCCGATTCCACGGCCCGGGAGTACATCCCCTACTGGTACCAACTCGGCACGCAGATGGGGTACCTGGACGTTCCCAAGGCGCATCTCGACGGACTGCTGCGGTACCCGGATGCCCTCGAACCCCGCAGCTTCGTACCCCGTGACGTCCCGATGCGCTTCGACGCCGAGGCCATGCCCGACATCGACCGCTGGGTACGGCTCCACGGTGACCGGCTGCTCTTCGTCAACGGCACCCAGGACCCGTCCGTCGCCGAGCCCTTCCGGCCCGGCGCCCGCGACAGTCGCGTGCTGTGGGTGCCGCACGGCAACCACCACGTCACGATCGCGGATCTCCCCGCCACCGACCGGTCGGAGGCCGTCACCATGCTCCGGCGATGGTCCGGGGACATACGCCCCGCGCGCCCCGGGAGAGGCCCCGCGACGTCTGCGGTGTGACTGCGGTGTGCTCCTGTGGCGCGCGGGCCGAGGCCCGACGGGATCTGGTGGTCCGTTCGCGCGACAGCCCTGCGGCAGGCGGTCCCGGTGCCGTCTCCCGACGGCGGCCGGTGCCCGTGAGGCCGTGGAGAGACGGCCGTCAGAGCGCGGCGAACAGTCCGGCCAGCGGGGCGGGTGTCCGGTCGGGGTCGGGGTCGAGGGCCTCGGTGAGGACGCGGCCGTAGTGGATCTTGCGGCCCTTCTTGGTGCCGAGGAAGCGGCGCAGTTGCTGCTCGGCGGGGCGGCCCTGCTGGGCGGGCTGGCGGAGGAAGGTCTGGAGGGGGCGCAGATCGCCCTCGGCCTCGACGAGTTCCGTCACCCGCGGCACGCCGAGCGCGCGGATGAGTTCGTCCTCCAGGTCGGCCGCGCAGACGAAGAGGTCGTGCGGTGCCGCATCCGCCCGCTCCAGGGCGCGGACGTAGTAGCCGCGTTCCCGTTCGTCGCACAGGCCGGTGAGGCGGAGGTCCAGGCCGGACGGGCCGAGGAGGCCGGCGAAGCGGCCGACGCTCATCGCGCCGCCCATCGGGAGGACGCAGATGCCCTCCGCCGCCAGGTCCCGGCCGCGGCTCGCGGCCAGTGCGTCGACCGCCGCCGCGTCGCTCGGGCCTTCGAGCAGGACGGTCGTCCGGACGGACAGGCGTCCGGCCAGCTCGCGGGCGAGTTCGCCGGGGCCGTGGAGGGCGTGAGGGCCCCGGGGGTCCTCGGCCGCCCATGCGGTGACCGCGTTCCGGAACGAGTCCATGTCCGCCATGAGGCCGAGTCTGGTTCCTGCGCCGCCACCGCGCCAGGGGTTTAGGCGGGATTCCCTGCGGGGAGGGGCGGGGACCGTGGTCAGGGCCAAGACCAGGGGCCGGGGCTGGGGTCGTCGCGGAGACCGCCGGGGCTCGGGCGGCGGCGGTCCCCTCGGGTGCCCGGTGGGCGGGGCGGAGGCGACCGCCGGGCGCGTGCTCAGCGGTGCAGGGCGGTCTCCCGGCGCATGCCCATGAGCTTCTCGGGGTTGCGGACGGCGTAGAGGCCGGTGACGCGGCCCTCGTCGAAGCGCATCGCCAGCACGGTGTCGAGCTCGCCGTCGAGCCGGAGGACCAGGGCAGGGTGGCCGTTGACCTGGGCCGGTGCCGCGGACACGGCGGCCTTCTGCTTCCTCAGTCCGCCGATCATCAGGCGGACCACCTTGTCGGCCCCCGTGACGGGCCGCAGGACGGCCTGCTTGATGCCGCCGCCGTCGCCCAGCAGGACGACGTCCGGGGCGAGGATGTCGAGCAGCCCCTGGATGTCGCCCGTCTCGACCGCCCGTTGGAACGCGTCGAGCGCGTTCCGGGTCTGGGCCTGCGAGACGGCGCCGCGCGGCCGGCGTGCCGCGACGTGCGCGCGGGCCCGGTGCGCGGTCTGGCGGACGGCGGCCTGGCTCTTGCCGACGGCCTCGGCGATCTCGTCGTAGTCCAGGGCGAAGACCTCGCGGAGCACGAACACCGCCCGCTCGGTCGGCGTGAGCGTCTCCAGGACCAGCATCATCGCCATCGAGACACTGTCGGCGAGCTCGACGTCCTCGGCCACGTCGGGCGTGGTGAGCAGCGGCTCGGGCAGCCAGGAGCCGACGTAGGACTCCTTGCGGCGGCCGAGCGTGCGCAGCCGGTTCAGTGCCTGGCGGGTGGTGATCCGGACCAGGTAGGCGCGCGGGTCGCGCACCGCGGCGAGGTCGGTGCCCGCCCACCGCAGCCAGGTCTCCTGGAGGACGTCCTCGGCGTCGGCGGCCGAGCCGAGCATCTCGTAGGCGACGGTGAAGAGGAGGTTGCGGTGGGTGACGAAGGCCTCGGTGGCGTGGTTCATGACGGAGGCGGTGTCGTCCGTGGCGGAGACATCCGTGGCGGTGTCGTCCACGGCGTCGCTGTCGGCGGCGGCAGTGGTGGTGCCGCGCAGGGGCGTGCTGTTCCGTGTGTGTCCGCTGTTCTCGTTCGTCACCGGTTTCTCCCGTTCGTCTGCTCCTGCGGTCTCCCGCGCACGGGACACCGGCCGCCGTTGTCCCGTGACACCCGTCGGGCGTGTTCCACGTCACGCCGGTGTCCTGTCACAGGGGCCGGGACGCCGGAGTCCTGTGGTTGTCAGTAAGGCATCGAGAGCGAGGACGGGATCATGGAGACTCGATTCAACCTGTTCGAGAACGAGTTCGGCGGCAGGTTCGCCAAGCGGTTCGCGGGCGCGGGGATGCTGGTCCACCAGTCGTCCCTGCCCGCGTCCACGCAGGAGCTGGTGTCGCTGCGGGCCAGCCAGATCAACGGCTGCGGACACTGCATCGACATGCACGTCAAGGAGGCCGCGGCCGCCGGGGAGAGCCAGGTCCGGCTCCATCTGGTCGCCGCCTGGCGGGAGTCGACCGTGTTCACCGAGGCCGAGCGGGCCGCGCTGGCGCTCGCCGAGGAGGGCACCCGGCTCGCCGACGCCCACCAGGGCGTGTCCGAGGAGACCTGGGCGCTGGTGCGCAAGCACTACGACGACGACCAGATCGCCGCGCTGGTCTGCCTGGTCGCTCTGATCAACGCGGCCAACCGGCTCGCCGTGATCACGCACCAGCGGGGTGGGTCCTACGAGGCGGGCATGTTCGCCGCCGCGATGGGCTGACCACCCCGCGGCGAACGCCTCCCGCACCTCCGGCCGGCCCGGTCCGGGATCGCGCGATCCTGGACCGGGCCGCCGCACGTCCGGGCCGTGACGTCGGCTTCGACGGCACGCCGGACGGGCTGGAGGCGGTCGAGGCGGGACGAGGCGGGCACACTGTACGCCTCCGTCGCACAGCAGCCGGGGGAACCGGGCAGGATCGCCGCCCGGCTCGGATTCACTCGGATTCACTGAGGTTCACTCGGATCGGGGAGCGATTCATGTACGACTACGACCTGCTGGTCGTGGGATCGGCCAACGCCGACCTCGTGATCGGCGTCGAACGGCGGCCTGGCGCCGGCGAGACGGTGCTCGGCACCGACCTGGCCGTCCACCCGGGCGGCAAGGGCGCCAACCAGGCGGTGGCCGCCGCCCGCCTCGGCGCCCGTACGGCCCTGCTGGCCCGGGTCGGTGACGACACCTACGGCCGGCTGCTGCTGGACTCGCAGCGGGCGGCCGGCGTCGACACGGTCGGCGTGCTGGTGGGCGGCGCCCCGACCGGCGTCGCGCTGATCACCGTCGACCCGTCCGGGGACAACAGCATCGTCGTCTCGCCGGGCGCCAACGGCCGTCTGGCACCGGAGGACGTGCGTGCCGCCGCGAGCCTCTTCCACGCCTCCCGGGTCGTGTCGGCGCAGTTGGAGATCCCGCTGGAGACGGTCGTGGAGGTGGTCCGGAGTCTGGCGCCGGGCAGCCGCTTCGTGCTGAACCCGTCGCCGCCGCGGCCGCTGCCGCAGGAGGTGCTGGCGGCCTGCGACCCGCTGATCGTCAACGAGCACGAGGCGAAGGTGATCCTCGGCGACGCGTGCGTGAGCGAACGCCCCGAGGACTGGGCCCGCATCCTGCTGGCCAAGGGGCCGCGCTCGGTCGTCGTCACCCTGGGCGCGGAGGGCGCGCTGACCGCCTCGGCGGCCGAGGGCGTCTCCCGCGTCCCGTCCGTGAAGGTGGACGCCGTGGACACGACGGGCGCCGGTGACGCGTTCACGGCGGCGCTGGCCCGGCGGCTCGGCACGGGCGCGTCCCTCGCCGAGGCGGCGGCGTACGCGGCACGGGTCGGCGCGGCGGCGGTGACGAAGGCGGGGGCGCAGGCGTCGTACCCGACGGCGGCGGAGGTGGAGACGCTGTGACATCCCACTGCCCCCAGGTCCCGTAGAGGTTCTCCCCGGCCGGCGCGGCGGCGGTCGGCGGCGGCCGGCACGTCACGGTGATGCCCGTGTCGTCGGACCCGGCGACGGCTGTGTCCTCCGGTACGCGTATGTCCTGCTCACGCGGGATGTGACCGCGGCACACGGCGATGCCGTGAGCCCCCTGGACATAACATAGAGTTCATTCTTTTTTCTTGTCGGGCGGTCTCGAGAGAACAGGAACCGGGAGCATGGCGCGCCAGATGCAGGAACGGGCCCAGCGAACGCGTGAGGTACTGCTGCGTGCCGCCGCCGAGGTGTTCGACGAAGTGGGTTACGCCGGGGCCAGCATCAACAAGATCCTCGACCTCGCCGGGGTGACCGCGGGGGCGGTGTACTTCCACTTCAAGTCGAAGGAGGGGCTGGCCCGCGCGGTGATCCTCGAGCAGGCCGCCGATCTGCGGTTCCCGCAGGAACGGGACGGTCTGCAGCAGCTGATCGACATGACCCAGTACCTGGCCCTGGAGATGCAGCGCAACACACTCCTGCGGGCAGGCGTACGGCTCGCGGTCGAGCAGAGCGACTCCGGCCTGCAGGACTACACGATCTACGACTGGTGGACCGAGCACTTCCGCGAACAGCTCCTCCGGGCGGGCGAGCTGGGTGAGCTGCTGCCGGACGTGAACGAGACGGAGTTCGCCCAGCAGCTGGTCGGTTCGTACACGGGAACGCAGATCATGTCGCAGATCTCCTGCGGGCGGGCCGACCTCCCGCGGCGGATCGCCGTCATGTGGCGCTACCTGCTGCCCGCCATCGCGCCCGCCGAGGTGATCGCCCGCCTGGACCTCTCCCCCGGGCACACCGAGGGGAGCCTCTCCACCGAGGGGCCGGCAGCGGAGGCCTGAGCCCGCCGCGTACGTCCCTCGCCGGAGCGACCGGTTCCGGCGGCCCTCCACCGCGCACGTGTTCTCCCGGAACAGTGACCCGGGTGCCCCCCGAGGCGAAAAAATAGCGAACGTTCTCTATTCTTCTGTGGAGCGCCCCTGAGCGGGCCGGCACGAGGGAGGGGGGACAGGTGTGTCCGTGCAGCAGGAGGCTCGGAAACCGGCGTCGCTCCCGTCCGCACGCCCGGGCCGTACGGGTGGATCCCCGAGCACCCAGACACAGCGACAAAGGAGAACGGCATGCCCACGGTCTCGACGTCCGACTCGGTGGTGGAGTACTTCGTCACCGGCACCGGAACCGGGCTCGCGCTGATCCACGGCACCGGCGGTGACGCGGCCGGGTACGAGCACCTGCTGAAGAAGTTCGACGACCGCCGCACCGTCATCACCCCCAACTACTCCGGCAGCGGCGCCACCGAGGACGCCGGTGGACCGCTCACCCTGGAACTCCTCGCCGAACAGGTCGTCGCGGCCGTCGAGGACAGCCCCGCCGAGGGGCCGGTCGACCTCGTGGGCTGGTCCCTCGGCGCGGTCGTCGCGGCCAAGATCGCCGCGGACCACCCCGAGCTGGTGCGCCGCCTGGTCCTGCTGACCGGGTGGGCCTCGCTCGACGAGCGTCAGCGGCTGTTCTTCGACCTGTGGCACCGCCTCGACCGGCTCGACCACGACGCGTTCGGCCGTTTCCTGCAGCTGCACGGCTGGACCGACGAGCAGCTGAACGTCCTCGGCGCCAAGGGCGTCGAGGAGCTGGTCTCGGGTGGCATCCCGGCGGGCATCGGCCGTCAGATCGCGCTCAACCTGACGACCGACATCACCGGCCTGCTGCCGAGGATCACGGCGCCGACGCTGGTGATCGGGGCCAAGCACGACCGCATGGTGCCCGTGAAGCACTCGCGCGAACTGCACGAGTCGATCGCCGGCAGCACGTACGTGGAGATGGACGCGGGCCACTTCGCGCTCTTCGAGAAGGCGGACGAACTGGCCGGTCTCATCAACGGGTTCATCCACCAGGACGCGGCCGGGCCGAGCGCCGCCTGACGCCGTCCGGGAGGGCCCGGTCACCGACCGGGCCCTCCCGGCCCCCCTCCCCCCCTCAGGCCTCCCGCAATCCCCCCGGATCTCCCCCACAGGCGTCCTGATGCCAAGTACGACAGGCGGGAGGCGAAGAGGGTTGCACGGTCCGCCGGAGAATTTCCCGCCGGTCCCCGTGGCGCCCTCCACAGCAACGGAGACCGGCGCCTTCCGGGCGTTCCGGAAGGACGTGTCACACGTGCCGCTGTCGGGTGCGCGGGCCGGGTGTCAGGGGCGGGGGGCCTCCGCGTCCGTCCGCGGGGTGCGGATGCCGTCGATGATGCGGGACCAGTTGTCCTTCCCGTGGCCGTCGGCGATCGCGCGGTGGTAGTGGGCCTGGACGGCGCGCGGGAGGGCGAGGTCGATGCCGAGGGCCGTGCTGGTGTCGGCGATGTGGTCGGCGGTGGCCCCCATCATGGTCACCGTGCTCAGATGGCCCGGGTGCTCGCCGGCGTCGATCTGCGCGCCGACGTCCTCGCCGGCCTCGAGCATCGCCGGGATGCCGGCCAGCGTCGGCATCAGCTCCGAGAACGCCCGCGTCGCGCTGATCCCCGCCGTTCCCAGCAGCGCGGTGGCGTGCATGAGCGACGAGAGGCTCGTCAGGAACACGTCGAGGTGGGCCAGGTACATCAGCTGCGCCAGCCCGGGGTCCTCGCCGAGGTGGCGCGGCGACCCGATCCGGGCCAGCACCGGACGGTGCTCCTCGAAGACCTCGGGCGCCCCGCTGTAGTACACGAACGACGCCTCGGTGCCGACCATCGGCGCGGGCACCATCACACCGCCGGACACGAAGCGCGCCCCGTGTCCGGCCGCCCAGGCCGCCGCCTCGCGGGCGCGGTCGGGGGTGTCCGAGCTCAGGTTGACGATCGTACGGCCGGCCAGCGCCGCGGTCGCGGGCCGGAGGATGTCGTACATCGCCTCGTAGTCGGTGAGGCTGAGGATCACCAGCTCGCTCGCGGCGACCGCGTCGGCGGGCGACGCCGCCAGGGTGGCGCCGTCGGCCACGAGGCCTTCGGCCCGGGAGGCGGTCCGGTTCCAGACGGTGACCGGGTGGCCCGCGGCGAGCAGCGTGCGGGCCATGGCCTGGCCCATCGGGCCGAGGCCGATGAGTGTGACGGGGGTGGCGTTCATGCGTCGTTCCTCTCGTTGTCGGAGCCGACGGTGTCGGCGGGACCGGCGGGACCGGCGGGACCGGCGGGACCGGCGGTGTCGGCGGCGCGCAGGCTCTCGTAGGTCCTCGCGAAGCCCTCGGAGCCGTGGCCCGCGGCGACCTGCCGCCTGATCAGCTCCTGGACGACGGCGATCGGGGCGGGGTCGACGCCCTGGTCCTCGCTGGCCCGCACGATGTGTGTCAGGTCGGAGAAGTCGAGGCTCTGCTGGCCCGGGACGGTGTAGTCGCCGCCGTCGACGACCTTGGCGTAGCCGGCGAGTTCCTGGGTCATGGCGGCCAGGAAAGGGGCCTGCCGGGCGGCGAAGTCGGACGCGCTCATCCCCGTGGTGGCGACCATCGCCGCGCCGTGGAAGAAGCCCGCGAACATCTGGTACATCCCCGACAGCATCGCCAGGTCCACCAGCGACGCCCGGCCCGCGTCCTCGCCGTGGAACTCGCTCGTGGCCCAGAGGCCGAGGGTCGGCAGGAGGTCGTCGTAGGCCGCCCGCGAGCCGCTGTAGAAGATCTGGCCCTCGCGGGCACCGATCATGGCGGGCACGGCCATGATGGCGCCGTCGAGGTAGGTGATGCCGTGCCCGGCCGCCCAGGAGGCGAGTTCGCGGGACTCGTTCGGCGTCGTGGTCGTGAGGTTGACGAGAGTACGGCCGCTCAGTTCGCCGACGACCGGATCGAGGGTCTCCCGGACCGAGGAGTACTTGAGCAGGCAGGCGACGATCACCGGGCTCGCCGTCACGGCCTCGCGGACCGAGCCGGCCGCGCGGGCGCCGCGGGCCACCGGTTCCGCGGCGCGGGAGGGGGTGCGGTTCCACACGGTCACGGAGCGGCCGGCGTCGAGCAGCGCGGCCGTCAGCGTGCTGCCCATCGCGCCGAGGCCGAGCATGGAGATTTCGGTCGACTGGGTCGAATTCACGGGCTTTCCGGTCATGACCACTATCCTGCGGACCGCTGTATCGTCGCGGAAGTACCCACTATTTACTGCGGTACTTACCTCTTGGTAAGCAAGGAGGAGCCATGGCCAAGGCGCCCCGCAACGGTCCCTACATCTGCGGTATCGACGCCGCGCTCGACGTCGTCAGCGGCAAGTGGAAAGGGCTCGTCCTCTGGGAACTGCACACCCACGGCGTCCGGCGCTTCGCCGAACTGCGCCGCGCGCTGCCGGGTGTGAGCGAGAAGATGCTGACGCAGCATCTGCGCCAGATGGAGGAGGACGGTCTCGTCCACCGCACGGTCTACGCGGAGGTGCCGCCGCGCGTGGAGTACTCGCTGACCGAGTCGGGCGCGGCCCTCAACGAGGCGCTGCGGCCGCTCGCCGAGTGGGGCCGCGACCGGATCCGCCGCGATCGGCTCGACGTGGTCGCCGCCCTCGGAACACCGGCACCGATGCCGTCCTGACCTGCGAGGCCTCCGGTCCGGCTCCCGACCAGGCCCAGACGAACAGGAGTGCCGCGGCAGATCGCGGACGGTGATGCTCCGCTCGTCGTTCCCGGATCCTGACACGCTCCCCGGGAGCAGTCCGCCCACCGCCTGGTCGAGGGAGATCCGCTCCTCGCCCGCCAGCTGCAGAGTGTCGGTGACGACGAACGCCTGGAGAGCCCCGACCCCTGCCAGGCGATCACTTCATAGGATCATGTGGCCAACGGACGCAGGCAGTTGCCTGCCGCTGTCGAACGGAACGGGGGAAGCCACCATGGAGAAACCCGATGTACCTGCTCGTCAAGGCGCCAATCCTGATCTGCGTGTCTCCGACGACGACCTGACCAAGCTCGCGGACGACCTCGACGACATGCAGGACCACCTGGACAAGCAGGTCAAGCGGATGGACGGGGTGGTGGACCGCATCGAGGCCGGTTGGCGTGGTCCCGCCGGGACCGCCTACCGCGGTTTCCACCGGGCGGCGGCCGAGGACGCCGTGCGGATCCGTGAGGTGATACGCCACCTCGAACAGGCGGTACGCCTCAGCAGGGACGGCTTCACCCAGCGCGATCTTGACGTACTCGCCCAGCTCCAGCACATCCGGGTCGACGTCGACAGCGAGGTCGACAGGCTGTCCACGCCGTACACGGACTCCGGGGCGGACGCCGCTCCGGCCCGTCACCGCAGCAGCCTCGACGCGTTCTGATCACCTGGCTGCACAGCACCATCGCATACGCAGGCATTGACGTACGGGGAATGTATGCCACACGAGAAGCCCGCCGAGGACCGCATAACGGTCTCCTTCGGCACGCTCCATGAGCTCGCCGTGGAGTTGGAGGACATCCTCGAGAAACTGAACGAGAAGCTGGATGACCTCTACGACCGTGTCGTCCCGGTCGTGCTGTCGTGGGAGGGTGAGGCCCGGGAGGTCTTCGTCGACAAACTCGACGAGTGGGACCGTTCGGCACAGGATCTCCAGGCGGCCCAGAAGTGGCTGCACGAGATAGTGACGACCGGTCACGTCAACTACACGTCGGCGCACCGCGCCGTGCTGCGCGGCTGGGGAGCCGCCTGATGACCACGCCGGCGGGCCCGGGATCCCCGAGCGGGACGGTGGACGTCACACCGTCCGTTCTCTACGGCGTCTCCCTGGGGTTCGCCGACCAACAGGACCAGATGCACCGAGGTGTCAAGGCGTTCCTCACCGAACTGGCGCGCTACCCGGACGGTGGCGGCAGAGGGACGGCCGTCCAGAGCTTCACCAGCGCCTACAAGGACGTGGCGGAACGCTTCCTCGACGTGTGGGCCAAAGCCGTGGTGAGCGTGGGAGGTGCGGCGGTCGGTTTCACCGTCACCGGCAACAACTACGCGGCGGCCGACGCCGCGACCAACCCGTCCCCCACGGTTCAGCCGCGGCACCAGCACCCTCCGGTCGTCATCGACACCCCTCCCTCGTACGGTCCCGTCACGGACTTCAAGTGGGGGGACTTCGACGACAGCCAGGACTTCGTCCAGCGCGCCTTGGAGGGTGTGGAGGCGGTGGTCCTGACCGTACTGCGCCCCCTCCTCGAAGACGCCTGCCGCTGGGGCAAGGCCGCCGAGATCCTGCCGCTGCCCAACCACCACCGCGTCAACTCGGTCTCGGAGACCTGGCGCATGCCACAGACGACCCTGGCTGCGGTCGACGGAACACTCACGCCGCTGATGCAGAGCATCACCGACCAGTCGAACAGCGAGTGGTACGGCGCCATGCGTACGTTCTGCAGCACGCTGTGGGGCACATCCGCCTGGGGCAAAGGCCGGCACGGCTACAACTGGAAGAACGACGAGGCCACCAACCGCGGCACGAGTCACCCGGTTTTCGCCGTCCTGTTCGACACGTGTGAAGTGATGGTGGACGCCCTCGCGCACTTCGCGAAGGCCGCCGAAGACGTCCGCGACGACCTCCACCGGATCTACCGTAAAGCGGTCATCGACACCCTGCCCCAGATCGACCTGAGCGACGGCGTAGACCTCAAGGACGTCAAGAATCTGGGCAAAGGGCTGCTGAAAATGGGGAAGGGGATCGTCACCGATCTCTCGTCCGGCATCGTGCTGAACATCGACGAGCAGGCCATGAACGACGCGGTCACGGCATACGACAACCGCGTCGAACGCCAGACACGACGCATCAAGGACCTGCTGGAAGCCCTGGACGAGGCTTCCAAAAGCGCCCCTACCTTCAAGGCGGAGGAAGCCCGGGCCGAAGCGTTCGGTGCACGAGCGCTGACAGATTTCAAGGGCGACCCTCTCTACACCGTCCCCGGAGACGACGAGTCGAAGCACAAGTATCCCGTGGACCTGGCCAATCAGGAGGGTCTGGTGGGTGCTCACGTCATCGACAAACACGTAGGCAAGACGGACGCACAACTCGAGCAGCGACTCAGGGACCAAGCGAGACTTTACCCCGACGGGGTCACCAGGCCCATCGCTGTGTCCACGTTCCACGACCTCGGCCAGGCACAGCGATACACCCAGGCCGTCCTCGACGATCCCGACAACCAGCGCAAGATCGACCGGTGGCTCAGCAGAAATCCGACACAGCCCAACCAGACGAGGAACATCGGCCTCGAGTTCAGTCACCCCGTGGGCCGCTCCTGGGCGCGCGGAGACGCACAGGCACACGACTCCGACAAGGTGCTGGTAACTCTTCGGCCTCGTCCAGGCGGTCATCCCCCATATGTTGTACTGACCGCGATGCCCAGCGACACCCTGCCCAACACATAAAAAGGAGTGCCGTGCCGGAGGAAAAACCCACTGTCGATGCAGACTCCTGGAAATCCGCCCTGTTCGATCTGTTCGGTGGCGGATGGACTTTCGCTCAGGTGGGCCCCAGGCGTCACGAGGACTGGCGCCTCGACGTGACCACGATCATGTCCCTCAAGGCCGCCGATCCACGAAACTGGGCCTCACTCAATTATGCGCCCGAAGTCGACGAAAACCGCAGTGGCACGAACTCACCGTTCTACCCCTGGAGTCCCGAGGAGACCGGGGCGTCACTGCACGAGGTCAAAGCGGAATCAGCCGGCCGACTCCTGGTGGCACTGAAAGGTGAATTTTACCAGGCTCACAATATCCCTAATTTCGAGCAGCGAAAAGAAATACTCTTCCGGAGCTCACGCACGATTCTGTCGCGATTCGGCCCCGACAGCCAATTCTTCACGAATGCCGCCGAGGCCCACAGAGACCCCGACGCCGACCTCCTGAATCCCGACACGGAATGGGACTGTCTTTCCGTCTACACAACTGACTGTGGACTCGTCGCGGTATCCGACTCAGAGATCGGCGTCTTCTGGGCGTTCTGGGAAGACTGAAGGGACCTGACTTTGCGTACCCGTTCCGCCACCTACCCCGACCGTGGCACCGCACAGTGGGCGACCCAGCAGGTCGTCACCGCCAATGAACAGGTGATCCACCGCTGGCTGGCCCAGTCCACACGGTCACGCCTGACCATCGAGGCGTCCTGGCCCACTCGCCCCGAACCGGTGGGACGCGTCCTGTTGCAGGCGATGATGTTCGCCGGACGGGATCCTGTCGACGTACGTGCGGCCCGGGTGATCCTCAAGCGGGACGCAGGCACCCCGCACGGCTTCACCGTCCACGCCACCTTCCCCATCCACCTGTAGAAGACCGATCACCATGCCTCTGAGCCCTCTCGATCACGATCACCGCTACGGCGAGTTGGACCAGGTGATCCGCGCCTACGTCGGGCACGCCGCCGACGACACCCCGGAACAGGCCGGGCCCGCCCTCACCGCCTACCTTCGCCACACGTGGCACACCCGGCCGTGGGCGCTGGCCATCGCCGAACGGCAGCTCCGCGATTACGCCGAGCACCCGCCCGGGAGACTGCGACGGAGACTCGGTGAGTTCTACGCCGTCCCCGACGTCGGTCTGCCCGACAACGAGATCCAGCAGTGGCTGCGCTGTCTCGCCGATCACCTCAGGCGAAGCATCGAGCAAGGGGCCGCCCCGCCCCCGGCCGTCCCCGCGACGCACTGGGAGTGGCATGCCCGGTTCCCGGAGACCGGACAGTTCCTGGGCGGCTGGTTCTCCCAGGACATGCCGGACGAATTCGCCGACCACGACGATGCGGTCGAGGACTACCGCTCCTCCACTGCTCCCCAGCTCGTGGCGCGACTCGTCGGCGAGCTGCACGAACTGCTCGCCATGGGACTCGACGAGTCCGCCTACGCCGTGGCCGTCGCCGAACTGGGTATGGAAGTCGACCCACCGGCTCCCTACACTCCGGCCGCGTGGCTGGAACTGGTGGCGCACAGGCTCGGCATGCCTCCGGCCGATTACGCGCCCGCCCCGCACGAAGGCGTGGAGTGATGCCATGGGCAGCGGCCGCATTGCGCAAAGGATCAGATCTCTCCCTTCCGCAGGTTCCCCGACGCCAGGTACGCCTCTCGGGAGACGGTGCGAGGTGGCACCGCACGGCCCGGAGGCCTCTCGTTCAACAGTCATGAACAGGAGTTCCATGCCTCGGCAAGACCCCTTCCTCGACTCCGGCTCCTGGGCAGCGGCGCTGCTGGACCTCTTCGGCGGCGGCCGGACGTTCGCGCGGGTGGGCCCACGTCACAGGGCGATCGTCCCGGGGAGCGGAAGCCGTCGGCGGGGAACGCGTCAAGAGCTGTGTTGCCGAACTCGCCTTACCGCGTAGCGGCATGGTCCACGCCTTCCATGCCGCCCGGCGCCCCCGCACGGCCTGATCCGTCGACCAGACCCAAGGACGTACACGTGAGTGAAATCGACAGGGATTCCTGGAACCGCTCCCTGCGTGCCCTTTTCGGTGAAGCCATGTTCGCGTCGACCGGTGCTCGACGGCACGAGGACTGGCGGCTGGACGCCCTCGACATCATGCGTCTGCGGACACGAGACCCGCGCGGCTGGCCGGTCATGACCCTCTCTCCCGGCGGAAGCTCCTACAGGGAGGTGGACGGGCCCTTTCTCCTGGTGACAGCCGCTCACTTCGACCACGTCCTCCCGGTGTCACGCCGTGGAGCAACGGAAGTGCTCGCCACCTTGCAGGGGGAATGGTTCCGTCCCGACGACATCCCGGACTTCGCGGAGCGGAAGGAGGAACTCCTGTCACACGCACAACGGATTCTGTCCCGCTTCGGTGAGAACGCCGCCTGCTTCACCAACGCGGCGGCGGTGAAGGGAGACCCGGACGCCGACATGCTGAACCGCGAGGGAATCCACGAGGGTCTCACCGAGTACACCGCCGACTGCGGCGTGATCGCGGTCTCCGACACGGAGGTCGGCGTCTTCTGGGCTTTCTGGGAGGACTGACGAACGCGCCGTGTCCCCACGTCACAGGGTGATCGGCCTGGTCGTCGAGCCTGGCGTGCCGACTGCGGGAGTCGCCGGTGCGGGCGGGGCGGGCCCGGGTGCCGGAGGAAAGATCGCTCACGGGCGATGACTTCGCTCCGGAACGGGAGTCTCCGTCACGAGCACCCGTGCCGGACGCCCGCCCGTTGCGGTCCGGGTGCGACGTGGAGCGTGGCCTGTGACAGGAGATCTTCCCCATGACCGATCCGAAGCCGACCGCGGACCGCAGCCGCGGGACCGGCGTCTGGCCCCTGATACACACCGAGCGCGCGGCCCTGGCGGCCGACCTCGAGGACCTGACCGACGAGCGGTGGGAGACGCCCTCGCTCTGTGCCGGGCTGTCGGTGCGCGAGGTGCTGGCGCATCTCACCGCGGGGGCGAGCCTCAACGCCGTGCGCTGGATGGCGGGGGTGATCCGCTGCCGGTTCGACTTCGACAGGCAGGTGGCCGTGCGGCTGGCCGAGCAGCTGGGCGACACCCCCGCCGAGACCCTCGCGCGGTTCCGGCGCGTCGTCCCGAGCACGACCAAGCCGCCCCTGCCGGCCGTCGCCATGCTGGGCGAGACACTCGTGCACGGGGAGGACATCCGGCGCCCGCTGGGCATCCGTCACGACCGTCCGGTCGACGTCGTCACCCGGGTCGCCGAGTACTACGCGGGCTCGGACCTCGTGGTCGTCGCCAAGGGGCGCGTCGGCGGGCTGCGGCTCGTCGCGGACGACGGCCCCTTCACGACCGGTTCCGGGCCCGTGGTGTCCGGTCCCACCCTGGCCCTGGTGATGGCCATGACCGGTCGCGCGGCGTACTGCGACGACCTCGGGGGCGACGGCGTGGAGATCCTGCGCGGTCGCTGCGGGACGGCGTGAGCGCGGTCGTACGGCCGTGCCGCACGGGGGTCGTGCCCGCCCCGTGCGGCACGGTGTCCACGGGTCCCTCACGTCGGGGAAGCGACCGAGCGGCCGTTCCTACGCCGCGTGTTCCGCGAAGCGGGCCGCCGTCTCCGCCAGGACCTCCCGGCCGTCCCGGGCCCACAGGGCGTCGTTGAACAGCTCGACCTCGATGGCGCCGGTGTAACCGGCCGCGTCGACGTAGGACTTCCACTCGCGCATGTCGATCGCGCCGTCGCCGATCTGGCCGCGGCCGTTGAGGACGCCCTCCGGGAGAGGGGTCGTCCAGTCGGCGAGCTGGAAGGTGTGGATGCGGCCGGAGGCGCCCGCCCGGGCGATCTGCTCCGGCGCCCGGTCGTCCCACCAGATGTGGTACGTGTCGACGGTGACGCCGACCTGGTGGGCGGGGAAGCGCTCGGCGAGGTCCAGGGCCTGGGCGAGGGTGGAGACCACGCAGCGGTCCGAGGCGAACATGGGGTGCAGGGGCTCGATGGCGAGGCGTACGCCGTGCTTCTCGGCGTAGGGGCCCAGTTCGGCCAGCGCGTCCGCGATGCGTTCGCGGGCCGCGTGCAGGTCCTTGCCGCCGGGCGGGAGGCCGCCCGAGACCAGCACCAGGGTGTCGGTGCCGAGGGCGGCGGCCTCGTCGACCGCGCGGCGGTTGTCGGCGAGGGCCCGGGCGCGCTCGTCCGGGTCGGTCGCCGTGAGGAAGCCGCCGCGGCACAGGGTGGTGGCGTTCAGGCCCGCGTCGCGGACCAGTTTCGCCGCCGCCTCGACGCCGTACTCCTGGACCGGCTCGCGCCACAGGCCGACGTTGCCGATGCCCAGGTCGCGGCAGGCGGCGGTCAGTTCGGGCAGCGAGAGCTGCTTGACCGTCATCTGGTTGATGCTGAAGCGCGCGAGATCGGTCACCGGTCCACCCCGTACAGGCTCAGCAGGTTCCGCATGCGGTCCTCCGCCAGCTTCGGGTCGGGGAACAGGCCGAGGCCGTCGGCGAGTTCGTAGGCGCGGGCGAGGTGCGGCAGGGAGCGGGCCGACTGGAGGCCGCCGACCATCGTGAAGTGGGACTGGTGGCCCGCCAGCCAGGCCAGGAACACCACGCCCGTCTTGTAGAAGCGGGTGGGGGCCTGGAAGAGGTGGCGGGAGAGGGGGACGGTGGGGTCGAGGAGGGCGCGGAAGCCCTCCGTGTTCCCGGTGTCCAGGACGCGGACCGCCTCGGCGGCCAGCGGGCCCAGCGGGTCGAAGATGCCGAGCAGGGCGTGGCTGAAGCCCTGGTCGTCACCGGCGATCAGCTCGGGGTAGTGGAAGTCGTCGCCGGTGTAGCAGCGCACGCCCTTGGGGAGGCGGCGGCGCAGGTCCACCTCGCGCCGGGCGTCCAGCAACGAGACCTTGATGCCGTCGACCTTGTCGGGGTGGGCGGCGATGACCTCCAGGAAGGTGCCGGTCGCCGCGTCCAGGTCGGAGGAGCCCCAGTAGCCCTCCAGGGCCGGGTCGAACATGGGGCCCAGCCAGTGCAGGATCACCGGCTCGGCGGCCTGGCGCAGCAGGTGGCCGTAGACCTCCAGGTAGTCCTCGGGGCCCTGGGCCGTGGCGGCGAGGGCGCGGGAGGCCATCAGGATGGCCTGGGCGCCGGACTCCTCGACGACGGCGAGCTGTTCCTCGTAGGCCGCGCGGACCTCGGCGAGGGTGCCGGCGGTGAGCTGGTCGGTGCCGACGCCGCAGGCGATGCGGCCGCCGCACGCCCTGGCCTCGGCGGCGGAGCGGCGGATCAGTTCGGCCGCGCCGGCCCAGTCCAGGCCCATGCCGCGCTGGGCGGTGTCCATCGCCTCGGCGACGCCGAGTCCGTGGGACCACAGGTGGCGGCGGAAGGCGAGGGTGGCGTCCCAGTCGACGGCGGCGGGCGAGTCGGGGGTGGTGTCGGCGTACGGGTCGGCGACGACGTGCGCGGCGGAGAAGACCGTACGGGAGGTGAAAGCGCTTCCCGTGGAGAGGGCGAGGGGTTCGGTGCGGGGTTCGTAGGCGCGCAGGGCGCCGTTCGCGTCGGGCAGGTGGAGGGTCACAGCGAGATCTCCGGTACGTCGAGGCGGCGGCCCTCGGCCGAGGACTTCAGGCCCAGTTCGGCGAGCTGGACGCCGCGGGCGCCGGCCAGCAGGTCCCAGCGGTAGGGGGCGTCGGCGTAGACGTGCTTGAGGAACAGCTCCCACTGGGCCTTGAAGCCGTTGTCGAACTCGCCGTTGTCGGGGACCTCCTGCCACTGGTCGCGGAAGACCTCGGTGGCGGGGATGTCCGGGTTCCAGACGGGCTTGGGGGTGGCGCTGCGGTGCTGGACACGGCAGTTGCGCAGGCCCGCGACGGCGGAGCCCTCGGTGCCGTCGACCTGGAACTCGACGAGTTCGTCGCGGTTGACGCGGACCGTCCAGGAGGAGTTGATCTGCGCGATCGCGCCGCCGTCGAGTTCGAAGATGCCGTAGGCGGCGTCGTCGGCGGTGGCGTCGTAGGGCTTGCCGTCCTCGTCCCAGCGCTCGGGGATGTGGGTGGCGGTGAGGGCCTGGACGGTCTTCACGCGGCCGAACAGCTCGTGCAGGACGTACTCCCAGTGCGGGAACATGTCGACGACGATGCCGCCGCCGTCCTCGGCGCGGTAGTTCCACGAGGGGCGCTGGGCGTCCTGCCAGTCGCCCTCGAAGACCCAGTAGCCGAACTCGCCGCGCACGGACAGGACGCGGCCGAAGAAGCCGCCGTCGATGAGGCGCTTGAGCTTGAGCAGGCCGGGGAGGAAGAGCTTGTCCTGGACGACGCCGTGCCTGACGCCGGCGGCGTTCGCCAGGCGGGCCAGTTCCAGGGCGCCGTCGAGGCCGGTGGCGGTGGGCTTCTCGGTGTAGATGTGCTTGCCGGCGGCGATCGCCTTCCTGATCGCCTCCTCGCGGGCCGAGGTGACCTGGGCGTCGAAGTAGATCTCGACGCTCTCGTCGGCGAGGACGGCGTCCAGGTCGGTGGAGACGTGCTCCAGGCCGTGCTTCTCGGCGAGCGCCCGCAGCGCGTGCTCGCGGCGGCCCACCAGGACCGGCTCCGGCCACAGCACGGTGCCGTCGCCCAGGTCGAGGCCGCCCTGTTCGCGGATGGCCAGGATGGAGCGGACGAGGTGCTGGCGGTAGCCCATGCGTCCGGTCACACCGTTCATGGCGATCCGCACCGTCTTGCGTGTCACGTCGTTCCCTTCGTACGGCGGTCCGCGCGCCGCATACGCCGAAGAGTGGACAGGCGATACAGCAAGCGCTTTCTATGTGTCATGAAGCTAGCCTGTGGACGGAGGTCCGGACAAGAGCGCGGCCGGAGCGAGTTGTTCGAGGGGGCGAACAAACGCGTGCGCCGGGCTTAAGGTCGGCACGGAACCCGGGCCGGCCCCGGGGTCCGTGCACGAAGGCGTACGACGTGGGCGTACGGCGAGGACGACGAGACGGCCGACCGGAGGACGAGGACATGACGGTGACACTGGCGGACGTGGCGGCCCGCGCCAAGGTCTCCCCCGCGACGGTGTCGCGCGTGCTGAACGGGAACTATCCCGTGGCCGCCTCCACCCGGGAGCGGGTGCTGAAGGCGGTCGACGACCTGGACTACGTCCTCAACGGTCCCGCGAGCGCCCTGGCGGCGGCGACGTCCGACCTGGTGGGCATCCTGGTCAACGACATCGCCGACCCCTTCTTCGGCGTGATGGCCGGTGCGATCCAGTCGGAGATCGGCGGCCCGGGCGGCAGGGCCGGCGGCGAGAGACTCGCCGTGGTCTGCAACACCGGCGGCACCCCGGAGCGCGAGCTGACCTACCTCACGCTGCTGCAGCGGCAGCGGGCGGCGGCCGTGGTGCTGACCGGCGGGGCTATGGAGGACGCGGCGCACCAGAAGGCGGTGGCGGCCAAGCTGCGGAAGCTGACGGACGCCGGGACGCGGGTGGTGCTGTGCGGGCGTCCGCCGGCACCCGGCACCGGGGCGATCGCGCTGGCCTTCGACAACCGCGGGGGCGGCCGGGAGCTGACCGAGCACCTGATCGGACTCGGCCACCGGCGGCTCGGCTACATCGCGGGCCCCCGGGAGCGCACCACCACCAGGCACCGGCTGGAGGGCCACCGGGCCGCGCTCGCCGCGCACGGCATCGAGGAGGACCCCCGCTGGACGGTCCACGGCCGCTACGACCGGCAGTCCGGCTACGAGGCCACGCTGGAGCTGCTGCGGCGGGACCCGGAGCTGACCGCCGTGGTCGCCGCGAACGACTCCGTCGCGCTGGGGGCGTGCGCGGCGCTGCGGGACTCCGGGCTGCGGATCCCGGCGGACGTGTCGGTGGCCGGCTTCGACGACCTGCCGTTCAGCATCGACGCGGTGCCCGCGCTGACGACGGTGCGGCTGCCGCTCGCGGAGGCGGGGGCGCGGGCGGGGCGGATCGCGATGGGACGGGAGGATGCGCCGCCCGGGGGGATCGCGACGGTACGGGGGGAGTTGATGGTGCGGGGCTCCTCCGGAGTGCCGCGGGGATAGACGCCGTTCCCTCGGGGACGCGGGGCGTCCGTGCGGGCGCGGCGGGGGCTTCCACCACGGCCGCCAGGAGTGGCTCGACCGCGTCACCATGAACCGGGCCGTGCGCTACGACATCGTCCATGAACCCGCCCGCGGCCGCTGGTACCTCGACGCCTCCTGGTCCCTGGACACCAACCCGCTGCTCACACCGCAGCAGATCCGCGCGTCAGGCACACGTCTGCTCGGCGTCGGCCTCAACGCCGACCACCTTGCCGTCACCGTCCTCGACGAGCACGGCAACCCGGTCGGCGAACCCCACACCGTCCCGCTCGACCTGACAGGCCCCGCCACCACACGGGACGGCCGCCTCCGCACGGCGATCAGCCGCCTGATCACCATCGCCCACGAGCACGGCTGCGCCGCGGTCATAATCGAGGACCTCGGCTTCACCGACGCCCGCGCCACCGGCCGCGAGACCATGGGCCGCGGACAGCGCGGCAAACGCTTCCGCCGCGCGGTCGCAGGCATCCCCACCGCACGCTTCCGCGAGCGGCTGCGCGGCATGGCCTACCACCAGGGTCTCCACATCATCGCCGTCGACCCCGCATACACCAGCATGTGGGGCGAGAAGCACTGGAAGACCCCGCTCCAGCAGCAGACCAGGACCACCGTCACCCGGCACCACGGTGCCGCCGTGGCGATCGGCAGGCGCGGCCTGGGACACAGGATCCGGCGTCGGCCAGGTGTGACCGCACCCGACCAGAGGATCGGGCCACGGAGAGCTACCGGCCAGACCGCATCCCTCCCCAGGCCGCGCGGGACCACGAGCCCGCCCAGGACAGCGGGCACGCCCACTCAGGGCGGCAAGACCCGACCGCGCCGAGGTGACCAGCACGTGCTGCTCCCCGACCTCGAAGACCGTTCGCGAGGTCACCTGGCCCTCACCGGCCCGGTCTACGGCGAGTCGGCCGACACAGGCCAACCCCCATAAGAAACGGTAGGGTCCCCGGGCATGAAGCTGGCGTTCTCCACCCTCGGACTGCCCGGACTGCCGCTGAGCGATGTGCTGCGGCTCGCCACCGACCACGGATACCACGGCGTCGAACTGCGCGCCCATCCCGAGGAGCCGGTCCACCCCGGTCTCTCCCCCGAGCAACGGGCCGACGCCGCCGCCGCGTTCGAGGCGGCCGGTGTCGAGGTGCTCTGTGTCGCGGGGTACGCGCGGGTCGCCGCGCCCGGTGACGACGACGCCGTCGTCGCCGAGGTCCGCACCCTGCTCGACCTGGCCCGCGATCTGGGCGCCCCGTACGTCAGGGTCTTCCCCGGCGGCGGTACCGATCAGAGCCCCGAGGAGGCCGACGCGACGGCCGCCCGGCGGCTGGGCACCGCCGCCGAGTACGCCACCGGCGTCGGGGTGCGCATCCTGCTGGAGACCCACGACTCGCACCGCACCGGCGCCGACGCGATGCGCGTGCTCGGCCTGGTCGGTCACCGGCAGGTCGGCGCGGTGTGGGACGTCATGCACACCTGGCTGGGCGGCGAGCAGCCCGTGGAGTCCTACGCGGCCCTGTCACCGCACCTCGGCTACGTCCAGGTCAAGGACATCGCCTCGCCCGACGACACCACGCCGCTGCCGCTCGGCGCGGGCGTGCTGCCGCTGGCCGAGTGCGTGGAGGTGCTCTCCCGGGAGGGCTGGGACGGCTGGCTGTGCTGGGAGTACGAGAAGCGGTGGTACGAGGCCGCCGCCCCGCTGCCCGGGCTGCTGGACGGCGGCAGGGCTCATCTCGCCCGGCTGCTCAACGAGTCGGCCTGAGAGCCGGCGTACCGGGGCTGCGGGAAGGGGCCGGGCGGACGCTGGGGCTGGTTGCGCAGCGACCGGTTGTCACTGATCACGTACGTCTTGGTGGTGGGCTCCGGCGTCCGGGGGGCGGGTGACGGCGCGGGACGGTGAGGACCGCGGCCGTCGTCGCGGCGCACACCGCCGGGCCGGTCGCGGTCGTACGCGCCGCCGGACCGGGGGCCCTCGTGGCGCGTCCCGTCGGGCCGGGGGCCGTCGTGGCGGCCGGTGCCGGTGTCGCGGCCGGTGCCGGTGTCACGGCCGGTCCCGGTGTCGCGGCCCGGTGCAGGGTCCGGCGCGCGCGCCGTGTCGGGGTCCTGCGGGGACGGCCGCAGACGGTGGCGGGGGGTGGTGCGCCGGGGCGGGCGGGTCAGCGTGATCTGGCGTACGAGCTGCTGGAAGCAGGTCAGGGAGGCCAGGCCCGGCAGGGCGGCGGCCGCGATGTCCATGACGGTGCGGGAGGTCTGCGCGGAGACGCACAGGGCCATCGCGATGAGGGAGAAGGCGAGGACCACGCACCAGGAGTGCACGGCCCGGCGCTGGTGCAGGGCCGCCCTCAGCACGGACAGCGACGCCGCGAGCCAGGGGCCGTAGACGAGCAGGGGCCACCAGGAGACGACATCGGTCTGCAACCGGGTCAGGGCGACGACGCGCAGGGGGTCGTAGGCGACCATGCCGCCGAAGAGGCTGACCGCGGAGGCGATGACGGTGATGGCGGCGGCGATGACGTAGCTGACCGCCCGCAGGCCCCTCGGGCCGCGCCGCTCGCGCACCTTGCGGTGGCTGCGGGTGCTCCCCCTCAACGGCGGCAGCTCGGCCGTGATCTGCTGCAGGTTCTCCAGGGGGCCGCCCGGTGCCGGAGGGGCCGGTGCCGGAGGGGCCGGTGCCGGAGGGGCCGGGGGGGCCGGGGGCTCGTGCGGAGGCGGCGGGGAGGCCGTCTGCGGGAGCTGCTCCTCCAGGGCGTCCTGGAGCATGAAGGCCAGTTCCTCGGCCGGGTCCCAGGACATGTCGGGGACGAGCGGCAGGGAGGGGTCGTCGACGGGTGCGCGGTGACGGCCGTGGCCCGCCTCGGGACGGGGCTCGGGACCCGTCCCGTGGGGAAAGCCGAAGCCCGTCTCGTGCGGGAGGCCGAAGCCCGCCTCGGGGCCGGGCCAGGAGTAAGGGTGGGGGGTGGAGTGGTCCGGTCCGTAATACGGTTCTTCTTCGTACACGGCCCGGTCACTCGGCTCGCGAGAGGACGGGCCATTCCCTGATGGCGTCCCGGCGTCGGGCGGGGTATTTCCGCGGCCCGTCCGTGTCGTTCGGGAAATCCCGCGCAAAGGGGTCGGTACCGCCGGGTGCGACGGAGCGTCCGCCTCTGCCCAGAGTGCCGTTCGGCGTGGCCGACGCGCACGTCACTGCCGGGTCATGAGCGCAAGGGACCGATGGAACCGCGTGGCCCCCCATGATGTTCCTACGCTCGAAAGCCCAAGGGAGACACTTTCCCCCAGTTACCTTGGTCATATTCTCACTAACGCCGCCCGACTCATCCGGATGCGCGGCAAAAGAGTGAAGGATTAACCAGACAATGAGCCTGTCATGGTGCTTGTCCGTCCCTCCGGGGGAGGACGCGCGGCGGGCGTTCGCACCCTGACGCTCCACCGGGCCCCACCGGTCCCGCCCCACCGGCCCCTCCGGGCCCGTCCGTCCCGACTTCGGATTCCGGGTCCGGAACGGGAACCCGCGGCGGGGGTCGCCCGTCCAATCCGCAGACTGCCGGAAGAGTCTCCGCCGTGCGGTGTCGGCCTCGCTGCTGGCTGCGATCGCTGACCACCCTCTCCTCCGCACCGCGGCCGGCAGCACGCCGCCATCGGCGCGCCCCCCTCCCGAGCGCCGGTGGCGGCCCCTCCGCCCCTCTCCCTCTCACCGCCCGGCCCAGCCCGCCCCGGCCCGGCCGGTGACTCCTGTGCGCTCCCTTGACTGGCAGAAACTTCCCGGATATTGGTGACTCCTTGGAAGTTTCCTTCAGTGTCCTTCAGCAGCTCTCCAGCGATCCCCCGCGGATCACTCCGGAAGGAGCGCACGTGCACGACAGCAGCACGGCCGGCCCGGGAAGCACCGCACGCCCCTCCAGACGCACCGTCCTCGCCGCCACCGCGGGTGTCACCGCGGTGCTCGCGGCCGGCGGCACCGCCGTCGCCGCCCCCCGCCGGCCCGACGACGACAGGCTCCGTGCCCTCATCTCCCGCATGACGCTGGAGGAGAAGGTCGGCCAGCTCTTCGTGATGCGGGTCTACGGCCACTCCGCCACCGCCCCCGACCAGGCCGACATCGACGCCAACCTCGAGGAGATCGGCGTCCGCACCGCCGCCGAGCTGATCGCCAAGTACCGCGTCGGCGGCGTCATCTACTTCGCCTGGGCCCACAACACCCGCGACCCGCACCAGATCGCCGGTCTGTCCAACGGCATCCAGAAGGCGTCCCTGTCGCTGCCGCGCGGGCTTCCGGTGCTGATCTCCACCGACCAGGAGCACGGCATAGTGGCCCGCGTGGGCGAGCCGGCGACCCTCTTCCCCGGCGCGATGGCCGTCGGCGCGAACGGCTCGCGCTCCGACGCCCGCGCCCTCGGCCGGATCGCGGGCGCCGAACTGCGCGCGATGGGCGTCCGGCAGGACTACTCCCCCGTGGCCGACGTCAACGTCAACCCGGCCAACCCCGTGATCGGCGTGCGCTCCTTCGGCGCCGACCCCGAGGCGGTGGCCGGTCTGGTGGCCGCCGAGGTGACGGGGTACCAGCGCTCCGGTGTCGCCGCGTGCGCCAAGCACTTCCCCGGGCACGGCGACACGGCCACCGACAGCCACACCGGTCTGCCGGTCATCACGCACAGCCGCGCCGAGTGGGAGAAGCTGGACGCGCCGCCGTTCCGCGCGGCGATCGCGGCCGGCATCGACGCGATCATGACCGCGCACCTCGTCGTCCCGGCGCTCGACGACTCCGGTGACCCGGCCACCCTCTCCCGCCCGATCCTCACCGGCATCCTGCGTGAGGAACTCGGCTACGACGGCGTCGTGGTCACCGACTCCCTCGGCATGGAGGGCGTACGGACGAAGTACGGCGACGACCGGGTGCCGGTGCTGGCGCTGAAGGCCGGCGTCGACCAGCTCCTCAACCCGCCGGACCTGGACCTCGCGTGGAACGCGGTGCTCACGGCCGTGCGCGAGGGCGAGCTGACCGAGGCGCGGCTCGACGAATCGATCCTGCGGGTGCTGCGGCTGAAGGCGAAGCTCGGTCTCTTCGAGAACGCCTACACCAGCGCCCGGGACGTGGACCGCACGGTCGGCACCCGGGGGCACCTGGCCGCCGCCGACCGGATCGCCGAGCGGAGCACGACGCTGCTGGTCAACGAGGGGCAGCTGCTGCCCCTGTCCCGGCGCCGGACGCCGAGGCTGCTGGTCGTCGGCGCCGATCCCGCCTCCCCGTCGGGCACCACGGGCCCTCCGACCGGCACCCTCGCGGGCGCGCTGGGCGAACTCGGCTTCACCGCCACCACCCTGTCCACCGGCACCGCCCCGTCTGCCGCGACCATCGACCGGGCGGTCGCCGCCGCCGGGGAGGCGGACGCGGTGGTGGTGGCCACCTACAACGTCACCGCGGGCAGCAGCCAGCGCACGCTGGTCGCCCGGCTGCTCGCCACCGGGAAGCCGGTGGTCGCGGTCGCGATCCGCAACCCGTACGACGTGGCCCGGCTGCCCGGCGTGCCGGCCGTCCTCGCCGCGTACTCCTGGACGGACGTCGAGATGCGGGCGGCGGCCCGGGTGATCGCCGGCCGGGTGCGGCCGCGCGGGAAGCTGCCCGTGCCGGTGATGCGCGCGGACGATCCGACGGCGGTGCTCCACCCGATCGGACACGGACTGACGTACCGGTCGTAGGCGGCGTACGCCACCCGCCCGGAGCGCACCCGTCACCGTGCGCAAAGCTCCCCGCACGACTGGCGTGCACCCGCCTCGGCGGGTCACGCTGGGCGGGGGATCCGGGGGGACGGCTATGCGTGGGAGAAGGCGGACGGGCGCGCGGCGCGCGCCGGCGGCGCTGCCGGCCGTACTGACGGCCGTACTGCTGGCGGGCTGTCAGGCTCCGACGTCCGGCGGGACGGATCCGCACGGGCGGCTCGGCGGTCCGTCGCCGTCGGCCGCGTCCACCCGGCTCACCGGGTACGGGGCGGTGTTCCTGGCGGTCGACGAGTGCAGCTCGTTCGGGACGGTCAGCTTCACCGAGGTGCCGTGCGCGAGCGAGCGGGCGGCGGCCCGGGTCGTGGCCCGGCACGACGGGAAGGCGTCGGGCGGGCCGCCCTGCCCGCCGGTCACCGACTTCGTCCTGCACATCAGCGAACAGCGGCCCTCCGCCGACGAGGACGGCGACGGCGCGGTGGCGCAGGGCTACGCCTGCATGCGCTCGCTGCAGCCGCCGCACCCCGGCGACCCCGGCGGCGGGGGCGGCCCGCGCACCATCGTCGGCGACTGCGTCTACGACGCCGGCCGCGGCAAGGTCCGCGAGACCGCGTGCGACGGGAAGGGTGAGCGGAAACCGCAGTACAAGGTGGTCCGGGCGGTCACCGGCCGGGACCGCTGCCCCGCCGGGACCGCCCTGTTCGTCCGCCTCGGCGACGGTGACCGCCCGGTGGGCTGCGCCCGGCCGCTGTGAGCGTCCTTCACGCACAACGGCCGGACACGGCCCGGTGGGTGCGCGGCACTATGGACGCAGCGCCGTCTCCTGCCGGACGTCCCGCTTGTCCAGCCTGGCGTCGAACGCCGCCAGCGGGCGGGCCGTCGCCGGGTTCTCCCGGACGGTGGCGGGGGCGACGCCCGCCCAGTCGAGGATGCGGGCGGTGGCCAGGGCCTTCTGCTCGGGCACCAGGCCGGCGACGTTGGCGCCGTGGTTCATGCCGGGCGCGGTCATGACGTAGGAGTCACGCGCGCCGTGGCCGAGGCGGAAGGGCTCGGCGCCCCACGGGTCGTTCTCGCCGTACACGAACAGCATGTGGCGGGCGTTGTGCCTCACCCAGGTGTCGACGTCCCGCATCGCCCACGGCTGGAACTCCATCTCGATCGCGCGGGGCACGAAGTTGCGCGGCGGCTGGTAGCCGTAGCGGATGTACTTCTTCTCGATGTGCGGGAAGCGGATCGTCGGCGCGCCCAGCTGGGTGCCGGCCTGGTAGTAGTACGGCGTGTACCGCTCCAGGCCCTGGTCGGTGTAGGCGGCGAAGCCGGAGACGGTGTCGACCGACTCCCAGATCACGTCGTCGGTGGCGTTCTTCGCGTCGGCGGGGATGCCGGCGCAGTCCTTCAGGGTGCTGTACTGCCAGAAGCCCCACACGTAGTCGAGGACGACGGCCTCGTAGGCGCGGTCGAGGCTGCCGATCGTGTCGAAGGTGTAGCCGTTCTCGGCCGCGTACGCCGCGTACTTCTTCTCCAGCGGCGCCCGGCGCACCAGGGCCTCGCGCTGCACGCCGTTCAGGCGGTCGCGGCACTCCTCCGTGCCGACGGTGGCGAAGAAGCGGTCGTACGCCGAGTCCTCCTTGTTCACCACGTCGTTGGGGGCGACGTAGGCGACGACGCCGTCCATGTCGCGGGGGTAGAACCGCTCGTAGTAGGTGGCGGTCATGCCGCCCTTGGAGCCGCCGGTGGAGATCCAGTTCTCGGAGTAGACGGGCTTGAGGGCCTTGAAGATGCGGTGCTGGTCACTGGCGGCCTGCCAGATGTCCAGCTTGGACCAGTCGGCCGGCTGGGGCCGGGACGGGGTGAAGTAGCGGTACTCCATGGAGACCTGGTTGCCGTCCACGATCTGGGTCGGCTCGCGGCGGCTCGGGTTCGTGGAGATGTGGTAGCCGCCGGTGTAGAAGACCGTCGGGCGGCTCACGTCCTTGTGCAGCACGGTGATCCGCTGCTGGAACGTGCCCTTGGACGGGTGCCGGTGGTCGACCGGCTGCGTGTAGTTCAGGACGAAGAAGCGGTAGCCGGTGTACGGCTTCTCCTCGATCAGGCTCATGCCCGGTATGGACAGCAACCGGTCCTTGATGTCGACGGCCTTCGGCTCGGCGGCGGTGGCCGCGCCCGCCGTGCCGGCGGTGCCTATGAGCACCACGAGCGCCAGCAGCCATCTGAGCGCCTTGCGCATGCACCCTCCCTGGGAAACAGACGTGCGCCGGAAGCTATCGGAGCAAGTCACCCGTACACCAGGGGAGATGGGGAAATGGCCGGCCCGGGGCCGGTGACGGACGCCGGGGTGCCGGCCCCGGTCGGCGGGAGGGCGGCGGTCAGCGGGAGGCGGCGACCGGCTCCTCCGGTCCGGCGGCGCCGACGAAGGTACGCCACAGCCGCGCGTACCGTCCGTCGAGTGCCAGCAGCTCCTCGTGCGTGCCGTCCTCGGCGACCCGCCCGTGGTCCATGACGACGACCCGGTCGGCGCGGGCGGCCGTGGTCAGCCGGTGTGCCACGACCAGGGTCGTACGGCGGCCCGCGATCCGGTCGGTGGCCTGGTTGACCTGGGCCTCGGTGGCCAGGTCCAGTGCCGCGGTCGCCTCGTCGAGGAGGAGGACGTCCGGGTCGACGAGTTCGGCGCGGGCCAGGGCGATCAGCTGGCGCTGTCCGGCGGAGAGGTTGCGGCCCCGTTCGGCGACCTCGTGGAGGTAGCCGCCCTCCAGGGTGGCGATCATCTCGTGGGCGCCGACCGCGCGTGCCGCCGCCTCCACCTCGGCGTCGGTGGCGTCGGGGCGGCCGTAGGCGATGGCGTCGCGGACGGTGCCGGGGAAGAGGTAGGCCTCCTGCGGGACGACGCCGAGGCGGTGCCGGTAGGAGGTGAGGTCGAGGTCGCGCAGGTCCCGCCCGTCGACGGTGACCCGCCCGCCGGTCGGGTCGTAGAAGCGGGCGACCAGCTTGACCAGGGTCGACTTGCCGGCGCCGGTCTCGCCGACGAAGGCGACGGTCTGCCCGGCGGGGATGCGCAGGTCGATGCCGGTGAGGGCCTCCTCCTCGTCGCCGTACCGGAAGTGCACGTCCTCGAAGGCGATCTCGCCGCGCAGGGAGGTGACCTCGGCCGGTTTCTCGGCGGTCCGGGTCGAGGTGGGCTCGCGCAGCAGTTCCTGGATGCGGCCCAGGGAGACGGTCGCCTGCTGGTAGCCGTCGAAGACCTGGGAGAGCTGCTGGACGGGGGCGAAGAACAGGTCGATGTAGAGCAGGTAGGCGACCAGCGCGCCGGTGGTCAGCGTGGCGTCGTCGATGCGCGCGCCGCCGACGACCAGCACGGCGACGGCCGCGGCCGAGGACAGCAGCTGCACGAACGGGAAGTACACCGAGATCAGCCACTGGCCGCGGATGCGGGCCCGCCGGTAGCTGTCGCTGTGCTCGGCGAAGCGCCGCCCGCCGTCGTGCTCGCGCCGGAACGCCTGCACGATCCGCAGGCCGGCCACCGACTCCTGCAGGTCGGCGTTGACCGCGGACACCCGCTCGCGGGCCAGTTCGTACGCCTTCACGCTGGCCCGGCGGAAGAAGAAGGTGGCGACGACCAGCGGCGGCAGCGTCGCGAAGACGACCAGGGCGAGCTGTACGTCGATCACCAGCAGGGCGGCCATGATGCCGAAGAAGGTGACGACCGAGACGAAGGCGGTGACCAGTCCCGTCTGGAGGAACGTCGACAGCGCGTCGACGTCCGTGGTCATCCGGGTCATGATCCGGCCGGTCAGCTCGCGCTCGTAGTAGTCCAGGCCGAGCCGCTGGAGCTGGGCGAAGATCTTCAGGCGCAGGGCGTACAGGATCCGTTCGCCGGTGCGGCCGGTCATGCGGATCTCCCCGGTCTGCGCCGCCCACTGCACGAGCACCGTGAGCAGGCCCAGCAGGGAGGCCGTCCAGACCGCGCCGAGGGCGAGCCGGGTGACGCCGTCGTCGATGCCGTGCCGGATCAGCACCGGCAGCAGCAGGCCCATGCCGGCGTCGGCGGCGACCAGGGCGAGGCTGACGAGCAGCGGGCGGCCGAAGCCGCGCAGGAGGCGCCGCAGGCCGTACGACTCCTCCGGCAGCACGGCGCGGGCCTCGTCGACGTCCGGGGTGTCGGTGGCCGGGGGCAGGGCGTCGACCTGGGCGAGCAGCTCGGGGGTGGCCGGGGTGCCGGCGAGGGCGGTGTCCTTGGGCGCGCGGTCGCCGGTCCACAGCCGCGGGGTGACGCCGCGCTCGGCGTCGAACTCGGCGTCCAGCTCGTCGCGGACGGAGGTGTCCTCCGGCGCCTCGGCGGGGCGGGTGTGGCCGGGCGAGACGCCGCCGAGCTCGTCGGGGTCGGTGAGCAGGCGGCGGTAGAGGGCGCACCGTTCCTGGAGCTCGTCGTGGGTGCCGATGTCGGCGAGGCGGCCGTGGTCGAGGACGGCGATGCGGTCGGCGAGGCCGAGGGTGGAGCGGCGGTGGGCTATCAGCAGGGTGGTGCGGCCCCGCATGACGTGCGCCAGCGCCTCGTGGATCTCGTGCTCGACGCGGGCGTCCACGGCGGAGGTGGCGTCGTCCAGGACGAGCAGCCGGGGGTCGGTGAGGATGGCGCGGGCGAGGGCGACGCGCTGGCGCTGGCCGCCGGAGAGGGTCAGTCCGTGCTCGCCGACGGTGGTGTCGTAGCCGTCGGGCAGCTCGCTGATGAAGCCGTGGGCCTGCGCGGCGCGGGCCGCGGCCTCGATCTCCTCGTCGGTGGCGTCGGGGCGGCCGTAGGCGATGTTGGCGCGCACGGTGTCGGAGAAGAGGAACGAGTCCTCGGGCACGAGCCCGATCGCGGCGCGCAGCGAGTCGAGGGTCAGTTCCCGCACGTCGTGGCCGCCGACGAGGACGGCGCCGCGCGTCACGTCGTAGAAGCGCGGCAGGAGCAGGGAGACGGTGGACTTGCCGGAGCCGGAGGAGCCGACGACGGCGAGGGTCTCGCCGGGCCGGATCTCGAAGGAGAGTCCGTCGAGGACGGGCCGGCCGGGGTCGTAGCCGAAGGACACGTCGTCGAACTCGACGGTGGCGGGCGCGTCGGCCGGGAGTTCCCGGGTGCCGTCGGTCAGGGACGGCTCGGTGTCGATCAGCTCCAGGACGCGTTCGGTGCCGGCGCGGGCCTGCTGGCCGACGGTGAGGACCATGGCGAGCATGCGGACCGGGCCGACGAGCTGGGCCAGGTAGGTGGAGAAGGCGACGAAGGTGCCCAGCGTGATGTTCCCGCGGACGGCCAGCCAGCCGCCGAGGGCGAGCATGGCGACCTGGCCGAGGGCGGGGACGGCCTGGAGGGCGGGGGTGTACCGGCTGTTCAGCCGGATCGTCCGCAGCCGTCCGGCGAACAGCCGCCTGCCGACCTCCCGGAGCTTGCCGGTCTCCTGCTCCTCCTGCCCGAAGCCCTTCACCACGCGTACGCCGCTCACCGAGCCGTCGACCACGCCGGCGACGGCGGCGGCCTGGGCCTGGGCGTACCAGGTGGCGGGGTGCAGCCGGGTGCGGCTGCGGCGGGCGATGAACCACAGCGCGGGGGCGACGGCGAGGGCGACCAGGGTGAGCGGCGGGGACAGCCACGCCATGATCACCAGGGAGATCAGGAAGAGCAGGACGTTCCCGATGGTCATCGGGAGCATGAACAGCAGGCTCTGGATCAGCTGGAGGTCGCTGGTGGCGCGTCCGACGACCTGGCCGGTGGACAGCTCGTCCTGCCGTCGCCCGTCGAGCCGGGTGATCGTGTCGTACATGTCCGTGCGCAGGTCGTGCTGCACGTCGAGGGCGAGCCGGCCGCCGTAGTAGCGGCGGACGTAGGTGAGGCCGTAGACGGCGAGCGCGGCGCCGACCAGGAGCCCGGCCCAGGTGGCCATGGACCTGCTCTTGTCGCCGATCACGTCGTCGACGATCACCTTGGTGATCAGCGGGACGAGGGCCATGACGGCCATGCCGCCGAGGGAGGACCCGAGGGCGAGGACGACGTCCTTGGGATACCGCCAGGCGTACCCCGCCAGCCGTCGTGCCCATCCCCGTTGCGCGTCCACGCGGTGCCCTCCGGTCGGTCGTCCTGCTCGTCTGATCTACCGGAAGGCACCAACACGGGCGAGCGGGGATTTCATCCCGCCGCAACATTCGGGCTCCCGCCTCGGATGCGGTACGCCCCGCCCCGGCGGGTCCTGTCCGGCCGTGAGGGGGGTGAGGGCGTTGACGCCCCGGCCGTGGCCCCCGGTGCCCAGGGCGAAGCAGCTCGTCGCGCCCGGCCGGGGCGCGGGCCGGGGCCCTGTACGTGGTGGTGTCCTCCCGTGCGGCGTCCTCGTCGTCCTCTCGTCCGCTCGGCGTGCGGGCGGGTTCCTCAAGGAGCCGCTCGTCCGGCCCGGGGAGCCGCTCGTCCGGCCCGGGGAGCCGTCCCTCGCCGCAGACGGAGGTGTCGGCGCGGCGCACCACGGCCCCGTTCCCGGCCGGGGGCGCAGTCCGGTCCGGCGCCGTGCTCGCCGAAGCGGTACGCCTGGGCGGGGCCGTGGCGGCGGCCCGGTCCGGTGACGGCTCCGGGCACCGCGCCGACGCGCTCGGGGTCGGCGGGGTTGTGCCGGGGTCCCACGATCAACGTCCAGCCGCCCGCCTCGGGGTGACGTACACGCGGCGGGGGCGGGACGGTCGTCGCTGTCGGGGAGGACGGCGCTGTGCCCCGGCGCGACGAAGGCCGCGAGCCGTTCGCCGTACAGGCCAGAGCGCCGGTGGTGCCCGTCCGGTCCTCTCCGGGGACGGCGGTCCGGGAGGCGGAGCAGCCCTCCAGCGGCTCGGGCCGGTCGTCGAACGCCCCTTGATCCGGATCAGTCGCGCGCCGGCCGCCCGGTCCCGCTCGGACAGCGCCTCCTCGCCACCGGCCGCGGCCGGCGCGGTGAAGGCGCGCGCCCGCAGGGCACCAGGGCCGTCGCGCCGTGTCCGTCACAGCGGTTCGAGGACGGCGCCCCCGGCGTCGGCAGCGTCCCCCAGGGCGCGCCGCGCGGCGTCCGGGTCCGGATCGGCGAGAAGAGGGACGGGTGTGTCGGTCACCGGGCCGACGTCGCTCCGGCGCGTCGGCGTGCGGCCGAGGAACACCGGGCATGCGGACCGGATGCCGACGGCGGCGGACTCGCGCACGGCCGGCGAGGGGGACGGCGCCCCTGGCGCCGTCAGAGTCTCATGAGCGGCCCGGCCCGCCGGGGATCTCCGAGTTCCCCGACCGGGTCTGCGTACCGTCTCCCGCTCCGTGCGCCGTTGCGGCCCGGAGGCCGGGCTCTCCTCTCCCTCCCCCTTCCGAAAAACATGAGCATTTCGGCCTCTACTGTCCTCGCCTCGCTCATTTGAGTGGACTGAGGACATTCCGGCCCCGAGTGCTCACGTTTTTTCGATGCTGAGTGCATGGAGCGCAATCCTCTCGGCACCGGACATGTGATCAGCACGGTGTGCACGCTGATGCGGGAAGACGGTCTGGACGTGTCCCTGGCAGCCGTCGCTCGGACGTGCGGAGTCTCACGCAACTTCCTCTGGACGTACTGGAAGACGGCCTCCGCCCTGCATCTGGCGGCGTTGAGGGCGGAGCTGGCGCAGGCATTCCGCACCGCGCGGCAAACCCACCCGAGCGACGGCACCGTGCCGGGCATCGTCGCGCACCTGGGTCAGGTCGTACGCGTGGTGCGGGGGCATCCGACGACGGCCGCCGTCGCGCGGACCGCCCGTGAGGCGCTGCCGCGGGCGCACGGGACCGTCGACGGGCCGCTGGTGGGCGTCGTGACGGAACACGTCGGCGACCTGCTGCATCCGCTCGCCCCGCACGGCGGGGTGTGAAGCGATCCCGCGCTGTACGACCTGCCCTGGAAGATCCTGTGGATCGCCCGCCCCGCCGCCCTCTGCGTCGAAGCGGTCGGTGACCGGGAGTGGGAGGGCAGGCTGGACGGGGCGTTCGGAGCGCTGCTGGGCGACCTGCTCCGCCCCTGGGCCGGGGCGGGGCCGTCGCAGGACGACGCCTGACGGGGACGCGCCGGGCCGGCCGGATGCCGCCCACCGCTCGCCGCCCACGGGCACGGGCAGGAACAGGGGCACGGGCGGGTGACCCGCCCGGCAGGATGCCCCGCAGGACGTCCGGCCGGGCGGCCGCCGGCTACAGGTAGGGGCGGGTGATCAGTTCGATGGCGTGGCCTGCCGGGTCCTTGAAGTAGACGCCGCGGCCGCCGTGTCCGGTGTTCGTCTCACCGGGGCGCCGCATCTGGGGGTCGGCCCAGTGCTCGATGCCGCGGTCGAGCAGGCGCCGGTAGGCGCGGTCGAAGAGGTCGTCGTCGACCAGGAACGCGTAGTGCTGCATCTGGATCTCGACCGGCGGCTCGGCGAACTGGAGCAGTACGCCGTCGGCGAGCTGGATGTTGGTGAACGGGCCCCAGGACGGTGCCGCGTCCGCTTCCAGCAACTCCTGGAAGAAACGGGCGGATTCTTCGCGGTCCTCGGCGGCGATGATGGTGTGGTTGAACGTGGCTGGCATGCGGTCGGCCTCACGGTGGGTTCGGTGCGGAAACGGGCTCGTCGGGGTGGACGAGCACGGGGAGGTCCGCGTGCCGAACCGAGGGGGCGCCCACCGCGCGCCCGGCGCGGGGTCAGCCCTCCACCGGGTCGCCGTTCCGTGTGTGGCCCATGGCCGGTCCGGTGTTCACGTCGGCCAACGCTAGGTGACGGACACTCACCTGGCAACCCGGGGGCGGTCGTTCACTGTCCCGCGCCCTGTCACGCAATCGCCACCTTCCCTTCACGCCGCCGCGTGCATGCCCATGTCACTGTCTGCGGTATCACCCAGACATCAACCCGCGTAGATCGGACACCCCACATGCTCGCGATACGCATATCCGCAGGCCGGCGGCGTCGGAAGGCGACCGCGCTGGCCGCCGCCGCCCTCGTCGCCCTCGCCGCCCCCACCCTCTCCGCGGCCCCGGCGACGGCAACGACGACAACGGCGACGGCGACGGCGACGGCGGCGACCGGCAGCGACTACGACTCGACGTACTACAAGGACGCGCTCGGCAAGACCGGCGCCGCGCTCAAGTCCTCCCTCCACACGATCATCAGCGACCAGACAAAACTCCCCTACTCGGCCGTCTGGGACGCCCTGAAGAACACCGACCAGGACCCCGCCGACAGCGGCAACGTGATCCTGCTCTACTCGGGCGTCTCCCGCAGCAAGTCGCTCAACGGCGGTGACACCGGCGACTGGAACCGGGAGCACGTCTGGGCCAAGTCGCACGGCGACTTCGGCACCTCCATCGGACCCGGCACCGACCTGCACCACCTGCGCCCCGAGGACGTCCGGGTCAACAGCGTCCGCGGCAACAAGGACTTCGACAACGGCGGCAGCACCGTGAGCAACGGCGGCGGCAGCCTCACCGACTCCGACTCCTTCGAGCCCCGCGACGCCGTCAAGGGCGACGTGGCGCGCATGATCTTCTACATGGCGGTGCGCTACGAGGGCGGCGACGGCTGGGCCGACCTGGAGGTCAACAGCAGCGTGAACAACGGCAGCAAGCCGTACATCGGCAAGCTCGCCGTCCTGAAGGAGTGGAACGACGAGGACCCGCCGGACGCCTTCGAGAAGCGCCGCAACCAGGTCATCCACGAGACCTACCAGCACAACCGCAACCCGTTCATCGACCACCCGGAGTGGGTCGAGGCGATCTGGTGACGGCCCCGGCGGCGGTCCGCCCTCAGCCCAGGTGCGTCGGCGCGAACATCCGCAGTACGGCGGGGAGTACGACGACCGAGGGGCCGGGGGCGGCCAGGGCCTTCGCGAGGTCGGCCTCCAGGGTCTCGGGGGTCGTGCGCACCCCCGGCACCCCGAACGACTCGGCGAGCGCCACGTAGTCGGGGCGGGTGAGCTCCGTCGCCGTGGGCTCGCCGAAGGCGCCGGTCATGTACTCGCGCAGGATGCCGTAGCCGCCGTCGTCGACGATCAGCCAGGTGACGTTCAGGCCGTACTGGCGGGCGGTGGCCAGTTCGGCGACGGAGTACAGGGCGCCGCCGTCGCCGGAGACCGCCAGCACCGGGCGGGTGGGATCGGCGGCCGCCGCTCCCAGCGCGGCCGGGAAGGCGTAGCCGAGGCCGCCGGCTCCCTGAGCGGAGTGCATGGTGTTGGGCGCCTTGGCGTCGAAGGCCGACCAGGCCCAGTAGGCCAGGATGGTCATGTCCCAGAAGGACGGGGCGTCGGCCGGCAGGGCTCGGCGGACGGCCGCGAGGACGTCCTGCTCCAGGGTGAGGTCCTGGGAGGCGAGGCGTTCGCCGACCCTGTCCAGCAGGGCCCGCACGCGCTCGGGCGCCGTCGGGTCGTGCCGCTCCTCCACCGTCTCCAGCAGAGCCTGGAGGGCGAGGCGTGCGTCGGCGTGGATGCCCAGGGCCGGGTGGTTGGACTCCAGCTTGCCGAGGTCGGCCTCGATCTGGATCACCCGGCCGCGCGGCCGGAAGGTGTGGTAGTTCGAGGAGAGTTCGCCGAGGCCCGAGCCGACCACCAGCAGGACGTCCGCGTCCTCCAGGAAGTCGGTGGTGTGGCGGTCCTCCAGCCAGGACTGGAGGGACAGGGGGTGCGTCCAGGGGAACGCGCCCTTGCCGCCGAAGGTCGTGACCACGGGCGCCTGGAGCCGCTCCGCCAGCTGCCGCAGCTTGCCGGAGGCGTCCGCGCGGACCACTCCCCCGCCCGCGATGATCGCGGGGCGTTCGGCACGCGCGAGCAGGTCGGCAGCCACCGCGGTCAGTTCGGGGCGCGGGGGCAGTTCCTCGGGGAAGGTGTCGCCGCCGGTCACCACGGGGATCGGCGTCTCGGCCAGCAGGACGTCCTGCGGGATCTCCACCCACACGGGGCCGTGCGGGACGGTGAGCGCCGACGTCCAGGCCTCGGCGAGCGCGGACGGGATCTGGGACTGTGTGCGGACGGTGTGGACGGACTTCACCACGCCCCGGAAGGACGCCGCCTGGTCGGGGAGTTCGTGCAGATAGCCGTGGCGGCCGCCGCCCAGGCCGGCCGTCGGGACCTGGCTGCTGATCGCCAGGACGGGGGCGGAGGCCGCCCGCGCCTCCTGGAGCGCGGCCAGGGAGGTGAGGGCTCCCGGGCCGGTCGACAGGAGGAGCGGGGCGGCCTCGCCGGTGATCCGGCCGTAGGCGTCCGCCGCGAAACCGGCGTTGTTCTCCACCCGCAGGCCGATGTAGCGCAGGTCCGAGCGGCGCAGGGCGTCGAACATGCCGAGGGCGTGCTGGCCGGGCAGGCCGAAGACGGTGGTCGCGCCGAGGGCGGCCAGGGTCTCCACGACCAGGTCTCCGCCGATGCGGCCGGGAGGAGGGTTCAGCGCGGCCTCCGTCTGGGCGGCGGTCGGACGGAGCACCAGGTCGTGGTCGTGGGTCACTTGCCCTCGTTCTCCTCGCGGGCGGCCGCGATCTGGCGGCTCATGATGGTGGTCAGTTCGTACGCGGTGTGGGACGCGGCCACCGACGTGATCTCCGCGTGGTCGTACGCGGGGGCCACCTCGACGACGTCGGCCGACACCAGGTTGCAGGAGGCCAGGCCGCGCAGGATCTCCAGCAGCTCGCGGGAGGTCATGCCGCCGGCCTCGGGGGTGCCGGTGCCGGGGGCGTGGGCCGGGTCCAGGCAGTCGATGTCGATGGAGATGTACAGCGGGCGGTCGCCGATGCGCTGGCGCAGCTGGTCGGCGATCTCGTCGGCGCCGCGGCGGTAGACGTCGGCGGAGGTGACGATGCCGAAGCCCATCTTCTCGTCGTCGGTCAGGTCCTTCTTGCCGTACAGCGGGCCGCGGGTACCGACGTGGGAGAGCGCCTCCGTGTCGAGGATGCCCTCCTCGACCGCGCGGCGGAAGGGGGTGCCGTGCGTGTACTCGGCGCCGAAGTAGGTGTCCCAGGTGTCCAGGTGGGCGTCGAAGTGGAGCAGGGCGACCGGGCCGTGCTTCTTGGCGACCGAGCGCAGCAGCGGCAGCGCGATGGTGTGGTCGCCGCCCAGGGTCATCAGGCGGGCGCCCGTGCCGAGGAGGTCGTCGGCGGCGGCCTCGACCGTCTCGACGGCCTCGTTGATGTTGAACGGGTTGACCGCTATGTCACCGCCGTCGGCGACCTGGGCGAGGGCGAAGGGCGAGGCGTCCTGCGCCGGGTTGTAGGGGCGCAGCAGCCGGGAGGCCTCGCGGATGGCGTTGCCGCCGAAGCGGGCACCGGGCCGGTACGAGACCCCCGAGTCGAACGGCACGCCCACCACGGCGACGTCGGCGGTGCCCACCTCGTCCAGGCGGGGCAGCCGGGCGAAGGTCGCCGGCCCGGCGTACCGCGGGACGCGGGAGGAGTCGACGGGGCCGCGGGGCGTCTCGTTGCTGCTCATGAATTGCCTTCCTTCTTACGCTTCTTCGCGTATTTACTGCTCTGTACCGCTCGGTACGACTCTACTGGTGGGCCGGTACCGGTTCGGGTGCGGATTCGGGGGCGCGGCCGGCGAGACGTTCGCGCCAGGCGGCCAGGACGGCCGCGTCGGTGGGCCGGGTCGCCAGGGAGACGACGACGTAGGCGGCCAGGGAGGCCAGCAGGCCGTAGTAGACGGGCTCGTTGGCGAGGATGCCGTAGCCGGCCATGAGGCCGACGACCGCGAGGCCGCCGACGGCGACGGCGGCGAGGGCGCCCTGTGCGGTGCCGCGCTTCCACAGCAGTCCGCCGAGGATGGGCACGAGGAGGCCGCCGACGAGGAGGTTGTAGGCGACGGTGAGCGCCTCGACGACGTCGTTCAGGGCGATCGCGGCGCAGATCACGGCGACGCCCATGACGAGGATGAAGACGCGGTTGCCCTTGACCTCGTCGTGCTCCTCGTCCGTCTTGCGCATCACGCCGCGCAGCCGGGACCAGATGTCGTTGTTGGCGACGGTGGCGCAGGCGATGAGGGCGCCGGAGGACGTGGACATCACCGCGGCCAGGGCGGCGGCCAGCACCAGGCCGCGCACGCCGACGGGGAGTTCGTCCTTGACGATGGTGGCGAAGGCGTCGTCGGGGCTGGCGAGCTTCGGGTAGAGAACCTTGGCGGCCGTGCCGATGATCGCGCCGGCGACGGCGTAGACGAGGCAGTAGGTGCCGGCGACGGTGCCGCCCCACTTGGCGGTGCGGTCGCTGCCCGCGGTGAAGACGCGCTGCCAGATGTCCTGCCCGATGAGCATGCCGAAGGTGTAGATCAGGACGTAGGTGAAGATCGTCTCGCCGCCGACGCCGAGCGGGTCGAAGTAGGAGGTCGGCAGCTTCGCCTTCATCTCGCCGAAGCCGCCGGCCCGGATGACGGCGATGGGCAGCAGCAGGAGCAGGACGCCGATGGTCTTCACCACGAACTGCACCATGTCGGTGAGCGTGATGGACCACATGCCGCCGAGGGTGGAGTAGGCGACGACGATCGTGCCGCCCAGGACGATCGCGAGGGTGCGGTTCACGTCGAAGAGGACGTCGAAGATGGTGGCGTAGGCGATGGTGGAGGTCACCGCCAGCATCAGCGTGTACGCCCACATGACGACGCCGGAGATGATGCCGGCCCTGCCGCCGTAGCGCAGGTCCAGCATCTCGGAGACGGTGTAGACCTTCAGCCGGGCGATGCGGGCGGAGAAGAAGATCGACAGGGCGAGGATGCCGAGGCCGATGGTGACGACCATCCAGGCACCGGAGAGCCCGTACTGGTAGCCGAGTCCGACACCGCCGATGGTGGACGCGCCGCCGAGGACGATGGCCGCCATGGTGCCCGAGTACATCGCGGGGCCGAGACGGCGGCCGGCGACGAGGAACTCGCTCTTGGACTTGGCGCGGCGCATGCCCCACCAGCCCATGGCGAGCATGCTGGCGAGATAGACGACGATCACTGTGTAGTCGACGGCCATGGGGGGGGCTCCTTCGCGCACTCGTCGGTGGCGTGTCGTGCTGATGGGGGGATTGTCCGGACGCACTGTCCGGCCGGCACCTCGCGGGGACATCCGCCCGTACCCGCGACGGCCGGTCCGACACCGGTGGGGAATTCCGGTCCGGATTGACATTAGGTGGCCGAAAAGCAACTGCGAAGTGTACGTTCCATCCATTCGGACCCGCCGGAGTGGAGGTAACGTCCATGGCGCAGGAGAGAGTCGCCCCGCCCACGCCTCCCGTGTCCCTCGCGGCCCTGCTGTCCCGCGAGGATCTCGCCCTGCGCCAGATCACCGGGCCCCCGGCGGCACAGGTGACGGTCCACTGGGCGCAGGCCTCCGAGATGGCCGACCCCTGCCCGTACATGCTGGGCGGCGAACTGCTGCTGACGGCCGGCGTGCACATCCCCGCGGGGACGGAGGCGGAGACGGCGGGCTACTTCGACGCGTACGTCGCGCGGATCGTGGCAGGGGGCGGCGCGGCTCTCGGTTTCGGGGTGGCGCCGGTGCACGACACGGTGCCCGAGGCGCTGGTCGCGGCGTGCGAGGCGCACGGGCTGCCGCTGGTGGAGGTGGAGCCGCGGACGACGTTCTCGGGCGTGGCCCGTGCCGTGTGGCAGCTGATGGCGCAGACCCGGCTGGCCGAGGTGCGGCGGGTGTCCGAGGCGCAGCAGGCGCTGGCCGCGGCGGCGTCCCGGCCGGACCCGGTGCCGTCGGTGCTGCGCCGGCTGGCCGCCCGGCTCGACGGGCGGGCGGTACTGTACGGGCCGGGGGGCGCCGAGATCGCGGCGGCGGGGCGGGAGCCGGAGGGCGAGGCGGGCGGGGCGGGCGGAGCGCTGGCGGAGCTGGCCCGGGACGTCGTCCGCCGGGGCTCCACGACCGCCACCGACACGGTCGCCGGTGTCCGTCTGGCCGCGTACGTGCTCGGCAACGGCGGGGGATTCGTGCTCGGTGTCGCCGCGCCGCGGCGGGAGCCGGGGGACCACACCGTCGCGTCGGTCGCCGCCGTGCTGCTCTCCCTGCTCACCGGTGAACACCGGAGCGGCACCGGCGCGGACCGCTCCGCGGCCCTGGTGCGGCTGTTGCTGGGCGCCCGCCCCGAGGAGGTCGCGCCCCTGCTCGGCGGCGGCGCGGACGCCCGCTGGCACGTCGTGCACGCCCGCCCGGACTCCGGCTCCCCGGACCCGGTGGCGGCCTCCGCGCTGGGTGCGGCGCTGGGCTCCCCGCTGGTCGACCCGGCCGGCGACGTCGTCCGGGTTCTGGTACCGGCGACTCCGGAGCCCGGGCACGGGGCGGAGCGGACGGCCGGTGCGGAGGCCTCCCCGGGCTCCCCCGCCGGTGCCGGGCCGGCCCCGCAGCCGGGCTGGACGCTGGGGGTCAGTGCCGCCGTCGCCCCGGCCGAGTGGGCGACCGCCGACGCGCAGGCGGCGCGGGCACTGGCACGGGCGCGGGCGACCCGCGTGCCGGCGGTGCGGCACGCCGCCCGGCCCGCCCTGGCCGGCCTGGTCCCGGACGCCGAGGCCGAGGCGTACGCCCGCGCGCTCCTCGCGCCGGTCGCGGCGGTGCCGGCGCTGACGGAGACGCTGCGCGTCTGGCTGTCCCTGCACGGCAGCTGGGACCGTACCGCCGTCGCCCTGTCCGTGCACCGCAACACCGTCCGCCAGCGCATCGCCCGCTGCGCGGCCCTGCTGGGCGCCGACCTCGACGACGCCGACGTACGGATGGAGCTGTGGTTCGCGCTGCGCCGGCTGTGACCGCCGCCGGGGCCGGGTGACGCGCGTCCCAGCAGGCGGTACCCGGCAGACGCGCCCAGGCGGCTGCTACACAATGGAGTCATGCCGATACCCGGGACACCCAGCCGCGCCGAACTCGCCGAACACCTCGTCAGAACGCGTATCGCGGGCGACGTCGCCACCCCCCGCGAGAACAACCTCTCCCACTACCGGAAGCTGGCGAACGGCGACCGCCACTACTGGCTCGGTCTGGAACTGGGCGACCGCTGGACCGACGAGCAGGACGTGCTCGCGGTGATGGCGGAGCGCGTCGGCGTCAACGACGACCCGGAACACCGGTACGGGCAGGACACCATCGACCCGGAGCTGACCGTGGCCGCGCTGGAGCGCATGGCCGGGCGGCTGCGCAAGGCGGCCGACGGCGGGCAGCGGGTGCTGTTCGCCACCGGGCACCCGGGCGGACTGCTCGACGTGCACCGGGCCACGGCCGCCGCGCTGCGCGCCGCCGGCTGCGAGATCGTCGTCATCCCGGAGGGGCTGACGACGGAGGAGGGCTACGTCCAGCAGTTCGCGGACGTGGCGGTGCTGGAGCACGGCGCCACGCTGTGGCACACGCACTCCGGGGAGCCGATGAAGGCGATCCTGACCGGTCTGGAGCGCGCGGGCCGCCCGCTGCCGGACCTGGTCGTCGCCGACCACGGCTGGGCGGGTTACGCCGGCCAGCACGGCGTCGACTCCGTGGGGTACGCCGACTGCAACGACCCGGCGCTGTTCCTCGCCGAGACCGAGGGCACCGTCCAGGTCGTCGTGCCGCTGGACGACCACGTGGTCAGCCCGCGCCACTACGACCCGATGACGGCGTACCTGCTCGGCGAGGCGGGGCTGGGGACGGGGCCGGGTCCCGCATAGCGGGTGCTGCGGGCGCGGCCGGGAACCGGGACGTGCGGCTCCGCCGGTGCGGAGCCGCACGTCCCGTCCCGCTTCATCGACGGGTCGTCGGATCAGTGGCCGCCCCAGCCGCCGTGGCCGTTGTCGTAGCCGCCGTGGCCGTTGTCGTAGCCGCGGTCGTAGCCACGGTCGTGGTCGTAGCCGCGGTCGTGGTCGTAACGATCCCAACCATGGTGGTAGTCGCGGTCCCAGCGGTCCCAGCCGCGGTCGTGGCCGCGGTCGTAGTCGCGGCTGTAGCTGTGGCGGTCGTGGTGCGACGAGTCGCTCGCCGACGCGGTGCCCGCCGTGCCTATCGCGATACCACCGGCCATCGTCAGTCCGGCCGCCGACACCGCGACAAGGCGCCTTACTCGCTGTGCTCGCATGAGAGATTCCCTTTCGTTCCACCGACTCCCGCGCATGACGCGAAGCGATGTCGAGAGCGGATGGCCGCACCGCCTTGAAAGGTACGGAGCGGTCGTGGGGGTCTGACCGCACATTCATCCGGACACGCAACCCGATCGCCGGCACCACCGGACCGCCCGGAACGGTTCGCGGGCGGGTGCTGCGCCCCTGGCCCGGAGGTCACGAGCCGACTCGGTCGGGTAAACCGTGTCTGCGGCCCTTCACTCATAGAGCCTAATCACTCATGTGGCCCAAGTCACATGGGGAGTCCATCGGGATTCAGGTCACCGGGGGATCCGGACCAGACCCTCCTGGACCACCGAGACGGCCAGCCTCCCGTCCCGCGTGTAGATGCGGGCCTGGCCGATGCCCCGCCCGCCGGACGCGGACGGCGACTCCTGGTCGTACAGCAGCCATTCGTCGGCGCGGAACGGCCGGTGGAACCACATGGCGTGGTCGAGCGAGGCCCCGACGACGTCCCCGACGGCCCAGCCGCCCCGGCCGTGCGCGAGCAGCACGGAGTCGAGGAGGGTCATGTCGGAGACGTAGGTGGCGAGCACGACGTGCAGCAGGGGGTCGTCGGTGAGCTTGCCGTCGGTGCGGAACCACACCTGGGAGGGCGGCTCGCGCGGCTCGCCGAAGTCCCCGAAGGGCGGGTCGTCCACGTACCGCAGGTCGACGGCGGCCCGGGCCTGGAGGAACCGCTCCACGGTCTCGGCCGGCAGGTGCGGATAGCCCCGCAGCCGCTCCTCGCCGGTGGGGAGGGTCGCCGGGTCCGGGGCGTCCGGCATCGGGGCCTGGTGGTCCAGGCCCTCCTCGTACGTCTGGAAGGACGCCGACAGACCGAAGACCGGCTTGCCGTGCTGGACGGCGACCACGCGGCGGGTGGTGAAGGAGCGGCCGTCGCGGAGGCGGTCGACGTGGTAGACGATGGGCGCGCCGGGGTCGCCGGGGCGCAGGAAGTACGCGTGCAGGGAGTGCGCGAACCGGTCCTCGGGGACCGTGCGCCCGGCCGCCACCAGGGCCTGGGCGGCCACCTGCCCGCCGAAGACCCGGGGGACGACGGCGGAACGGGACTGCCCGCGGAAGATGTCCTCCTCGATCCGCTCGAGGTCGAGCAGATCGAGGAGGGACTGGAGTGCTTCGCTCATGTCCTGAAGGCTCTGGAAGCTCTGACGGCTCTGAAGACTCTGGCGGCTCTGGCGGATCCGGGGCCTACAGGCCCATGTCCTTCGCGATGATCGTCTTCATGATCTCGCTGGTGCCGCCGTAGATGCGGTTGACCCGGTTGTCCGCGTACAGGCGGGCTATCGGGTACTCGTTCATGTAGCCGTAGCCGCCGTGCAGCTGGAGGCAGCGGTCGATGACGCGGTGGGCGACCTCGGTGCAGAACAGCTTGGCGCTGGCGGCCTCGGCGGGGGTCAGCTCGCCGGCGTCCAGGGCCTCGGTGGCGCGGTCGGCGACGGCCTCGGCGGCGTCCACCTCGGCCTGGCAGGCGGCCAGCTCGAACTTGGTGTTCTGGAAGGCGGCGACCGGCTTGCCGAAGACGGTGCGCTCCTGCACGTACTGCTTGGCGAAGCGGACGGCGGCCTTGGCCTGGGCGTAGGCGCCGAAGGCGATGCCCCAGCGCTCGGAGGCCAGGTTGTGGCCGAGGTAGGAGAAGCCCTTGTTCTCCTCGCCCAGCAGATCCTCGACGGGCACCTTGACGTCGACGAACGCCAGCTCGGCGGTGTCGGAGACCCGCAGGCCGAGCTTGTCCAGCTTGCGGCCCACCGAGTAGCCCTCGGCCTTGGTGTCCACGACGAACAGGGAGATGCCGAAGCGGCGGTCGTCCTCGCGCGGGGCGGAGGTGCGGGCGCAGACGATCACCTTGTCGGCGTGGACGCCGCCGGTGATGAAGGTCTTGGCGCCGTTGAGGACGTAGTGGGTGCCGTCCTCGGAGAGCCTGGCGGTGGTCTTCATGCCCGCGAGGTCGGAGCCGGTGCCCGGCTCGGTCATCGCGATGGCCCACATCTCCTCGCCGGTGACGAACTTCGGCAGGTACCGCTTCTTCTGCTCGTCGGTGGCCAGCATCTTGATGTAGGGCAGGGCGAGCAGCACGTGCACGCCGGAGCCGCCGAAGCTGACGCCCGCGCGGGCGGTCTCCTCGTACAGGACGGCCTCGAACTTGTGGCTGTCCAGGCCGGCGCCGCCGAACTCCTCGGGCACGTTGATGCCGAAGATGCCCAGCTCGCCGAGCTTGTAGTAGAACTCGCGCGGCGCCTGGCCGGCGGCGAACCACTCGTCGTAGACGGGGACGACCTCGGCCTCGATGAAGGCGCGGAGGGTCTCCCGGAACGCCTCGTGGTCCTCGTTGAACACCGTACGGCGCACGGCGCCACCTCCAGGGTACGTGTCTAAGCGCTTGCTCAGACTTCACGGTACCGGTGGGTAGCCGAGGGCGTCCAGAGCGGGGAACGGGTAACCCTCGTCACTCCGCGGGCCGGGGCGGCGGGCCCCCTCAGCCCTCCGCCACCGCCGCGAACGCCCCGCGCGCCATGCGGTGCAGGAGGTCCGCCGTCGCCGCGCGGCCCGGGAGGGAGCCGGGCCGGCCCAGGTGCGGGGTGGAGTTCAGGAGGCCGAAGACCGAGTGGACCGCCGAACGGGCGGAGGGCTCGGCCACGTCCGGGTACACCTCGCGGACCACCCCGACCCACAGCTCGACGTACTGCCGCTGCAGCTGGCGCACCATCCTGCGGTCGGCGTCCCGGAGGCGGTCCAGCTCGCGGTCGTGCAGGGTGATGAGCGGGCGGTCGTCGAGCGCGAAGTCGATGTGACCCTCGATGAGCGAGTCGAGGACCGCCTCGGGACCCGCGCCGCCGGATCCCGCACCACCGGACCTCGCACCACCGGTCCCCGCGCCGGGGCCGGCCGCGCCCTCCGCCTCCGCCAGCCGTCGCTTCGCCCCGGTCAGCAGCGAGTCGCTGATGCCGATCAGCAGCTCGGCGAGCATCGCGTCCTTGCCGGGGAAGTGCCGGTAGAGGCCGGGGCCGCTGATGCCGACCGCGGCGCCTATCTCGTCGACGCCGACACCGTGGAAGCCGCGTTCGGCGAAGAGCCGGGCGGCCTCCTTGAGGATCTGCTCGCGGCGGGTGGGGGCATCGGTTCTGGTGGCCATGGGAACGATTCTAGACAGGGAGGTTAGCGGTCGTTAACCTGAGGACGCATGCGTTAACGCTCATTAACTGGTCGACCACTGGGTGAGGGGACCGCAGAATGCACGAGGAGGCACCGGAGCTGACGAGCGCGGCCGATCCCGCGTCGGAGGCCTTTCGGGCCAACGAGGAGGCGCACCGCGTCCTCGTCGAGGAGCTGCGCGCCAAGCTGGCGGCGGCCCGGCTGGGCGGCGGTGAGCGGGCCAGGGCCCGGCACACCGCGCGCGGCAAGCTGCTGCCGCGCGACCGCGTGGAGACGCTGCTGGATCCGGGTTCGCCGTTCCTGGAGCTGGCGCCGCTCGCGGCCGACGGGCTGTACGACGGGCAGGCCCCGGCGGCCGGCGTGATCGCCGGGATCGGGCGGGTCGGCGGCCGGGAGTGCGTGATCGTCGCCAACGACGCCACCGTCAAGGGCGGCACGTACTACCCGATGACCGTGAAGAAGCACCTGCGGGCGCAGGAGGTGGCGCTGGAGAACCGGCTGCCGTGCCTGTACCTCGTGGACTCCGGGGGCGCCTTCCTGCCGATGCAGGACGAGGTCTTCCCCGACCGCGAGCACTTCGGGCGGATCTTCTACAACCAGGCCCGGATGTCGGGCGCCGGCATCCCGCAGATCGCCGCCGTGCTCGGCTCCTGCACGGCCGGCGGGGCGTACGTACCGGCGATGAGCGACGAGGCGGTGATCGTCCGCGGCCAGGGGACGATCTTCCTGGGCGGCCCGCCGCTGGTGAAGGCGGCCACCGGTGAGGTGGTGAGCGCGGAGGAGCTGGGCGGCGGCGAGGTCCACTCCCGCGTGTCCGGGGTGACCGACCACCTCGCCGAGGACGACGCGCACGCCCTGCGCATCGTGCGCACCATCGTCTCGACGCTCCCCGCGCGCGGGGAGCTGCCCTGGGAGGTGCGGCCCTCCGTCGAGCCGAAGGCCGACCCCCAGGAGCTGTACGGCGTGGTGCCGGTCGACTCCCGCACGCCCTACGACGTCCGCGAGGTGATCGCGCGCGTGGTGGACGGCTCCCGGTTCGCCGAGTTCAAGTCCGAGTACGGGCAGACCCTGGTCACCGGCTTCGCCCGGATCCACGGCCACCCGGTGGGGATCGTCGCCAACAACGGCATCCTGTTCTCCGAGTCGGCCCAGAAGGGCGCCCACTTCATCGAGCTGTGCGACCAGCGCGGCATCCCGCTGGTCTTCCTCCAGAACATCTCCGGCTTCATGGTCGGCAGGGACTACGAGGCGGGCGGCATCGCCAAGCACGGCGCCAAGATGGTGACGGCGGTGGCGTGCACGCGCGTGCCGAAGCTGACGGTCGTGATCGGCGGGTCGTACGGCGCGGGGAACTACTCGATGTGCGGGCGGGCGTACTCGCCGCGCTTCCTGTGGATGTGGCCGAGCGCCAAGATCTCCGTGATGGGCGGCGAGCAGGCCGCGTCGGTGCTGGCCACGGTCAAGCGGGACCAGATGGAGGCCCGGGGCGAACAGTGGCCGGCCGAGGAGGAGGAGTCCTTCAAGGCGCCGATCCGCGCCCAGTACGAGCGGCAGGGGAACGCCTACTACGCGACCGCCCGCCTGTGGGACGACGGGGTCATCGAGCCCGCCGACACCCGGCGCGTGCTGGGGCTGGCCCTGACCGCGTGCGCCAACGCGCCACTGGGCGAGCCCCGGTTCGGCGTCTTCCGGATGTGAGGGAGGGGACTTGATGTTCGACACGGTACTGGTGGCCAACCGGGGCGAGATCGCCGTCCGGGTCGTGCGGACGCTGCGCTCGCTGGGCGTGCGCTCGGTGGCGGTCTTCTCCGACGCCGACGCGGACGCCCGGCACGTGCGGGAGGCCGACACCGCGGTACGGATCGGCCCGGCGCCCGCGGCGGAGAGCTATCTGTCCGTCGAGCGGCTGCTGGAGGCCGCCGCCCGCACGGGCGCGCAGGCCGTCCACCCGGGGTACGGCTTCCTCGCCGAGAACGCCGGTTTCGCGCGGGCCTGCGAGGAGGCGGGGCTGGTCTTCGTCGGGCCGCCCGCCGACGCCATCGCCCTGATGGGCGACAAGATCCGCGCCAAGGAGACGGTGGCGGCGGCCGGGGTCCCGGTCGTGCCGGGTTCCAGCGGCAGCGGGCTGACGGACGGGCAGCTCGCCGGGGCGGCCCGCGGGATCGGGATGCCGGTGCTGCTGAAGCCGTCGGCCGGCGGGGGCGGCAAGGGCATGCGGCTGGTGCGGGACGAGGCCGTGCTGGCCGACGAGATCGCCGCCGCCCGCCGTGAGGCCCGCGCCTCCTTCGGCGACGACACGCTGCTGGTGGAGCGGTGGATCGACCGGCCCCGGCACATCGAGATCCAGGTCCTCGCCGACGGCCACGGCAACGTCGTGCACCTGGGCGAGCGCGAGTGCTCGCTGCAGCGCCGGCACCAGAAGGTCGTCGAGGAGGCGCCGAGCGTCCTCCTGGACGAGGCGACGCGGGCCGCGATGGGCGAGGCGGCCGTGCAGGCGGCGCGCTCCTGCGGCTACCGGGGCGCGGGCACGGTGGAGTTCATCGTGCCGGGCGGGGACCCGTCCTCGTACTACTTCATGGAGATGAACACCCGCCTCCAGGTGGAGCACCCGGTGACCGAGCTGGCCGTGTCCATCGGGGCGGCCGGCGACGCGGGCGGCCCGGACCTGGTGGAGTGGCAGCTGCGGGTGGCGGCGGGCGAGCGGCTCGGCTTCGCGCAGGAGGACGTACGGCTGACCGGGCACGCGATCGAGGCCCGGCTGTGCGCCGAGGACCCGGCGCGCGGCTTCCTCCCCTCCGGCGGAACCGTGCTGCGGCTCCACGAACCGCAGGGCGACGGCGTCCGCACCGACTCCGGGCTCAGCGAGGGCACCGAGGTCGGCAGCCTCTACGACCCGATGCTGTCCAAGGTGATCGCGTACGGCCCCGACCGCGCCACCGCGCTGCGCAGGCTGCGGGCGGCCCTCGCTCAGACGGTGACGCTGGGCGTGCAGACCAACGCCGGGTTCCTGCGCCGGCTCCTCGCGCACCCGGCGGTGGTGGCGGGCGAGCTGGACACCGGGCTGGTGGAGCGGGAGGTGGCGGCGCTCGTCCCGCACGAGGTGCCGGCGGAGGTGTACGCGGCGGCGGCGCTGCTGCGGCACGCGGCGCTCGCCCCCGCCCCGCGCACGGCCGGCTGGTCGGACCCGTTCGATGCGGCGGACGGCTGGCGGCTGGGCGGCGAGCGGGCCTGGACGGCGCACCACCTGCGGGTGCCGGGCCGGGACCCGGTCACCGTGCGGGTGCGCAGCACACCGGACGGCGGCATCGAGGTGTGGCCGCAGGGCGCGCAAGGGCCCCTCCCCGCGTCCCCGGTCGTCCCGTCGGGCGACGGGCACCGGTACACGTTCCGGCTCGGCGGCGTCACCCACGTCTTCGCCGCGCTGCCCGACGGCACCTGGCTGGGCCGGGACGGCGACGCCTGGCAGGTGCGCGACCACGACCCGGTCGCCGCCTCGCTGTCCCGCGCCGCCCACGCCGGCGCCGACTCCCTGGCGGCGCCCATGCCGGGCACGGTGACGGTGGTGAAGGTCGCCGTCGGCGACGAGGTGAGCGCCGGGCAGAGCCTGCTGGTGGTGGAGGCGATGAAGATGGAGCACGTCGTCTCCGCCCCGCACGCCGGCACCGTCACCGAGCTGGACGTGTCCCCCGGCACGACGGTCGCCATGGACCAGGTGCTGGCGGTCGTCACCCCCGCCGGGGAGAGCAGCGAGGAGGAGACGGCGTGAACACCCCGGAACCCGGCCTGCCGATGACCGTGCCCGCCGAGGGCCTGCCCGCGCGGGTGCGGATCCACGAGGTCGGCGCCCGCGACGGCCTGCAGAACGAGAAGGCGACCGTCCCGACGGAGGTGAAGGCGGAGTTCGTCCGCCGCCTAGCCGGCGCGGGACTGACCACCATCGAGGCGACGAGCTTCGTGCACCCCAAGTGGGTGCCTCAACTGGCCGACGCCGAGCGGCTGTTCCCGGCGGTCGCCGACCTGCCGGTGGACCTTCCGGTGCTGGTGCCCAACGAACGCGGTCTGGACCGCGCGCTCGCGCTCGGCGCCCGCCGGGTCGCCGTCTTCGCCAGCGCCACCGAGTCCTTCGCCAAGGCCAACCTCAACCGCACCGTGGACGAGGCGCTGGCCATGTTCGCGCCGGTGGTGCGCCGGGCGAAGGACGCGGACGTCCACGTCCGGGGCTACCTGTCGATGTGCTTCGGCGACCCCTGGGAGGGCGCCGTGCCCGTCGAGCAGGTGGTGCGGGTCTGCCGGGCCCTGCTGGACATGGGCTGCGACGAGCTGAGCCTCGGCGACACGATCGGCGTGGCGACGCCGGGGCACGTCGAGGCCCTGCTCCGCGCGCTCACCGGGGCCGGCGTCCCCGTGGCGGCGCTCGGCGTCCACTTCCACGACACCTACGGCCAGGCCCTGTCCAACACCCTGGCCGCGCTGCGGCTCGGCGTCACCACGGTCGACGCCTCCGCCGGCGGACTCGGCGGCTGCCCGTACGCCAAGTCCGCCACCGGCAACCTCGCCACCGAGGACCTCGTGTGGATGCTGCGCGGCCTCGGCATCGACACCGGGGTCGACCTCGGCCGTCTCGTCGCCACCAGCGTCTGGATGGCCGCGCACCTGGGCCGGCCCAGCCCGTCCCGCACCGTACGCGCCCTCTCCCACCAGGAGCCGTGACAGCATGGACCACAAGCTCTCCCCCGAACTGGAAGAACTCCGCCGTACGGTCGAGGAGTTCGCGCACGACGTCGTGGCGCCGAAGATCGGCGACCTCTACGAGCGGCACGAGTTCCCGTACGAGATCGTGCGGGAGATGGGCCGCATGGGCCTGTTCGGCCTGCCGTTCCCCGAGGAGTACGGCGGCATGGGCGGCGACTACCTGGCCCTCGGCATCGCCCTGGAGGAACTGGCCCGGGTCGACTCGTCGGTGGCCATCACGCTGGAGGCGGGCGTCTCGCTGGGCGCGATGCCGATCCACCTGTTCGGCACCGAGGAGCAGAAGCGGCAGTGGCTGCCGAAGCTGTGCTCGGGCGAGATCCTGGGCGCCTTCGGCCTGACCGAGCCCGACGGCGGCTCGGACGCGGGCGCGACGCGGACGACGGCCCGGCTGGACGAGGCCACGGACGAGTGGGTGATCAACGGCACCAAGTGCTTCATCACCAACTCGGGCACGGACGTCACGGGCCTGGTGACCGTCACCGCGGTCACCGGGCGGGGGCCGGACGGCCGCCCGCTGATCTCGGCGATCATCGTGCCGTCCGGCACGCCGGGCTTCACGGTGGCCGCCCCCTACTCCAAGGTCGGCTGGAGCGCCTCGGACACCCGGGAGCTGTCCTTCACCGACGTCCGGGTCCCGGCGGCGAACCTGCTCGGCGAACAGGGCCGCGGCTACGCGCAGTTCCTGCGCATCCTGGACGAGGGCCGCGTCGCCATCGCCGCCCTGGGCACGGGGCTGGCGCAGGGCTGTGTCGACGAGTCGGTCAAGTACGCGAAGGAACGTCACGCCTTCGGCAGGCCGATCGGGGCGAACCAGGCGATCCAGTTCAAGATCGCCGACATGGAGATGAAGGCCCACACGGCCCGCCTCGCCTGGCGGGACGCGGCCTCGCGGCTGGTGGCGGGCGAGCCGTTCAAGAAGGAGGCGGCCATCGCGAAGCTGTACTCGTCCACGGTCGCGGTGGACAACGCCCGGGACGCCACCCAGATCCACGGCGGCTACGGCTTCATGAACGAGTACCCGGTCGCCCGCATGTGGCGCGACTCCAAGATCCTGGAGATCGGCGAGGGCACCAGCGAGGTCCAGCGGATGCTGATCGCCCGGGAGCTGGGTCTGGCCGGATGAGCCGGCGGGCCGCCCGGACGGGGCGGTGCGACCCCCGCCACTGGACAATGTCTGAGGTTAGGCTAACCTACCTTCGAATTGTCCGGCGGACGTTCCGCCCCGTTCGAAAGCGGCCCACACCATGTCCAACGTCAGAGCTGCCCACCCGACCCGCCGCGGAATCCTCGCCGCCGGCGGTGCCCTCGGCCTCGGTGCCGTACTCGCGGCCTGCGGTGACGACGACGGGAAGAGCGGCGGCTCGGGCAAGGAGACGGGTGCCGCGAAGTCCGGCCCCTGGTCCTTCAAGGACGACCGCGGCACGACCGTGAAGCTGGACAAGGTCCCCACGAACATCGTCGCCTTCACCGGCGTCGCCGCCGCCCTGTACGACTACGGCGTCGAGGTCAAGGGCGTCTTCGGTCCCACCAGGACCACCGACGGCAAGGCCGACGTGCAGGCCGGCGACATGGACGTCAGCAAGCTGACGATCTTCGGCAACAAGTTCGACAGCTTCAACGTCGAGCAGTACGCGGCCTTCCGGCCCGATGTGCTCATCTCCACGATGTTCGACGACGCGGGCACCCTCTGGTACGTGCCGGAGGCCTCCAAGGACAAGATCGCCAAGCTCGCCCCGAGCATCGCGATCTCCGTCTACGACCGCCAGATGCCCGCGCCGCTGCAGCGCATGGCCGAGCTGGCCGAGTCGCTGGGCGCCGACATGAAGGCGACGAAGGTCGTCGAGGCGAAGAAGAAGTTCGAGGCCGCCGCCGAGCGCCTGCGCAAGGCCGCCAAGTCCCGCCCGGAGATCAAGGTGCTGGCCGGTTCCGCCGCGCCGGACCTCTTCTACGTCTCCGGCTCCAACTTCTCCATCGACCTGGAGTACTTCAAGGCCCTCGGCGTGAACCTCGTCGAGCCCTCGGAGGAGGCCAAGAAGGCGACCGGCGGCTGGTTCGAGAGCCTGAGCTGGGAGAACGCCGACAAGTACCCGGCCGACGTCATCATCATGGACGACCGCGCCTCGACCATCCAGCCCGCCGACATCACCGAGGGCACCTGGAAGGCGCTGCCCGCGGTCAAGGCCGGCCAGGTCATCTCCCGCTCCCCCGAGCCGATCCTCTCCTACGACAAGTGCACGCCGCTGCTCGACAACCTCGCCGAGGCGATCGAGAAGGCGAAGAAGGTCAGCTGACCCCGTCCGTCCCGACTCCCAGGAGCCGTCCGTGACGACTGCCGTAGCCGCCCCGTTCCGTTTCTTCTCCCTCCAGGTCGTACGGACGAGGCGGCTCGGCCCGTCTCTGACCCGGGTCACCTTCGCCGGGCCCGACCTGGCCGGTTTCCGCTCCGAGGGACGCGACCAGTCCCTGTCGCTGTTCCTGCCGCACCCGGGCCAGCCGGAACCGGTGGTGCCGGTCGAGCTGGGCGAGGACTGGTGGCGGGGGTGGCGTGAACTCCCGGACGACGTGCGGGCGGTGATGCGCTCGTACACGCTGCGGGCGCTGCGCCGGGACGCCCGCGGGAACACCGCCGAGATCGACATCGACTTCGTCCTGCACGGCGTCGGGGCGCCCGGCTCACCGGGCGAGCCGGGTGCGCCCGCCGCGGAACCCCAGGCCGGCCCCGCCTCCCGCTGGGCCGCCCGGGCCGCCGCCGGGGACCGGGTCCTCCTGCTGGGTCCGGCGGTCGCCGACAACCGGGCGATCCGCTTCCGGCCGCCCGAGGACACCGACCTGGTGGTGGTCTGGGGCGACGAGACCGCCCTGCCCGCCGTCGCCGCGTCCCTGGAGTCCCTCCCCGCCGGCACCCGCGCCCGCGTCTGGCTGGAGGTCCCGCACGCCGGGGACGTCCAGGAGCTGACGACCGCCGCGGACGCCGAGGTCACCTGGCTGGTCCGCGAGAACGCCGAGGCCGTCGGAGATGCCGGGGACGCCGGGGCCGGCCTCGCCCTCACCGCGCTCCGCGCCGCGGAACTGCCGCCCGCCGCGCACCCGTACGTCTGGATCGCGGGCGAGTCCGGCCGCGTGAAGGAGCTGCGGCGGCACTTCGTGGGCGAGCGCGGCATCGACCGCAGACGCGTCACCTTCGTCGGTTACTGGCGGCAGGGACTCACGGAGGAGCAGTTGCGCGAGCAGGAGTGAGGCCCAACCCCCCTGTCCCGCCCCCGCGTTGCCCCGGGCAGTGACGGCGGTCACGCAACCCCCGTACGCGGACACTGTTATTTAGGTTAGGCTAACCTAAGTCGAAGTGAGGGCGCTGCCCTCCCCCGCCCCTCTCGGATCGTCCCCACCGGAGGACCCCCCATGCGCTCGCACCTGCTCAACGACACCACCGCGGAGCGGTACCGCCACTCCGTGACCCAGGGAGTCGAGCGGGTGGCCGCCAAACTCGCCACCACCGACCGCCCGTTCACCGGCGTCACCGCCGACGCCCTCGCTCCCCGCATCGACGGGATCGACCTCGACAAGCCGCTGCACGACACGGCCGCGGTCCTGGACGAGCTGGAGGAGGTCTACCTCCGCGACGCCGTCTACTTCCACCACCCCCGCTACCTCGCCCACCTCAACTGCCCGGTCGTCATACCGGCCGTGGTCGCCGAGGCCGTGCTGTCCGCCGTCAACTCCTCCCTCGACACCTGGGACCAGTCGGCCGGCGGCACTCTCATCGAACGCAAACTGATCGACTGGACCTGCGCCCGCATCGGCCTCGGCCCCGCCGCCGACGGCGTGTTCACCTCCGGCGGCACGCAGTCCAACCTCCAGGCGCTGCTGCTGGCCCGCGAGGAGTCGAAGACCGACGACCTCGGCAGGCTGCGCGTCTTCGCCTCCGAGGTCAGCCACTTCAGCGTGCAGAAGTCCGCGAAACTGCTCGGCCTCGGCCCGGACGCCGTCGTGTCGGTCCCCGTCGACCACGACAAGCGCATGCAGACCGTCGCCCTCGCCCGCGAGCTGGAGCGCTGCGCCGAGGACGGCCTCGTCCCCATGGCCGTCGTCGCCACCGCCGGCACCACCGACTTCGGCTCCATCGACCCGCTGCCGGAGATCGCCGCGCTCTGCGCCCAGTACGGCGCGTGGATGCACGTGGACGCGGCCTACGGCTGCGGACTGCTGGCCTCCCTCAAGCACCGGGACCGCATCGACGGCATCGAGCGCGCCGACTCGGTCACCGTCGACTACCACAAGTCCTTCTTCCAGCCGGTGAGTTCGTCCGCCGTGCTGGTCCGGGACGCGGCCACCCTGCGCCACGCCACCTACCACGCGGAGTACCTCAACCCGCGCCGCGCGGTGCAGGAGCGCATCCCCAACCAGGTGGACAAGTCCCTGCAGACCACCCGCCGCTTCGACGCGCTCAAGCTGTGGATGACGCTGCGCGTGATGGGCGCCGACGGCATCGGCGAGCTCTTCGACGAGGTGTGCGACCTGGCGGCCGAGGGCTGGGAACTGCTCGCCGCCGACCCGCGCTTCGACGTCGTGGTCCGGCCGTCGCTGTCCACCCTGGTCTTCCGCTACGTCCCGGCGGCCGTCACCGACCCCGCCGAGACCGACCGCGCCAACCTGTACGCCCGCAAGGCCCTGTTCGCCTCCGGCGACGCGGTGGTCGCGGGCACCAAGGTGGCCGGGCGCCACTACCTGAAGTTCACCCTGCTCAACCCCGAGACGACCACGGCCGACATCGCCGCCGTCCTCGACCTGATCGCCGGCCACGCCGAGCAGTACCTGGGAGAGTCCCTTGACCGCGCTTCCTGAAGCCAGTGCCCCGTACGACTTCGTCGGGATCGGCCTCGGCCCCTTCAACCTCGGCCTGGCCTGCCTCACCGAGCCCATAGCCGAACTGAACGGCGTCTTCCTGGAGTCCAAGCCGGACTTCGAGTGGCACGCCGGCATGTTCCTGGACGGCGCCCACCTGCAGACGCCGTTCATGTCGGACCTGGTCACCCTCGCCGACCCGACCTCGCCGTACTCCTTCCTCAGCTACCTGAAGGAGAAGGGCCGGCTGTACTCGTTCTACATCCGGGAGAACTTCTACCCGCTGCGCGTCGAGTACGACGACTACTGCCGCTGGGCCGCGAACAAGCTGAGCAGCGTCCGCTTCTCCACCACGGTCACCGAGGTGACCTACGACGAGCGCGAGGAGCTGTACGCCGTCGCCACCACCTCCGGCGACGTCTACCGCGCCCGCCGCCTCGTCCTCGGCACCGGCACCCCGCCGCACGTCCCGGACGCCTGCCGGGGCCTGGCCGGCGACTTCATCCACAACTCCCGCTACGTGCAGAGCCGGGCGGAGCTGGTGAAGAAGGAGTCGATCACGCTGGTCGGCAGCGGCCAGTCCGCCGCCGAGATCTACTACGACCTGCTCGGCGAGATCGACGTCCACGGCTACCGGCTGAACTGGGTGACCCGCTCCCCGCGCTTCTTCCCGCTGGAGTACACCAAGCTCACGCTGGAGATGACCTCGCCGGAGTACATCGACTACTACCGGGCGCTGCCGGAGGCCACCCGCTACCGGCTCACCGCCGAGCAGAAGGGCCTGTTCAAGGGCATCGACGGCGATCTGATCAACGCGATCTTCGACCTGCTCTACCAGAAGAACCTCGGCGGCCCGGTCCCCACCCGGCTGCTCACCAACTCCGCGCTGACCGAGGCCCGGTACGAGGACGGCACGTACACGCTCGGCTTCCGCCAGGAGGAGCAGGGCAAGGACTTCGAGATCACCTCGGACGGACTGATCCTGGCCACCGGCTACCGGTACGCCGAGCCGGAGTTCCTCAAGCCCGTCCGGGACCGGCTGCGGTACGACTCGCAGGGCAACTTCGACGTGGGCCGCAACTACGCCATCGACGTCACCGGCCAGGGCGTGTTCCTGCAGAACGCGGGTGTCCACACGCACAGCATCACCAGCCCCGATCTGGGCATGGGTGCCTATCGCAACAGCTACATCATCCGAGAGCTGCTCGGTGGCACCGAGTACTACCCGGTCGAGAAGACGATCGCGTTCCAGGAGTTCAGCGTATGAGCACCACCACCCCGGACGCCGGCATCGGCGCCCTCACCCTCCGCCCCCTCGACCCGACGAAGGACGCCGAGCTGCTGCACGGCTGGGTCACCCACCCCAAGTCCGCGTTCTGGATGATGCAGGACGCGAGCCTGGTCGACGTCGAGCGCGCCTACATGGAGATAGCCGCCGACGAGCACCACCACGCCTACCTCGGCCTGCACGACGGCGTCCCCGCCTTCCTGATGGAGAAGTACGACCCGGCCCACCGTGAGCTGGTCGGCCTGTACGAGCCGGAGCCGGGCGACGTCGGCATGCACTTCCTGGTCGCCCCCACCGACCGGCCCGTGCACGGCTTCACCCGGGCCGTGATCACCGCCGTGATGACCGAGCTGTTCTCCGACCCGGCCACCGCCCGCGTCGTCGTCGAGCCGGACGTCGGCAACAAGGCCGTCCACGCCCTGAACGCGGCCGTCGGGTTCGTGCCCGAACGCGAGATCCGGAAGCCGGAGAAGAAGGCCCTGCTGAGCTTCTGCACCCGCGAGCAGTTCGAGAAGGCGGTGTCCGCATGAGCCTCGCCGACGCCGTCGCCCACCTGACCCCCGAGCACTGGGAGAAGGCCAACCGCCTGCTGATCCGCAAGGCACTGGCCGAGTTCACCCACGAGCGGCTGCTCACACCGGAACGGGACGGTGACGCGTACGTCGTCCGCAGCGACGACGGCCACACCTCCTACCGCTTCACCGCCACCGTCCGCGCCCTGGACCACTGGCAGGTGGACGCCGCCTCGATCACCCGCCACCGCCACGGCGGCGAACTGCCGCTCGCCGCACTGGACTTCTTCATCGAGACGAAGGAGTCGCTGGGCCTGAGCGACGAGATCCTCCCGGTCTACCTGGAGGAGATCTCCTCCACCCTCTCCGGCACCTGCTACAAGCTGACCAAGCCGCAGGTCACCTCCGCCGAGCTGGTGGACGCCGGCTTCCAGGCGATCGAGACCGGCATGACCGAGGGCCACCCCTGCTTCGTCGCCAACAACGGGCGGCTCGGCTTCGGCGTCCACGAGTACCTGTCGTACGCCCCCGAGACCGCGAGCCCCGTCCGGCTGGTGTGGCTGGCCGCGCACCGCTCCCGGGCGGCGTTCACGGCGGGCGTGGGCATCGAGTACGAGTCCTTCGTACGGGACGAGCTGGGCGAGGCGACCGTCGAGCGTTTCCACGGCGTGCTGCGCGAGCGGGGCCTGGACCCGGCCGACTACCTGCTCATCCCGGTCCACCCCTGGCAGTGGTGGAACAAGCTCACCGTCACCTTCGCCGCCGAGGTCGCCCGGCAGCACCTGGTGTGCCTGGGCGAGGGCGAGGACGAGTACCTGGCCCAGCAGTCCATCCGCACCTTCTTCAACACCAGCCACCCCCGGAAGCACTACGTGAAGACGGCCCTGTCCGTCCTCAACATGGGCTTCATGCGCGGCCTGTCGGCGGCGTACATGGAGGCCACCCCGGCCATCAACGACTGGCTGGCGCAGCTCATCGAGGGCGACCCGGTGCTGAAGTCGACGGGCCTGAGCATCATCCGGGAGCGGGCGGCCGTCGGCTACCGGCACCTGGAGTACGAGCAGGCCACCGACCGCTACTCGCCGTACCGCAAGATGCTGGCCGCGCTGTGGCGGGAGAGCCCGGTCCCCTCGCTCCAGGAGGGCGAGTCGCTCGCCACCATGGCCAGTCTCGTCCACGTCGACCACGAGGGCGCCTCGATCGCGGGCGCGCTGATCGAACGCTCCGGCCTCGCGCCCACCGAGTGGCTGCGGCACTACCTGCGCGCCTACTACGTGCCGCTGCTGCACAGCTTCTACGCCTACGACCTGGTCTACATGCCGCACGGCGAGAACGTCATCCTCGTCCTGAAGGACGGGGTGGTGCGGCGCGCGGTCTACAAGGACATCGCCGAGGAGATCGCGGTGATGGACCCGGACGCCGTGCTGCCGCCGGACGTCTCCCGCATCGCCGTGGACGTCCCGGAGGACAAGAAGCTCCTGTCGATCTTCACGGACGTCTTCGACTGCTTCTTCCGCTTCCTCGCCGCGAACCTCGCCGAGGAGGGGATCCTGGAGGAGGACGCCTTCTGGGGGACGGTCGCGGAGGTCACCCGCGAGTACCAGGCGTCGGTGCCGGAACTGGCCGAGAAGTTCGACCGGTACGACATGTTCGCGCCCGAGTTCGCGCTGTCCTGCCTCAACCGGCTCCAGCTGCGCGACAACCGGCAGATGGTGGACCTCGCGGATCCCTCCGGCGCGCTGCAGCTCGTCGGCACCCTGAAGAACCCCCTCGCGGGCCTGTAGCACGGGCCCGGCACGGACGGGCGGGCACCCCGGAGACGGTCCTTGGGGGTGCCCGTCGGCATGCCCGCCGGGTGCCGCGGGCCGCACCCCCGTGCCCCTGACCGCGGTGGAACAATCTCCGCATGGCGGAAATCATCCAGAAGGACGGAACGTGGGTCTTCGACGGCGACACCCTGCGGCTGACCCCGGGCCGGGACAAGAACGTCAGCCCGCTCCGCCGGGAACTCGGTGAACTGACCGTACCCCTGCGGGCGCTGGCGGGCATGTCGTTCGAGCAGGGCAAGAAGTCCGGGCGGCTGCGGCTGCGGCTGCGGGACGGCGCCGACCCCCTCCAGCACGCCACCGGCGGCCGGCTGTCCGAGCCGCACGACCCGTACCGGCTGACCGTGGAACCCGACCGGTACGGCGTCGCCGAGTACCTGGCGGACGAGGTCCGCAACGCTCTGCTGCTGGAACAGGTGCCGTCCGGCCCGGCCGACACCTACCTGCTGCCGGGGCCCTCCGTCCCCCTCTCGGTGTCCGCCGGGGACGCCACCGCCACCTTCGACGGCGAGCGGGTGCGGCTGGAGTGGAAGTGGCAGGCGGAGGAGGCCAAGACGGCCGGCGGGCCGCGCGTCGTCCCGCTCGCGGACATCACCGCCGTGCAGTGGCAGCCGGCGGTGGGTCTGGAGAACGGCTTCCTCCGCTTCACCGTGCGGGGCGCGCCGAGCAAGCAGCCGCCCAAGTACGACCCGAACGCGGTCGAGTTGTGGGGGTTCCGGAAGGACCCGCTGATGGCCCTGGTGGCCGCCGCCGTCCAGGCCCGCCTCCCGCACCCGTCGGCGCCGCTGGCCCTCGACCGGGCGCACCCCGCCGACGACGCCCCGGCCTCCGCGCCCGCCGCAGCACCCACCGCCGCGCCCGCCTCCGTGCCCACCACCGCGCCCGCCGAGGACGATCACGACGCGCTGCTGCGGCGGCTGCGGGAGCTGGGCGAGCTGCACCGCTCCGGTGTGCTGACGGACGAGGAGTTCACGCTCGCCAAACAGGCGGTACTGAAGCGCATGTAGCCCGCCTGCCCGAAATCGGGCAGAATTCTTGCAGTTCTTTCGCCCGTACTTCAGGATCTACCGGGTGCACGACGAACTCGTTGATCATCTGACGCGGTCCACTCCCCTCAGCCGGGGCGAGGCGTTGCGGGTGGTCCAGGACGTTCTCGCCTACTTCGACGAGACGACCGAGGAATTCGTCCGCCGCCGCCACCGCGAGCTCCAGGCCCAGGGCCAGGTCAACGCGACGATCTTCGAGCGGATCGCGGCGGAACTGAAGTACCGGGCGGTGGCACCGCCGGAGCTGACGCTCCGCCAGTTGCGCCGCATCGTCTACGGCTGAGAAGCCGCCGGACACCAGACTTGTGAGGAACACGGTATATGTGCGGAATCGTCGGATACATCGGCAAGCGTGACGTCGCGCCCCTGCTCCTGGAGGGCCTGCAGCGCCTGGAGTACCGCGGCTACGACTCGGCGGGCATCGTCGTCACGTCGCCGAAGGCGGCCGGCCTGAAGATGGTCAAGGCCAAGGGCCGGGTCCGTGACCTGGAGGCCAAGGTCCCGGCGCGCTTCAAGGGCACCACCGGCATCGCCCACACCCGCTGGGCCACCCACGGCGCCCCCTCCGACGTGAACGCCCACCCGCACATGTCGGCCGACCACAAGGTCGCCGTCGTCCACAACGGCATCATCGACAACGCCGCCGACCTGCGCCGCAAGCTGGAGGCGGACGGCGTCGAGTTCCTCTCCGAGACCGACACCGAGGTCCTCGTCCACCTCATCGCCCGCTCCGAGGCGGAGAAGCTCGAGGACAAGGTCCGCGAGACCCTCCGCGTCATCGAGGGTACCTACGGCATCGCCGTGATGCACGCCGACTTCCCCGAGCGCATCGTCGTCGCCCGCAACGGCTCGCCGGTCGTCCTCGGCATCGGCGAGAAGGAGATGTTCGTCGCCTCCGACATCGCCGCGCTGGTCGCCCACACCCGGCAGATAGTCACCCTCGACGACGGCGAGATGGCCACCCTCAAGGCCGACGACTTCCGCACCTACACCACCGAGGGCACCCGCACCACCGCCGAGCCCACCACCGTCGAGTGGGAGGCCGCCTCCTACGACATGGGCGGCCACGACACCTACATGCACAAGGAGATCCACGAGCAGGCCGAGGCCGTGGACCGCGTGCTGCGCGGCCGGATCGACGACCGCTTCTCCACCGTGCACCTCGGCGGCCTCAACCTGGACGCCCGCGACGCGCGCGCCGTGCGCCGCGTGAAGATCCTCGGCTGCGGCACCTCGTACCACGCGGGCCAGATCGGCGCCCAGATGATCGAGGAGCTGGCCCGCATCCCCGCGGACGCCGAGCCCGCCTCCGAGTTCCGCTACCGCAACGCGGTCGTCGACCCCGACACCCTCTACATCGCCGTCTCCCAGTCCGGTGAGACGTACGACGTGCTGGCCGCCGTGCAGGAGCTCAAGCGCAAGGGCGCCCGCGTCCTCGGCATCGTCAACGTGGTCGGCTCGGCGATCGCCCGCGAGGCCGACGGCGGCATGTACGTGCACGCCGGCCCCGAGGTCTGCGTCGTCTCCACCAAGTGCTTCACCAACACCTGCGTCGCCTTCGCGCTGCTCGCCCTGCATCTGGGCCGCACCCGCGACCTGTCCGTGCGCGACGGCAAGCGGATCATCGAGGGCCTGCGCAAGCTGCCCGCGCAGATCGAGGAGATGCTGAAGCAGGAGGAGGACATCAAGAAGCTGGCCGCGCAGTACGCCGACGCCCGCTCGATGCTCTTCATCGGTCGCGTGCGGGGCTACCCGGTCGCCCGCGAGGCCTCCCTGAAGCTCAAGGAGGTCTCCTACATCCACGCCGAGGCCTACCCGGCCTCCGAGCTGAAGCACGGACCGCTCGCCCTGATCGAGCCGGCCCTGCCGACGGTCGCGATCGTGCCGGACGACGACCTGCTGGAGAAGAACCGCGCCGCGATGGAGGAGATCAAGGCCCGCAGCGGCCAGATCCTCGCCGTCGCCCACCGGGAGCAGGAGAAGGCCGACCACACCATCGTCGTCCCGAAGAACGAGGACGAGCTGGACCCGATCCTCATGGGCATCCCGCTGCAGCTCCTCGCCTACCACACGGCGCTGGCCCTGGGCCGGGACATCGACAAGCCGCGCAACCTCGCCAAGTCCGTCACGGTGGAGTAGCCCACCGGAGCCGGCACCGGAACCGGCACAGCCGAACGGCCCCGCACCCGCGGGGCCGTTCGCACGCCGTCACGCCGTCACAAGGTCCGCCCGGACCGTCAGGGGATGACCACCACGGGCCGCTGCGCCCGCTTGGCGAGGCGCCCCGCCACGGAGCCGAAGAGCCGGCCCACCAGGCCGTGGCTGGAACCGACCACGATCGCGTCCGCCGCGTACTCCCGGCCGACCTCCTCGAGTTCGTGGCAGATGTCACCGCCGCGCTCGACCAGGATCCAGGGCACCTCGGCGAGATAGTCCGCACACGCCAGCTCCAGACCCAGCACCTCGGTGCGGTGGTCGGGCACGTCGACGAAGACCGGGGGCTCGCAGCCCGCCCACACCGTGGTCGGCAGCCGGTTGGCGACGTGCACGATCACCAGGCCGGAGCCCAGCCGGCGCGCCATGCCGATGGCGTACGCCAGGGCACGCTCGCTGGAGGTGGAACCGTCGAAGCCGACGACGACGCCGTGCTTGAAGGCGGGGTCGCACGACTGGCGTGGCTCTTCGGCCGCCAGGGGTTCGGCCGCCGTCGGTTCGGCGACGGGCCGCCTGCGGTCCGCGGGTTCGATGAATTCGTGACCGGCCATGGCTGTCTCGGCGTTTTTATCCTCTATGGGGCGACAGTGGGCGGCGGAGCTGTGTCCGGGAATGGTCTTCCCCACCCCATACCCTCAAGGGTACGGCGGCACTCCTCCTTCGCCCGGAACCCGCAAAGGGGCTTCGGCGGGTTCACCGGAGCATGCCTGAGGGGACGCCCGTCACGCAATGGTCGCTGCGCCGTACAGGCGGTTTGCACGGCATTCACCTGCCCGTACGCCCGGCGGTGCGGTACCGGCCCGCCCTCCCGCTCTTCCGCGCACCCGGACCCCGGGCCCCGTCGTCGCCGCCGTCGCCGCTGCCGTGGGACGGTGTCCCGGTGCGGTCCGCCCGCCGCCCGCCGCCGCGCGGACCGCGCCCCGGCCGGCCCGGCCGGGCCGGCCGGCCCTCGGGAACGAGCGGCGCCCCGGGGGCGACGCACCGGTCGGCTGACCGGTTTCCGCGCACGCGTCCGCTTTTTTTCAGCCAACTTCCAGCATGAGCCCACCGCCCGCTCCGGCCGCCCTCCAACCCCCGTTCCACCTGCACGGAAAGGGTCTGCGCGACCTCGCGCACCCTACGGGGATTGGCCACTGCCACAAGGCGCACTTCCCAGCGGCCTTCCGGAGTGCAACGCTTCGTAATCGACTGCTTCACGCCAAGTTGCCATGTCGACAATGTCCCGAGTGCCGAACCGGCCACCTCGGTACGACGGGACACAGTAGATTCGATCTTGACTGTCTACGGCGGGGGACTCGTGCAGGACCGAGGGGAAACGTGTTGGAGCGACAGACCCGAAGGGACCAGGGCGCCGCGACCACCGAGGGGGGCTTAGCGGGATGAGCCAGGACTCCACCGCCGCGCCGGAGGCCGCGGCCCGCAAGCTCGCCGGACGCCGCCGCAAGGAGATCGTCGCGGTACTGCTGTTCAGCGGCGGCCCCATCTTCGAGAGTTCCATACCGCTGTCGGTGTTCGGCGTCGACCGCCAGGACGCCGGCGTACCGCGCTACCGGCTGCTGGTGTGCGCCGGTGAGGAGGGCCCCCTGCGGACCACGGGGGGCCTGGAACTCACCGCGCCGCACGGCCTGGAGGCCATCGCCCGGGCCGGCACCGTCGTGGTGCCCGCCTGGCGTTCCATCACCTCGCCGCCGCCCGGGGACGCGCTCGACGCCCTGCGCCGGGCGCACGAGGAGGGCGCCCGCATCGTCGGGCTGTGCACCGGTGCCTTCGTGCTCGCGGCGGCCGGCCTGCTGGACGGCCGCCCCGCCACCACCCACTGGATGTACGCGCCGACGCTGGCCAAACGCTACCCGTCGGTGCACGTCGACCCGCGCGAGCTGTTCGTGGACGACGGCGACGTGCTGACCTCGGCGGGCACCGCGGCCGGCATCGACCTGTGCCTGCACATCGTGCGCACGGACCACGGCAACGAGGCGGCCGGCGCGCTGGCCCGCCGCCTGGTGGTCCCCCCGCGCCGCTCGGGCGGCCAGGAACGCTACCTCGACCGGTCTTTACCCGAGGAGATCGGCGCCGACCCGCTCGCCGAGGTCGTCGCCTGGGCACTGGAACACCTCCACGAGCAGTTCGACGTGGAGACACTGGCGGCCCGCGCGTACATGAGCCGCCGCACCTTCGACCGCCGCTTCCGCTCGCTGACCGGCAGCGCGCCGCTGCAGTGGCTGATCACCCAGCGGGTGCTGCAGGCGCAGCGCCTCCTGGAGACCTCCGACTACTCGGTGGACGAGGTCGCGAGCCGCTGCGGCTTCCGCTCGCCGGTGGCGCTGCGCGGCCACTTCCGCCGCCAGCTGGGCTCCTCCCCGGCCGCCTACCGCGCCGCCTACCGGGCACGCCGCCCGCAGGGCGACCGTCCGGCGGACCCGGAGGCCGGTACGGCGGGGATCCCCCGGTCCCCCGTCACCGACGAGGGCGTCCCGCCGGCCGCGGCCCAGGCGGACGGCCAGGTTCCCTACCAGTCCCGCCGCGCCCCGGCCCCGGCCCCGCTCCAGGCCGCCGCGGCGAGCCTCCCGGGCCAGCGCAGCGCGCCCTGACCGCCACGTGAACGCCGACGGGCCCCTCGGGTCCGTCGGCGGGGCGGGCTCGCCGACGGGCCCGCCCCGCCCCGGGGCGCCCTGTGAAGCCCCCGCCCACGCCGGAGGACCGGCCACCGGGCGTCAGCCGTAGGGTGGTCCCATGAACGATCGCATGGTGTGGATCGACTGCGAGATGACCGGCCTCTCGCTGTCCGACGACGCGCTCATCGAGGTGGCCGCCCTCGTCACCGACTCCGAGCTGAACATCCTCGGCGACGGTGTCGACATCGTCATCCGCCCGCCGGAGGGCGCCCTGGAGACGATGCCGGAGGTGGTGCGCCAGATGCACACCGCGTCCGGCCTGCTCGCCGAACTCGACGCCGGCACCACGCTGGCGGACGCCGAGGCGCAGGTCCTGGCGTATGTGCGGGAGCACGTGAAGGAGCCCGGCAGGGCCCCGCTGTGCGGCAACTCGGTCGGCACCGACCGGGGCTTCCTGCTGCGGGACATGCCGACGCTGGAGGACTACCTCCACTACCGGATCGTCGACGTCTCCTCGATCAAGGAGCTGGCCCGGCGCTGGTACCCGAAGGCGTACTTCAACAGTCCCGAGAAGAACGGCAACCACCGCGCCCTCGCCGACATCCGCGAGTCCATCGCCGAGCTGCGCTACTACCGCGAGGCCGTCTTCGTGCCCCAGCCCGGCCCCGACTCCGACACCGCCAGGGCGATCGCCGCCAAGCACGTCGTGTCCGCCGGGTAGCCGCTCCGGGCCGCCGCTCCGGACAGCCGCTTAGGGCCGCCGGGACACGGCCTCGCGAAAGGCGTGCGCGAGCACCCCTTCGGACCCTGTACACTTTTTCTCAGCCGGTCGGGAAACCCGCCACGCGGGATTCGAGCATCGGCCTTGGTGGGTGTAGCTCAGCTGGTAGAGCACCTGGTTGTGGTCCAGGATGCCGCGGGTTCAAGTCCCGTCACTCACCCTGAGTGATCAGCCGGTGACCTTCGGAAGAAGGTCACCGGCTGATCACGTTGCGGGCGGCGCGGGGGAACCGCGCCGCCCCTTCTCATGACGAGGCGCGTTCCACCAGTTCCGTCGCCAGGACGACCTGGTGGCGTTCGCGCTCGCGGGTGTCCGCCGGGCGGTGGCCGGCGATCTCCGTGAGCAGGAGGTCGATCATCGCGCGGCCCATCTCCTCGATGGGCTGGCGGACACTGGTCAGCGGCGGGTCCAGGTGACGGGCGATGGCCGAGTCGTCGTAGCCGACCAGCGCCACGTCGTCCGGGATGCGCCGGCCCGCCTCGCGCAGGGCCTGGCGGGCACCGGCGGCGGTGACGTCGGAGGCGGCGAAGACGGCGTCCAGGTCCGGGCGGCGGCGCAGCAGCTCCGTCATCGCCCGGCGGCCGCCCTCCTCGGTGAAGTCCCCCGGCTCGATCAGCTCGCCGGCCTCGCCGAGTCCCCCGTCGCGCAGGGCGTCGCGGTAGCCGTCGGCGCGGCGCTGGGCGCCGTAGACGTCGAGGTGGCCGGTGATGTGGGCGATGCGGCGCCGGCCCCGGGACAACAGGTGCTCGACGGCCGAGCGGGCGCCGCCGTAGTTGTCGGAGTCCACGGAGGGCAGGGTCTCCGCGGCCGAACGGGGGCCGCTGATCACCGCGGGGATCTCCAGCTGGGTCAGCATGTCGGGCAGCGGGTCGTCGGCGTGCACCGAGACCAGCAGGACGCCGTCCACGCGGTGGGCGGCCAGGTACTGGGCGAGCCGCCGCCGTTCGCGGTCGCTGCCCGCGAAGATCAGCAGGAGCTGCATCTCGGTGTCGGTGATCTCCGCGCCGACGCCGCGCAGCATGTCCGAGAAGTAGGGCTCGGCGAAGAACCGGGTCTCCGGCTCCGGGACGACCAGGGCGATCGCGTCGGTGCGGTTGGCGGCGAGGGCGCGGGCGGCGGTGTTCGGGACGTAGCCGAGTTCCGCGACGGCCGCCTCGACGGCCGCACGGGTCGCGTCGCTGACCCGGGGCGAGCCGTTGATCACCCGGGAGACCGTGCCGCGGCCGACGCCGGCCCGGGCGGCGACCTCCTCGAGGGTGGGGCGTCTGGCGCCCCGGCTCCGCGCACCGTTGACCGCCATGGTCGTCGCCTTTCCTCGCTGCCGTCCGGCCAGGAATCTAACAGTCCCCGGCCCGTGTCCCCCGCCCCCATCGTGCCTCGCGGGAGGCGGAATTCCCCCCTCCGCGCAGGAGGGACCGCGGGGGCGCGGCCGGTGGCCGGCCGCTCCCCCGTGGCGCGGGTGCCGCGGTGCCTCAGCCGGTGGCGGGCAGCGCGTTGCGCCGGATCACGTCGGCGTACCAGTGGGCGCTCGCCTTGGGGATGCGGCGCTGGGTGCCGTAGTCGACGTAGACGGCGCCGAAGCGCTTCGAGTAGCCGTAGGACCACTCGAAGTTGTCCAGCAGGGACCACAGGAAGTAGCCGCGGACGTCCGCGCCGTCGGCGACGGCCCGGCGGACGGCGTCCAGGTGGGAGTGGAGGTAGGCGATGCGCCGGGTGTCGACGACCCGGCCCTCGGGGGAGACGTAGTCGTCGAAGGCGGCTCCGTTCTCGGTGACCATCAGCGGCAGGCCGGGACGGGCCTTCGCCAGGTCGGTGAGGAGGGTGTGCAGGCCGCTCGCGTCGATGGCCCAGTTCATCGCGGTGAGGTCGTCGTTGGCGAGGTGGAAGGCCACGTCCTCGGCCCCGGTCCACGGCGAGTGCTCGCTGGCGCCGTGGCCGTCGTTCTTCGTGGTGCCCGTGCCGTCGGCGGGTGCGGAGACCACGGTCGGCGAGTAGTAGTTGACGCCGAGCACGTCGATCGGGCGGGAGATCTCCGCCAGGTCGCCGTCCTTGACCAGCGCGTTCCAGTCGACGAGGTGCGCGGTGTCGGTGATCAGGTCCTCGGGGTAGGCGCCGTCGAGGAGGGGGCCGGTGAAGATCCGGTTGCCGACCGCGTCGATGCGGCGGGCCGCCTCGGCGTCCTCGGGGGCGTCGGTGAGGGGGCGCACCTGGTGCAGGTTGAGGGTGACGGAGGTCTGGGCGGCCTGCGGCAGGGCCGCGCGCAGGACGCCGACGGCCTTGCCGTGGGCCAGGTTGAGGTGGTGGGCGGCGCGCAGGGTCGCGGCCGGGTCGGTGCGGCCGGGGGCGTGCACGCCGGAGCCGTAGCCGAGGAAGGCGCTGCACCAGGGCTCGTTGAGGGTGGTCCACACGCCGACGCGGTCGCCGAGGGCGCGGGCCATGATGCCGGCGTACTCGGCGAAGCGGTCGGCGGTGTCGCGGTGCGGCCAGCCGCCGGCGTCCTCCAGCTCCTGGGGCAGGTCCCAGTGGTAGAGGGTGACGACGGGGGTGATGCCCGCCTCGAGGAGCTCGTCGGTGAGGCGGCGGTAGAAGTCCAGGCCGCGCTCGACGGCGGGGCCGCGGCCGGTGGGCTGGACCCGGGACCAGGAGACGGAGAAGCGGTACGCCTTGAGGCCGAGCTCCTTCATCAGCGCCACGTCGTCGCGGTAGCGGTGGTAGTGGTCGGCGGCGATGTCGCCGGTGTCGCCGTTGTGGACCTTGCCCGGGGTGTGGCTGAAGGTGTCCCAGATGGAGGGGGTGCGGCCGTCCTCGGCGGCGGCGCCCTCCACCTGGTAGGCGGCGGTGGCGGCGCCCCAGACGAAGCCCGTCGGGAAGGAGGCGGCGGTGGCCTGCTGGGCGGGGGTCTCGGGTCGTACGGCGGTCATGGTGAGGACGCTCCCAAGTGGCGTAGGAGAGCCGGGCGGTGGGGCCCGGCGGGGCGGGGGAAGGCGGGGCGGGGCGCGGGGTGCGCGCCCGGAGCCGGCAGGACCCGCGTACGGGCGGGCCCTGCCGGGCGGCGGAGTGCGTGGACCGGGTCAGCCCTTGACGGCGCCCGCCATGATGCCGCCGACGATCTGCTTGCCGAAGACCACGAAGACCACCAGCAGCGGCAGCGTGCTGATCAGCGCTCCCGCCATGACGATGCTCTGGTCGGGGGTGTAGGAGGCGCTGAGCTGGCCGAGCGCGACCTGGATGGTGGGGTTCTCCTGACTCAGGGCGAGGAACGGCCAGAAGAAGTCGTTCCAGGCCTGGACGAAGGTGAGCATGCCGAGCACCATCATCGCGGGCCGGGCCGCGGGCAGGACGATGCTCCACACGATGCGGAGGTTGTTCGCCCCGTCCACCTTGGCCGCCTCGATGAGTTCGTACGGCAGGGCCTCGATGAGGTACTGGCGCATGAAGAAGACGCCGAAGGCGCCGACCAGGGTCGGGAAGATCACCGACTCCAGCTGCCCGCCCCAGCCGATGTCCGACATCATCATGAACAGCGGGACGACGCTGAGCTGCGGCGGGATGGTGAGGGTGGCGATGACCGCGGTCATCAGCACGCCGCGGCCGCGGAAGCGCATCTTGGCGAAGGCGTAGCCGGCCAGCGTGCAGAAGAACAGCGTGGCCGCGGTGATCGAGCCGGCCACGATGGCGCTGTTGACGATGGCCTTGCCGAGGTTGGCCTGTTCCCAGGCCGTTTCGAGGTTGCTGAGCAGCCTGCCGCCCGGGATGAACGGCGGCGGGTTGTCGAGGACCTTCTGCTGGTCGTGCGAGGCCGCCACCAGCGTCCAGTACAGCGGGAAGACGGATCCCAGGCCGACGACGATCAGCGCGAGGTAGGTGAAGGGACCGCCCTTGAGCTGCTGGCCGGCACCGATCCTGAAGCGGCCGCCCCCGCCGCCGGGGGCGGGGGCCGGGGCCGTGGGGGCCGGGCCCGAGGCGGACTTGTAGGGAGTACTTGTCGTGGTCATCGTTGTCGCTCCCGTCAGGCCGCGCTCTTGCGCACGAACCGGCTGACGATCCAGTTGATCAGGGCGATGAGCAGCAGCAGGACGAGCATGGCCCAGGCCACGGCGGCCGCCGGACCCAGGTGGCCCAGCTTCCAGCCGTAGTTGTAGAGGTAGATGCTGAGCGTCTCGTACTGGTGCTCGCTGCCGCCGACGGAGCCGAGCGTGCCGCCCTCCAGCAGCAGCGGCTCACCGAACAGCTGCATGGCGCCGATCGTCGAGATGACGATGGTGAACAGGATCGTCGGCCGCAGCGAGGGGATGGTCACCTTGCGGAACTGCTGCCAGCGCGAGGCGCCGTCGATCGAGGCCGCCTCGTACAGGTCGGTCGGCACGGCCTGCATGGCCGCCAGGTAGATCAGGGCGTTGTAGCCGGTCCAGCGCCAGATCACGATGATCGAGATGGCGATCTTGGACGTCCAGTGGCCGCTGCCCCAGTCGATGCTGTCGACGCCGACGAGGCTCAGCACCCAGTTGAGCAGACCGCCGTCGGCCCGGAACACCAGGGCGAAGACGAGGGCGGCGGTGGCCACCGAGGTGGCGTACGGGGTGAGGATGACCGTCCGCCAGAAGGTGCTGGCGCGCAGCTTGTAGTTGAGCAGGTGGGCCAGGCCCAGGGCGACCAGCAGCTGCGGGACGGTCGAGATGACGCCGATGACGAAGGTGTTGGAGACGGCCGTCCAGAACTCGGAGTCCTGGATGATCTTGGCGAAGTTGTCGAAGCCGACCCACTCGGACTGGTCGAGGCTCGTCATCTCCACCCGGTGCAGGGCGATCCAGCCGGTGTAGAGGAGCGGGTAGAGCCCGAAGGCGCCGAAGACGAGGAAGAAGGGGGCGATGTACGCGTACGGCGACACCTTGTCGTCGAGGCGCCACAGTCGCGCACGCCACGCGCTGCGCCCTGCGGACGCGGCGTGGGATCCGCCGGTGGGCGGAGTCTTGGCGCCCCGTGTGGGGGTTGTCGTTGCCACGGAGGGAGTCCTTCCCTGGGAGGTCGGGCCTGGGACGGTCGGGCCTGGGATGTCTGGCCGGATGGGAGCGGGAGGCGGGCCGGCGTCCGTCCCGCCGGGGCCCCGCCCGTACGTTCCGGCGTGCTGCCGGGCGAGGTGCGACGGTGCGCGGTGCGCGGTACGCGAGGCGGCCGGTGGTGTGCGGCGCGTACGGCACGGGTTCCGACACGCGGTGACGTGGCCGGCGTCGGGGGCGGGCACCGGTCCCTGGCGCCGGAGCCGGAGCGGACCGTGCCGGAGTGGACGGTGCCGGAGTCGGTCGAGGTGGTCGGGGCTCGGGTCGTGGGCCGGGACGGGGATGCGCCTGTCCTGTTCACGGCCCCGCTCGGGCGGGCCGGCCGCGGCCGGCGGCCCGTGCCGCTCGGTGCGCGGGCCGGTCACGGGGAGGACGGTGCGTCCGTCCGCGGACGGGGCGGGCGGGCCGGGCCGTCCCGGCGAGGGCGTCGCGGACCTGACGCCACGCAGCAGACCCGCCGAGGACGGCCGGGTCTGCTGCGGGCGCCCCCGCGCCTGCGGGCGGGGGCCGCCGTTCCTCACGGCCCCCGGTGCGCACGGTGCGGGCGGTGCGGGGCGGCTGGTGGGACCGCCCGCACCGTGCGCGGGTCAGCCGATGGCCTTGTCGATGGCCTCGGTCGCCGCGTCCCAGGCCTTGTCGGGCTTGGTCCCGCGCTGCTCCATGTTGTTGATCTCACGGGAGATCGTGTCCTTGATCGCACCGTCCTTCGGGCCGAGCACGGCCACCGGGATGGACTTGGCCTCCTCGGCGTAGATCTGGCCGACGGGGGCGTTGTTGAAGTACGGGAGCTTGCCGTCCTTCACCTCGGGCAGGTCGTAGGCGCCCTTGTTGGACGGGAAGAGACCGGCGGCCTTGAACACGGCGGCCTGCTGCTCGGGCGCGGTCAGCCACTTGACCAGCTCGGTGGCCTCCTTGACGTGCTTGCCGCTCTTGGGCACGGTCAGGAAGGAACCGCCCCAGTTGGCCGCGGTCGCGCCGGGCGCACGCGAGATGTCCCACTTGCCCGCGAAGTCGTTGCCGGAGAAGTTCTGGATCTGCAGCGCCATCCAGGCGGGGCACACGACGGTGGCCACGGAGCCCTTGCGCAGCGCCGACTTCCAGGGGTCCTGGAACTGCGCCAGGCCCTGGGTCAGCTTCTTGTCCGCGGCCTGGGCGGCGAGGTTCCAGCCCTCCTGCACGGACGGGCTCTCCTTGTAGATCGCCTTGCCGTCGGCGTCGTAGTACTGGGACTCGGAGGAGCTGACGACAGCGTTGAACATGGCGCTGGCGGAGTCCATGAAGTAGGTGCCCTTGGGCGCCTTCGCCTGGTACTGCTCGCCGAGCTTGATGTAGTCCTCCCAGCCGCCGGAGACCGCCTTGGCGACCTCCTCGCGGTCGGTCGGCAGGCCCGCCTTCTCGAAGAGGTCCCTGCGGTAGCAGAGGGAGATCGGACCGATGTCGGTGCCGGCGCCGATGACCTTGCCGTCCTTGGTGGTGGCCTGCTTGGCCTTCCAGTCGACCCACTGGCCGGTGTCGATGGAGCCCTTGAGGTCGGTGAACTTGTCCGCCCGGGTGTCCACGATCTCCTTGATGCGGGCGACCTCGATGCCGACGACGTCTCCCAGGCCGCTGCCCGAGTTCAGCTGCTGAAGGAGCTTCGGGTAGTAGTCCTGCTCGTTGGCGGTGGTCTCCTCCTTCACCTCGATGTTCGGGTGAAGCTGCTGGTACTTCTCGAACAGGCCGGCTTCCTTGTAGCCGAACTGTCCGTAGTCGCTCACCGTGAGGGTGATCTTCCCATTGGAGTCCGAGGCGTCCGAGTCGCTGTCACTGTCGCTGCTGCAGGCGGTCAGCAGCAGGGCCGAGGCCGTCAGGACCGACGTGGTCAGGGCCGCTGCTCTGCGGCCACGGCCGCCGCCGGTTCGGGTGATGCGCATTCCACTACTCCTTGTTCCAGTGGGAACGGGGACCTCAGGAATCAGACCGCCGGGTTCGACGGTCCCGACCTGCCCTCTCGGTTCGAGCAGCGGCCAGCCCGGAGCAACGCGTGCGCGGTGCGAAGATGCTGGTCAACGATGTGCCATGCGAGGCGGAGGGAAGGGCCGATGGTGCTTCGGTCCACGCGGAAGCCGGTCCCGGAATTCCGTGGGACCGCTCCCACGCGGCTTGCCCCGAAGACTGGTTGCTGGCGGGGTCAGGTGTCAAGACTTGAAAACGCCCTTGTTGCCCAAGCGTTTTCCGCGCGTCACGGGAACGTGTCGCCCCGCTCCCCGCCGAACTCCGGCTCCTAGCCGCCACGTTCCCGAATTCCCGCAGGTCACAGGCGAGTTGCCGTTCGCCCCGGTCTCCGGCGGGGTCCGCGCGGAGGGGGTTCGCGCCCTCTGGGCCAGAATGAAGCCGGACCCCCACAGCACGCCGGAAGGTGAACGATGAGCCCAGCCGAACCGCCGCCCGCCGCCGTGGACGTCCGGCGTCCGACCCTGAACGCGGTGGCGGCCCGCGCGGGTGTCGGCCGCGGCACGGTCTCCCGGGTCATCAACGGTTCGCCCAAGGTCAGCGACCGCTCCCGCGCCGCCGTGGAGCGCGCGATCGCCGAACTCGGCTACGTCCCCAACCCGGCCGCCCGCTCCCTGGTCACCCGGCGCACCGACTCGGTGGCGCTGGTGGTGCCCGACGCGCAGACCCGGCTGTTCTCCGAGCCGTACTTCTCAGGGATCATCCGGGGCGTCTCCGCCGGTCTCGCGGACGCCGGGATGCGGATGCTGCTGGTCATGGTGCGCGACGACGAGGAGTACGCGCGGCTCGCCCCGTACCTGTCCGGGCAGCACGTGGACGGGGTGCTGATGGTCGCGGTCCACAGCGACGACACGCTGCCCGACCAGCTGGAGGCGCTCGCGATCCCGACCGTGCTGGCCGGGCGGCGCGGTGACGGGGAGCCGCTGGGGCACGTGCGCGCGGACAACCGAGGCGGTGCCGGGGCCGCCGTCCGGCATCTGCTGGCGGGGGGCCGCCGGACCGTCGCCACCATCACCGGGCCGCTCGACATGGAGGCGGCCCGCGAACGCCTGGACGGGTACCGGGAGGCACTGCGGAACGCCGGTATCCCCGTCACCGAGGAGCTGATCGCCGACGGCGACTTCACCGAGGAGGGCGGCCGGGCGGCCATGCGGGAGCTGCTGCGGCGGTGCCCCGGTCTGGACGCGGTGTTCGCCGCCTCGGACGTGATGGCGTCCGGCGCCGTGCTGGAGCTGCGCGCCGCGGGCCGGCGGGTGCCCGGCGACGTGGCCGTCGTCGGCTTCGACGACTCCATCGTGGCCCGGCACGTCGACCCGCCGCTGACCAGCGTCCGGCAGCCGCTGGAGGAGATGGGCCGCGCCATGGCGCGGATGCTGCTGGACGAGATCGCCGACCGGGGCTCCGGCCACCGCGAAGTGGTCCTGCCGACACGGCTGGTGGTGCGGGAGTCGGCCTGAGCCCGGGGGCGGCCTGGCGGGACGTGCGCCTGGGCGGGACGTGCGCCCGGGTGCGGAGCGCGCAGCCTGGACGAGGGGTGCGCCTCGGGCGCGGGAGTGCGGCGGATCCGGTCGTATCGGCGATCGGGACAGACCTTTTGCGATGGGAGCGCTCCCATGCATAATGAGGCCCCCGACACCGTGGGAGCGATTCCATGCCTGAACCGACGCCCGTCTCCTTCCCTCCTGCCTTCCTGTGGGGCGCCGCGACCTCGGCGTACCAGATCGAGGGCGCGGTGCGGGAGGACGGCCGCACCCCTTCGATCTGGGACACCTTCAGCCATACGCCGGGCAGGACGGCCGGCGGCGACACCGGTGACGTGGCGGTCGACCACTACCACCGCTACCGCGACGACGTGGCGCTGATGAAGGACCTGGGTCTGGGCGCCTACCGTTTCTCCGTCTCCTGGCCCCGGGTGCAGCCCACCGGCCGCGGCCCCGCCGTCCAGCGCGGCCTGGACTTCTACCGGCGTCTGGTGGACGAGCTGCTGGCCGCCGGGATCAAGCCGGCCGTCACCCTCTACCACTGGGACCTGCCGCAGGAGCTGGAGGACGCGGGCGGCTGGCCGGCGCGGGAGACGGCGTACCGGTTCGCCGAGTACGCGCAGATCGTCGGCGAGGCGCTCGGCGACCGCGTGGAGCAGTGGATCACGCTCAACGAGCCGTGGTGCGCGGCCTTCCTGGGGTACGCGTCCGGGGTGCACGCGCCCGGCCGGACCGACCCGGCGGCCGCGCTGCGTGCGGCGCACCACCTGAATCTGGCGCACGGTCTGGGCACCGTGGCCCTGCGTTCGGTGACACCGGCCCGCAGCTCGGTGGCGATCAGCCTGAACACGTCCGTCGTGCGGCCGCTGACGCAGAGCCCGGCGGACCTGGCGGCGGCGCGGAAGATCGACGACCTGTCCGGCGGCATCTTCCACGGCCCGGTCCTGCACGGCGCCTACCCGAAGACCCTCCTCGAGGCGACGGCGCCGGTGACCGACTGGTCGCACGTGCGGGACGGCGACCTCGGTCTGATCCGCCAGCCGCTGGACGCGCTCTGCCTCAACTACTACACGCCCACCGTGGTGTCGGCGGCCGACCCGGACGCGCGCGGTCCGCGTGCCGACGGTCACGGCGAGAGCGACCACTCCCCGTGGCCGGCCTCGGACGACGTGGCCTTCCACCAGCCGCCGGGCGAGCGCACGGCGATGGGCTGGAGCGTCGACCCGACCGGTCTGCACGAGCTGATCATGCGTTACCACCGGGAGGCCCCCGGCCTGCCGCTGTACATCAGCGAGAACGGCGCCGCCTACGACGACAAGCCCGGCGCGGACGGCACGGTCCACGACCCCGAGCGGGTCGCCTACCTGGACGGCCACCTCAGGGCGGTCCACCGGGCCATCGCCGACGGCGCGGACGTGCGCGGCTACTACCTGTGGTCCCTGCTGGACAACTTCGAGTGGGCCTACGGCTACGAGAAGCGGTTCGGCGCGGTCTACGTCGACTACGACTCCCAGGAGCGCACGCCCAAGTCGAGCGCCCTGTGGTACGCGCGGGCGGCGCGCTCGGGCACGCTGGCGCCGGTGGAGTCGGTGGGGCCGGTGGAGTCGGTGGCACCGGTGGCGCCTGCCCAGTAGTCCCGTCCGACGGGGGGCCGGGCCGGCCCGGGGCGTGGCGTCGGGGGGCGTCACGCCCCGGGCCCGTGGGGCGCGGGCCCGGGTGCGCTCAGGTGCGGGACCCGGACCGGGGCCGGGGGAAGGCGAGAGGCGTGCGGGACCGGCGACGCCGTACGGCTCCCCGGTGTCCGTGCCGCGGCGGCGCCGTGCGCCCGTCGAGCTGGAACCAGATCCGCACCTCGGTCCCGCCGAGCACGGACGGGCCGATCCGTACGTCCCCGCCCGTGGACTCGGCGAGCCGGCGCACGATGTCCAGGCCGAGCCCGGTCGACCCGTCGGTGCCCGAGCCCCGGCCGCGGGCCATCGCCGCCTCGGGGTCGGGTATGCCGGGGCCCGCGTCCGACACGAGCACGATCACCGCGTCCTCGCCGTGGTGCAGGTCGACCGCGAAGGCGGTGCCCTCGGCGGTGTGCCGGAAGACGTTGCCGAGCAGGGCGTCGAGGGCGGCGGCCAGCTCGGCGCGGGCCACGGGCACGCGCACCGGCCGGTCGGCGCCGGCCACCCGCCATCTGCGTCCCTCGTCCTCGGCGAGCGCGGACCAGAAAACCATCCGTTCGCGCACCACCTCGGCCGCGTCGCACCCCGCGCCGGGGCCGGCCGCCGCGGTCTGCGGCTTGGCGTCCCGGGCGGTGCGGATGATGGTGTCGACCTCGCGCTCCAGCTGCTCGACCGCGGCCCTGGTCTGCTCGGCGGCCGGACCGTCGCCGAGGGAGGCCGCGTTGAGGCGCAGCACGGTCAGCGGAGTGCGCAGACGGTGGGACAGGTCGGCGGCCAGCTCCCTCTCGTTGGCGAGGAGCCGGACGACCTGGTCGGCCATGGAGTTGAACGCGACCGCCGCGAGCCGCAGTTCGGTCGGCCCTTCCTCGGGGACGCGGGCGCCCAGCTTGCCCTCCCCCAGCTCGCGCGCCCCCTCCACCAGTCTCCGCGCGGGCCGCACCATGCGCACGCCCAGCCGGTCGGCGACCGCGACCGAGCCGACGACCAGCGCGGCACCGACGGCGGCGAGCACCGCCCAGGCCGTGCCGACGCCGTGGGTGACCTCGGACGCGGGGACGTACACCTCGACGACGGCGATCTCGCCGGAGCTGAGCGCGACCGGCTGGAGCAGCACGGAGCCGCCGGGCACCTCGGTGGTGGAGGCGCGTCCCATCTCGCGCACGGCGTCGATGTCCTCGTCGGTGGCGCGCTGCCGGCCGATGTCGGCGCCGCCGCCCCTGCCGTCGGCCGGCGGCAGGTGCACGGACATCCCGGCGTCCGAGCCGGCGGAGGCGACGACGCGTTCCAGCTGGTCCCGGTCGGTGGTGATGGACAGCGCGGGCGCCACGGCGGCGGCCTCCCGCTCGGCGCCCGCGAAGGCGCGGTCGCGGGCCATCTCGCGGACGACGAGTGCGAGGGGGACGGCGAAGGCGACCACGACCATGACGGTGACCGCCAGCGACACCTTGACCAGGGCCCATCTCATCGTGGTGGCTCCGCCCCGGCGGACTTCGCGGCCGGCGGCTCGAGTTTCACGCCGACACCGCGCAGGGTGTGCAGGTAACGGGGCCGCGCGGCGGTCTCCCCCAGTTTCCGGCGCAGCCAGGACAGGTGGACGTCGATGGTCTGGTCGTCGCCGTAGGACTGCTGCCAGACCTCGGCGAGCAGCTCCTTGCGGGAGACGACCACTCCGGGGCGGCCGGCGAGGAAGGCGAGCAGGTCGAACTCACGCCGCGTCAGGTCGAGCCGTACGCCGTCCAGTTCGGCCTGGCGGCGCAGGGGGTCGACGGTCAGGCCGCCGACACTGAGGACCGCGGACGGCGGTGTCTCCCCGGTGCCGGCGCGGGCGCGGCGCAGTACGGCGGCCATGCGGGCCGACAGGTGCTCGACCGAGAAGGGCTTGGTGAGGTAGTCGTCCGCGCCCGCGTTCAACAGCCGGACGATCTCCGCCTCGTCGTCCCGGGCGGTGGCGACGATGACGGGGACGTCGGTGATGCCGCGCAGCATCTTCAGCGCCTCGGAACCGTCCAGGTCGGGCAGTCCGAGGTCGAGGACGACCACGTCGAAGCGGAGATGGGCGACCTCGCGCAGCGCCTCCAGCGCCGTGCCGACGCTGCGCACGAGGTGCGAGGCGTCGGTCAGGTGCCGGATGAGCGCAGAGCGTACGAACTGGTCGTCCTCGACCACGAGCACATGTGCCATGGGCGGCACCGTACGTCATGCGGGCGCACCCGGTGCGGGCCTGTGGACAACTCCGGGCGGGGCTCCGGCGGCGGTTGTGGACGACTCCGGGACCGCCCCGCCCGGACGACACGCGTGGGGCGCGTGGGGCAGTATGGCCGCGATGCGCAGAGGACTCGTACACGTACTGGCCTGGCTGCTGGCCACCGGCGCGGCGGCCACGCTGTCGTGGTGGGGCGTGCACACGGTGATGACGGGCACGGTCTACGACCCTCCCCGCGCCCTGCCCATCACGGCGGCCGACGTGGCCGGTGCGGCCGGGCGGGATGCGCGGGACTCCGAACCGTCGGCGTCCTCCACCAAGCGCCCTTCTCCGGGCGCGAGACCGTCGGCGAGTCCGTCGGGCGGTCCGGTGGGAGGCCTCTCGGCGAGTCCGCGGGAAGACCGGTCCGGTGGCCCGTCGGCGGTGCCGGACCGGGCGTCCCGCGAGCCGGGTCCGGCGCCCTCGCGGACCGCGCCGGCCACCTCCCCCGCCCGCTCGGACGCCTCCCCCGCCGCCTCCGGACAGGTGCGGGGCTACGACACCGAAGGCGGCCGGGCCGTGTTCGACCTCGGCGCGTCCTCCGCGTCGCTGGTGTCGGCGACCCCGCGCGCGGGCTGGTCGATGCAGGTGTGGAAGACGCGGACGTGGATCCGGGTGGAGTTCACCTCGGGCGCGGACCGGGTGTCGGTGTTCTGCACCTGGCACGACTCCCCGCCCCGGGTGGAGGTCGGCAGGTACTGAGCCGCCCGCCGGGTCACCGGAGGAACCGGGTCACCGAAGGAGCCGGGTCACCGGAAGACCGAGGCCGGCGGTGCCGGTGAGGCGACCGCCGCCGTGTCCGTGACGGGCAGGGCACCGCCGGTGAAGTCGGTCAGCGCCCTGCCGTGCTCCACGCGCGCGGGATGCGGGTCGGAGGCGGCGCGCCGGGTGAGTTCGGCGACCGGCAGCGGGTGGTCGGAGGCGACGAGGACCGCGTTGCCGAAGCGTCTGCCGCGCAGCACGGCGGGGTCGGCGATCAGGGCGAGTCCGGCGAAGCGCGCGGCGGCGGTGGCGACCTGGCCGCGCAGGTGGGCGAGGGGCGGCCCGTCGGCGAGGTTGGCCACGTACGTCCCGCCGGGCGCGAGCGCGCGCCGCACCTCGTCGAGGAACTCGGTGGACGTCAGGTGGGCCGGGGTGCGGGCCCCGTCGAACACGTCCGCGACGACCAGGTGCGCCCATCCGTCGGGCACCTTGGCGAGTCCGGCGCGGGCGTCGGCGGAGCGCACCCGGACGCGGGCGCCGGGGTCCAGGGGGAGTTCCCGCCGGACCAGTCGGACGAGGGCGGCGTCCCGCTCGACGACCTGCTGGGTGGAGCGGGGCCGGGTCGCGGCGACGTAGCGGGCGAGGGTGAGGGCGCCGCCGCCGAGGTGCACGACGTGCAGGGGTGTGCCCCGCGGGGCGGCCAGGTCGATGACGTGCCCGATGCGGCGCTGGTACTCGAAGGAGAGGTACGCCGGGTCGTCCAGGTCGACGTGCGACTGCGGGGCGCCGTCGATCAGCAGGGTCCAGGCCCTCGCCCGGTCCCGGTCGGGTATCAGCTCGGCACGGCCGCCGTCGACGTCCTCGACGACGGCTTCCACGGCCGCGCGCCCGCGGCGGGTGTTCCTGGACTTTCCCATCGGACCATTATCGGACTCCGTCACCGCGCGGCGGCGCGCCCGCCCGCGTGCGGGGCAGTGCCGGGGCCGTACGGATCCGCACGGGTCCGGGAGACGTGCGGCGGCCGGTGTCCGTCCGCGCGTACGGAAGATGTCCCGCGGTGTCCACGGGCCGGGCCGGACGGCCGGCGTCAGGTGGCGGGTGTCCGGCCGCGGGTACGGACGGACACCGGTCCGGGCCGTGTCCGGCGGCTCAGCGGCAGCTGTCCGCGGCCTCGATGAGCCGGGCCGCCTCGCCCAGCGCGGCCCGCAGGACGGCGGGGTCGGTCGCGAGGTCCGCGCCGCCGGGCGGCAGCAGCCAGTCCGAGCCCTCCACCGGAGGCTCGGGGGCCAGGTCGAGCCTCAGCCCCCGGCCGTCCGTCCCGGTGCAGGTGCTGCCCGGCACGTCCCAGGCGGCGGCCGTCCCCGGGGGCACCAGGAAGCCGAGCGTGCCGCAGCCGTCGTCGTGCAGTACGGGGCCGACCGCCTCACCCGCTCCCCGCCGGAGGATGTCGACGGCTTCCAGCCCGTACCGGGCCGGCACGGTGACGACGTCACAACCGCCGTCTCCGTCGCCGCAGATGCCTGAAACGTCGCTGATCCGGCTGGTCTTCATCCCGGCCTCCACCACGAACTCCTCCTTGGACGAGCGGATCGGGAGTCGGGGGCCTCCCGGTCCACGGGGTTCAACGCGGCAGACCGTCAACGGCTACGGCACAAGTCCGCCGCAAAGGATGGCACTTCATGGCAGATCCCGGTTGAGATATCCGGTTCATCCCCAAACAGCGCGTGGCGGCTCCGTCACAGACGGTACGTTCTTGCTCGCCGGAAACAGGGCGGCGGCCGGGCAGCCTCCCGGGTCCTCCCTCCTCTTCCGGCATGGTTCGACGGTTCGCACGAGAGGACCCGGCCATGGCGACGTCAACGGCGACCTCAGCCCGGCCCGACCGGCCACCGCGGCCGAACCTGGCCTTCCGGCGCCTGCGCGGACAGCGCTCGCCGGCCGAGTTCGCGGCGGCGGTCCGCCGGGCCGCGCGCGAGATCGGCGAGCGGGTCAGCTGCGACGCGCGCTACATCGGCCGCGTGGAGGCGGGCGAGATCCGCTGCCCCAACTACGCCTACGAGCGGGTGTTCCTGCACATGTTCCCCGGACGCACGCTCACCGATCTGGGCTTCGCGCCTCGTTCGTCCGTCCGCGGACGCCGGGCGCGCACGGACGAGGACGCGCCCCCGGCGCACCCCGCCGGGCCGCCGGGCGCCCCGAGCGGGACGGGCGGAACGGACGGAACGGACGGGACGGGCGAGCCGTACGACCCGCACCACACGCACGACGACAACGAGGAGAGCGACGTGCTGCGTCGCGCATTCATGACGAGCGGTGCCGCCGTGGCCGCCGTCTCCCTGGGCCCCCTGGCCCTCGTCACCGACGCCGCGGCGGTGCCGCGCGCCGTGCGCCGGGCCGGGACGAGTCACGCGGGGGCCCTCGAAGAGGCCGTCCGCCGGATCCGGGTGCTCGACGACCGGCACGGCGCGGACGGTCTCTACCGGGTCGCGGCGGCCCCGCTGCGCACGGCGTACGCGCTGCTGGACGCCGGCGCGACCCGGCAGGCGACGGCGGACCGGCTCTACGCGGGCGCCGGCGAGCTGGCCATCTCGGTGGGCTGGCTCGCCCACGACTCGGGCCGCTTCGACGACGCGCGCTCCCACTACGCGGAGGCCCTCGCCACCGCCCGGATGACCGACGACCCGGGGCTGGAGGCGCACGCCTTCTGCAACATGGCGTTCCTGGCACGGGACGCCGGCCGGCCGCGCGAGGCGGTGCGGGCGGCGCAGGCCGCGCAGCGCGCCGCCCGGCCGCTGGGGTCGTCCCGGCTGATGTCGCTGCTGGCGCTGCGCGAGGCGGGCGGCTGGGCGGGGCTCGCGGACCGCGTCGGCTGCGAGCAGGCGCTGGCCCGGGCGCAGGCGCTGTTCGACCGGGGCGCCTCGGACGCCGACCCCGAGTGGATGAGCTTCTACGGGGCGGCCGAGCTGGAGGGGCTGGAGGCGCAGTGCTGGTCCGCGCTGGGCGACTGGCCCCGGGCCGCCCGGCACGCGCGCCGGGCGGCGGAGCTGCAGGACCCGCACTTCACGCGGAACCTCGCGCTGTACTCGGCGGAACTGGCCGACGACCTGGCCCGCGGCGGTCGGCCCGACGAGGCGGCCGGGGCGGGGATGCGGGTGCTGGACCTGCTGGGCGAGGTCCAGTCGTCGCGGATCCGCACGATGCTGGCGGGAACGGCGCGGGTGCTGCAGCCGCACCGGCGGGCTTCGGGGGTGTCGGCGTTCCTGGAACGCCACGCGTCGCTGCCGCGGCCGGCCTGACCGGCCCGGTGGGCACCGGCCGGCCTGACCGGCCCGGTGGGCACCGGCCGGCCGGGCCGGTCAGGCCGGCTGCCCGGGAGGGGCGCGTCCGGGCCACCGGTGCTCTCCGGCGGCCCGGGTGGGCCGGCCGTTCTCAGGCCCCGTCGGCGAGCCGGTGGCGGAGGTGGTCGTAGGCCCAGGCGGCGAGCGTGGTCGGAGTGGTGGTCCGGACCGTGCGGCGCTGCTCGGGCACGAAGTTCTCGCGCAGGCCGGTCGACATGCCCAGCATCGCCTCGACCCACTTGTCGGGCATCCCGGCCCGGCGGAGCTGCGTGCGCAGGGTGTCGTCGGGGATCCGTTCGACGTGGATCTTCCGGCCCGTGGCGGCGGTGAGGATGTCGGCGACCTGGCTCCAGGTGAGGTCGGCGGGCCCGTGGACCGCCTGCACACAGCGCCCGGACCAGCCGGGGGCGAGGAGCCGGCCGACGGCGACCTCGGCGATGTCGCGGGGTGCCACCCAGGGCATGGAGTGGTCGAGCGGGTAGGTCACCTGGAGGGTGCCGGCCCGCAGGGCGTCGAGCTGGTACTCGAGATTGGTGAAGAAGTAGCCGCAGCGCAGGTGGGTGACGTCGACGCCGAGGCCGTCCAGAGCGGTCTCGGTGTGTGCCAGGCCGTCGATCTCGCCGACGCCGTGGCGCTTCTCGGCGCCGACGCTGCTCTGGAAGACGACGCGGCCGATCCCGTTGCCGGTGACGGCGCGCACCACGGCGGCGGTGGCACGGGCGTGGCCGGCGAGGGGGTCCTCGCCGGCGGCGGGCGGGTTCACCCAGAAGAGCGCGTCGACGCCTGCGGTGGCGGCCGCCACGGCTTCGGCGTCGTGCAGGTCCACCGGTACGGCGTCCACCTCGTCCCGCACGGGGGAGGCCAGGCGGGCGGGATCACGCAGCAGTACGCGCGGGCGGATCCCGGCCCGGACCAGCATGGCGACGACATGACGACCGACGTTCCCGGTCGGGGTGGTGACAGCGATCCGCACGATCTCTTCCTCTCACTCGACGACTCGGCCGCGGACCGGTGCCGCGGACCGGAACCACGGACCGGACCGCGGGCCGGACCACGGACTGCCCCGCAGGCTAGGGACAGAGACGGCCGGAATCTGTCCTCCTCTCCCGGGACTCCTGGAAAACTGCCGGCATGGACCTCGACCCGGTGACCAGGACCCTGAACCTGCTGGCCCTCCTGCAGTCGGGAGGCGAGCGGACCCCCGCCGAACTGGCCGAACGGCTCGGTACGAGCGTCCGCACCGTGCGCCGCGACGTCCAGCGGCTGCGCCGGCTCGGCTACACCGTCGAGGCGCGTCCGGGGCCCGGCAGCGCCTACCGGCTGCGCCCCGGGGTCAGGATCCCGCCCCTGCTGTTCACCGCCGACGAGATCACCGCGCTGGTGGCCGGGCTGCGTCTGATCCACGCCTGGCTCCCCGGGGAGACGGTCACGGCGAGCGCCCTGCTCAAGCTCGACCAGGTCCTCCCCCGCTCCCTGCGCAGCCGGGCGGCCGCCACCGACCTGGCGACCGAGGTGCTGCAGCAGCCCGACGCCGCGATCTCGGCGGCGACGGTCGGGGTGATCGCCGACGCGGTGGCCCAGGAGGGCAGGCTGCGGTTCCGGTACACCGACCAGCACCGCCGGCCGTCCACCCGCCTGGTCGAGCCGTACCGTCACTTCCTGCGCGCCGGCCACTGGTACCTCGTGGCGTTCGACGTCGACCGGGAGGACTGGCGCACGTTCCGCCTCGACCGGATCACCGACGTCACCCGGGAGCCGGGCGGCCACCGGCCCCGCGAGTTCCCGAGCCCGTCCCTCGAACACTGGCTGTCCCACGACTTCGGCCGCGCCGGCGCGTCCCCTGCCGCCGGACCGGCCGGGTGACCTCCGCACGGCCGGTCACGGCGATGCGCCGTGACCGTTGCCACCCGTGCCGTGCGGCTCCCTGTGTCAGAGGGCCGACGTGGCCGGTTGCGGGGCCGGGGTCCCCGGCTCCTGCTCCGTCCCCGGTTCCGGCTCCGGCCGGGTCTCGGTGGGCGCGCTCGTGCCGATCGGCGGGACGTGGCGCAGCAGTACCGTCACCAGGGCCGCCGTCGCCAGGGCCAGGGCCGCGCTGGCGGTGGCCGCCGTCTGGAGTCCCGCGGTGAAGGCGTCCTTCGCCGTGGCCAGCAGGGCGGCGCCGTCCGGCAGGCGTTCCGCGGCGGCGATCGCGGCGCCCACGGTGTCCTTGGCCTCGGCGGGCGCGTCGTCCGGCATCTCCGCGCGGTAGACGGCGGCGGCCAGCGTGCCCGTGAGGGCGATGCCGAGGGCGAGGCCGAGGTCGTAGGCGGTCTGGCCGGTCGCGGCGGCGGCGCCCGCCTTCTGCTCCGGTGCCGAGCCGACGGCCAGGGCGGTGCCGAGGACGCTGATCGGGGCGACGCCGAACATGATCACGGTCAGGCCGAGCGAGGCGGTCGGGACGCCTTCCGACAGGGCGATGGCGCCGTAGCCGGTCAGGGACAGCAGCAGGCCGCCGACCAGGACGTACGCGGGACGGTACCGGCGGGCGAGGACCGGGGTGAGCTGGGAGCCGGCGATCAGTCCCGCGGCTCCGGGCAGCAGCCACAGTCCGGCCTCCAGCGGGGACTGTCCGGCCACGGCCTGCAGGTACTGGGGGACGAGGTACTCGACGCCGTTGAGGGCGGTCATGCCGAGCAGCAGGGTGAGCAGTGCCCCGGTGAAGGCGCGGTCACGGAAGAGCCGCAGGTCCAGCAGCGGTGTGGCGAGCCGGTTCTGGCGGCGTACGAAGGCGATGGTGCCGGCCGTGGCGGCCGCGAGGGCCAGGGCGGGCTCCCAGGCGGGGGCGCCCGAGGCCAGGCTCTTGATCGCGTACACCGCCGGCAGGACGGAGAGCAGGAACAGCGCGACGCTCGCCAGGTCCAGCCGTCCCGGCTCCGGGTCGCGGTACTCGGGCAGCAGCACCGGGACCGTGGCCAGCGCGAGCAGCATGACGGGCACGCCCATCAGGAAGACCGAGCCCCACCACCAGCTCGCCAGCATCACTCCGCCGACGACCGGTCCGACGGCCAGGCCGGCCGAGAGCGCGGTCACCCACATCGCGATGGCCGTCGCGCGCTGCCGGGGGTCGGTGAACATGTGGCTGATCAGGGACAGCGTGGAGGGGAGGACGGCCGCGCCGGCGACGCCGAGCACCGCGCGGGCCGCGATCAGCACCTCGGGGCTGGGGGCGTACGCGGCGACCAGCGAGGCCAGGACGAAACCGGCGGAGCCGATCATCAGCAGCCTGCGGCGGCCGATGCGGTCACCGATCGTGCCCATGATGACCAGGGTGCCGGCGGTCAGGAAGCCGTAGATGTCGGTGATCCAGAGCACTTCGGCGCCGCTGGGCCGCAGGTCGGCGGTCAGGTGCGGGGTGGCCAGCCACAGGACGCCGAGGTCGGCGGTCATCAGGGCCACGGGGAGCAGCAGGACGGCGAGTCCGAGCCACTGCCGGACGCCTGCGCCGGCTGCCTTCCGGGGAGCGGGGGTTGCGAGTTCTGAGGTCATGGGAGGACTGTGCGGGCCGGTGTCTCGGAAGCGGCTCGGACGGTGTTGCGGTGGTGTTCGGGTGCGTCCGTGCCCCCGTTCCGCGCGGTCGGGGCGCGGGAACGGCGAACGCCGCGGCCACCCGTGACGTACCGGGTGACCGCGGCGTTCCGCGGGGTGGGTGGGAAGGTGGGGACGGGGCGTTCAGTGCGGCAGGTGCCGCTCCAGTGCGGTGCCGGCGGCCTCGAACACCTCGCGTGCCCGTGCCGGGCGCAGCGCCAGGGGCACACCGGAGAGCTCGGTGCCGTGCAGCAGGTGCACCGCCGCGTCGGTGATACCGCAGAACTCGGACACTCCGACGCGCAGTTGGACGTCCATCGCGGTGTCGAGGCCGTCCTTCGCGTAGTCGGTGCCGGTGCCGCCCGCGAGGCCCAGCCAGAGCATCCGCTTCCCGGCGAGCCGGGGCTTGCTGCGGCCGTAGGCGAACCCGTAGTTCCACACCCGGTCGATCCAGCCCTTGACGACGGCCGGCGGTGCGAACCACCACACCGGGAAGACGACGAGGATGTCGTCCGCGGCGGCGATCCGGTCCATGTGGTCGTGGACCTCGGGCGAGTACCTCTTCTCCCGGTCCTCCCAGTCCGGTTCGTCGGCGGGCGTCAGCCGGGGGTCGAAGTCCTCGGCGTACAGGTCGAGCAGGTCGACCGTGCCGCCCGCCTCCTTGAGGCGGATCTGCAGATGCTCGGCGGCCTGGGCGGTCAGCGAGTCGGGCCGCGGATGGGCCAGGACCAGCAGGGTGTGGCGCACGGGTGGCTCCCGTCTTCTCCGGTGGGCGGTGCGGATGGCGGGCGACGCGGGGCGGGCGACGCGGGCGGTGGGTGGCGTGGCCGGTGGGTGGCGTGGCCGGTGGGTGGCGTGGCCGGTGGGTGGCGTGGCCGGCGTACGGGGGTCAGAGGCCGAGGCCGCTGCCGCCGCTGGCGTCGATGTTCTGGCCGGTCACCCACCGGGCGTCGTCGGAGGCGAGGAAGGCGACGACGTCCGCGACGTCCTCGGGCTGCCCGACCCGGTCGAAGACGGAGAAGCCGGCGGCGTGGGCCTTGGCCGCCGGGTCGGCCATCCACGGGTGGATGTCGGTCTCGATGGTGCCGGGGGAGACGGCGTTGACGGTGATGCCGCGGGAGCCGAGGGTCTGCGCCAGGGTGAGGGTCAGGACCTCCACGGCCCCCTTGGAGGCGGCGTAGGACGTCATGTCGGGGAAGGCGACCTTGGTGACCCCGGAGGAGATGTTGACGATCCGGCCGCCGTCGCGCAGGCGCTCCAGGCCCTTCTGGATGATGAAGAAGGGCGCCTTCGTGTTGACCGCGAAGACCTTGTCGTAGTCGGCCTCGGTCACTTCGTGGATCCGGCCGGGGCCGGCGATGCCGGCGTTGTTGACGAGGATGTCGACGCCGTCCGCGTGGGCGTCGAACGCCTGCCACAGGGTCTCCGCGTCACCGGGGACGCCCAGCTCGGCGCGGAGGGTGAAGGCGTCTCCGCCGGCCGCCTCGACGGCGGCCGCGGTCTCCTTGGCGGCCACCTCGTTGCTCGCGTAGTGGATGCCGACCCTGGCGCCCTCCCGGGCCAGGCGCAGGGCGATGGCGCGGCCGATGCCGCGGCTGGCGCCGGTGACGAGGGCGGTCTTGCCGGTGAGCTTGCTCATGATGTGTTCCTTCGGTGGGTTCGTTGCCGTGCGGCCTTCGTGGGAACACTGTCCGCCGCGGGGTTTCGGGTCCGGCTCGGGCGGTGTTACGGAACGGTTCGGGCGACGGGATACGGTGACGCCATGCTTTTCGGGGTGCTGGGGGAGACGGCTGTCTGGACGGACGACGGACGGCCGGTGCGGGTACCGGAGTTGAAGGTGCGGGCCCTGCTCGCGTCGCTGCTCGTCGATCCGGGGCGGCCGGTGGCCACCCACCGGCTGATCGACGACCTGTGGGGCGACGAGCCGCCCGGGAACCCGGTCCGGGCCCTGCAGGCCAAGGTCTCCCAGCTGCGCCGCGTCCTGGAGGAGGCCGAGCCGGGCGGACGTCTCCTGGTGGTGTCCCGGGCTCCCGGCTACCAGCTGACCGTGGCCGAGGGTGCGCTCGACGCCGACCGGTTCGCCGCGCTGGCCGCCCGGGCCCGGACCGAACGGGACGCGCGGGCGCGGGCCGGCCTTCTCACCGACGCGCTCGCCCTGTGGCGCGGGCCGGCGTTCGCGGACTTCGCGGAGGAGGCCTTCACCCGGGCCGCGGTGAACCGGCTGGAGGAGGAGCGGATCACCGTCCTGGAGGACCGCGCCGAGGCCCGCCTCGAGAACGGGGAGCACGCCGGACTCGTCGGCGAGCTGACGGAGTTGGTGGAGCGGTACCCCCTGCGGGAGCGGCTGCGGGCGGTGCAGCTGCGGGCGTTGTACGGGGCCGGGCGGCAGAGCGAGGCCCTCGCCGGGTACGAGGAGCTGCGGGCCCGCCTCGCCGACGAGCTCGGCCTCGACCCCAGCCCCGAACTGGCCGCGCTGCAACAGGCGATGCTCCGGCAGGACCCCCTGCTGAGCGCCCCCCGGCCACAGCCCGGCCCCGCCCCTGACCGCACCCCCGAGCCAGGACCCGAACCCGAATCCGAACCCGGTCCTGCCCCCGCCCCCGTCCGTGTCCGGACGAACATCCCCGCCTCTCTCGGCGACCTGATCGGCCGGGAGGACGAGGTCACCGACGTACGCGAACTCCTCGGCACCCGGCGGCTGGTCACCCTCACCGGGCCGGGCGGCGTCGGCAAGACCCGGCTCGCGCTCGCCGTCTCCCGGCAGCTGGCGGGCGGTTTCCCGGACGGCGAGTGGCTGGTCGAACTCGCCGGCGTCCGCGGTGACCTGGCCGAGGTCGTCGCGGCCGCGATGGAGCTGCGGGACGACGGGAACTGGGGCGGCCGGCCCGACGGACAGTCACCGCCGGACGCGGCGGCCCGGCTCGCCGAGGTGCTGCGGGACAAGCGGATGCTGCTCGTCCTCGACAACTGCGAGCACGTGATCGACGAGGCGGCGGACCTGGTGGAGCTGCTGCTGCGGACGGCTCCCGGGCTGACGGTGCTGACCACCAGCCAGGAGCCGCTGGCGCTGGCCGGGGAGACCCTGTGGGCCGTGCCGCCGCTGTCCGCCCGGGGTGCGGCGGCCCTGTTCGCGGCACGGGCCGCGGCCACCGCCCCCGGCTTCGCGCTCGGTCCCTCCAACGCGGACGCCGTCGACGCCGTCTGCCGCCGGCTGGACGGCATTCCGCTGGCCCTCGAACTGGCCGCGACACGGGTGCGGGCCCTCGGTGTGCACCGGCTGCTGGAGCGGCTGGACGACCGGTTCCGGCTGCTCAGCGTCGGACGGCGGGGCGCGCCGGCCCGTCAGCAGACGCTGCGCGCGATGATCGACTGGAGCTGGGAGCTGCTGAGCGAGCCCGAGCGGACCGTGCTGCGGCGCCTGGCCGTGCACGCCGACGGGTGCACGCCGGAGGCCGCCGAGCAGGTGTGCGCGGGCGACGGGACCGACGCCGAGGAGGTGCTGAACCTGCTGGTGCGGCTGGTGGACCGGTCCCTCGTGGTCGCCGCCGAGGACGCCGAGGGGCTCCGGTACCGGCTGCTGGAGTCCGTCGCCGCGTACTGCGCCGAGCGGCTGCGGGAGGCGGGCGAGACGGACGCCGTACGCCGGCGGCACCGCGCGTACTACACGGAGCTCGCCGGACAGGCGGCGTCCGGGCTGCGCGGGCCCGCCCAGGGCGAGTGGCTGGCACGGCTGGACACCGAGAACGCGAACCTCCGCGCGGCCCTGGACGGCGCTCTCGAGGAGGGCGGGACGGACGACGCGCTGCGGCTCGTCGACGCGCTCTGCTGGTACTGGATCCTGCGCGGCCGGCTCGGCGAGGCACGGCGTTCGGTCACCGCGGCGTTCGACCTGCCCGGCGGGGGCCCGGCGCTGCGGGCGAGGGTGGGCGCCTGGCAGGCCGGCGTCCGGATCCTGTCCGGCGACGGGACCGACCGGGCGGCCCGGATCGCGTCGGCGCTCGACGCGTGCGAACGGGCCGGTGACCCGATGACGACGGCGTGGGCGCGGTGGTTCCTGGGGCACGCGCTGTGCGGCACCGGGAACATACCGGAGAGCGAGGCGCTCACCCTGGCGGCCCTGGACGGTTTCCGGGCGGCCGGCGAGCTGTGGGGAGAGGCGGCGGCCCTGGCCGACCGGTCCGTGCAGCGCCTGATACGGGGCGAACTGGCCGGCGCGGAGACGGACGCGCGGCGCAGCGCGGAGCTCTTCGACAAGGCCGGGGACGCGTGCGCGCGGTTGTGGTCGGTCTACCCGCTCGCGTCGGTGGCCGAGATCCACGGCGATTACGACAGGGCGGCCCGGCTGCTGCGGGACGGGCTGGAGACCGCCGAGGAGTTCGGCCTCTCCACCCAGGCGGCGGACCTGCTGTCCGGGCTCGGGAGGACGGCGCTGCTGGTCGGCGACTCCAGCGCGGCGCGCGAGTACCACGAGCGGTCCCGGCGTCTCGCCGCCGAACTCGGTTTCCGCGCGGGCGAGATCAACGCCGAGCTGGGTCTCGGCCTCGGCGCGCGCCGCGAGGGACTCCTCGACGAGGCCGAGACGCGGATGCGCACGGTCCTGCAGTGGCACCGTCAGGTCGGGCTGGACGGGGCGAACGCGCTGGTCCTGGCCGAGCTGGGCTTCGTCGCCGAGCTCCGTGGCGACCTGCGGGGTGCGCTGGCCCTCCACGAGGAGGGCTTCGAGACGGCCCGCGCCACCGGGGACCCCCGAGCGGTCGCTCTCGCCCTGGAGGGTCTCGCCGCCGCCCACGTCCTCGCGGACCGCCACGAGGCCGCGGCGCTCCTCCTCGGCGCGGCCGGCGCGGCCCGCGCCGCCACGGGCGCCCCCCTGCCGGCCGCGGAACGCCTGGACGTCGACCGGACCACCGCCGCGGCCACCGCCGCGCTGGGAGCCACGGGCTTCGCGGACGCCTTCGCCCGCGGGGAGTCGCTGACACCGGAAGCGGCCCACGCCCTGACGCGGCCGGCGGGGGAACGGCCCCCCGGACACGGTACGCAGTGATGAGGGCGGAGTGATGGAGAGCGACGACCCCGTGCCCCGGGAGGTGAAGGTCCTCGACACGGCCTCGCTGGCCGGGCTGGAGCAACGGGCCTTCGAGCTGGACCTCAACCAAGGGCTCGACCCGGCGTGGGTGCGGGAGAACGCGGCTCCGGAGGGGGCTCACTACCTGTGGCCGGCCGTGTGGCAGTGCGGCCCCCGGTATCCCGCCGTCCCACGCCAGTTGAGGTGTGAGCTGCTCATCGAGCTGCGTGCGCGGCAGTACGTGATGAGTCTGCTGGACGTCCTGCCCGACGACTTCGCCCCTCTGCCGAGAGTCACCTCGCGCGAAGAGGGCATGCGGGTCGCCCGGCTCCTGGACCACTCGCCGACGGTCGGGCAATGGACGCAGGGCAAAAGCGGATGAGGCCGGTCGTCCCGGGGTGACATTCTGGGGCCGTGAAGCCCTGGAACTCCGCCACGGTGCGTGGCCTGCGGGAACTGCTCAACGAGTGGGATCCGGTCGGTGTCGCCGACGACGTGGAGGACGAGTACGACTGCATGCTCGTCCCGCTGCTCGGGCGGCTCAGCCGTGGTGCCGGGCGGGCGGAGATCGGCGCGTACCTGCGGCACGAGCTGGCGGAGCACTTCGGTCTCGCCCCCGGCGGCCCGGAGCCCGACGCGGTGGCCGCCCGCGTGACCGCCTGGTGGGAGACCACCGGCCGCCACACCACCGGTCGGCACACCACCGGCCGGCACATCACCGGCCGGGGTGACGCCGCCCACGGCGCGTGACCGTTCCCTCCGGGCCGGCCGTCTCCCCCGGGACCGGTCGCCCGACTACGCGGTCAGGTGCCCCTGGTCGTTCCAGCTCTCGATGGCCGGTTCGCCGTAGGCCCAGCCGAGGACGGAGAGGGAGGTCGGGTTGAGGCGTATCCGGGCCGCGAAGTCCAGCGGCAGGCCCAGCCACCGGGCGCCGATCGACCGCAGGATGTGCCCGTGGGCGAAGAGCAGGACGTCGCGGTCCGCCTCCCGCGCCCAGGCGACGACCTCGTCGGCGCGCGCGGTGACCTCGGCCGGGCTCTCGCCCTCCGGGACCCCGTCGCGCCAGATCAGCCAGCCGGGCCGGACCGCCTGGATCTCGGCCGGCGTCATGCCCTCGTACGCCCCGTAGTGCCACTCCATCAGCGTGTCCCAGGTGCGGGCGCGCTCGCCGAAGCCGGCGAGTTCGCAGGTCTCGTGGGCACGGGACAGCGGACTGGTGCGCACCTCGACGCCGGGCAGGCCGTCCAGGGGCGCCCGGTGCAGACGCTCGCCGAGCAGCTTGGCGCCGCGCCGGCCCTCCTCCAGGAGCGGCACATCGGTCCTCCCGGTGTGCTTGCCGGACAGCGACCACTCGGTCTGTCCGTGCCGGGCCAGCAGGATGCGCGGTGCCATGGAGGGGCCTTTCCGGGAGATGTGCGGGAGGTGTGCCGAAGGTGTATCGGAGGGGTCCCCTCCATCATCGCGCACCCGGTGCGCGGGCAACCCGGGGGGACGTTCCGACGTCTGTCAGGGCCGGGGGCACTCCACGGGGAGGGCCCGCGAAGGCCGTAGAGTGGCACGCCCGGCGCCGTCGGGCACGCGTGAGGAAGAAGGGGGAGGGAGATCGGATTGCCGCACACCGAGACACCGGGCACCGAGGCGGTCCCGCGGACTCGGCTCCGCTGGTGGACCGAGCTCCCGCTGATCGTCCTCGTCTACGCCTGCTACTCGGCCGGCCGCCTCCTGGTGCGCGGTGACGTCTCGGACGCCGTCGGTCACGGCCTGGCGATCCTGCGCGTCGAGAAGGCGCTGTCCCTCAACGCGGAGCACCCGCTCAACCGTCTCTTCACCAGCGAACCGTGGATCGGCGTCCCGGCCGACTTCTGGTACGCGTCGCTGCACTACGCCGTCACCCCGGCGGTCCTGGTCTGGCTGTTCCGTTCGCGCACCGTGCGCTACCGGGCGGCCCGCACCTGGCTGATGACGTCCACGTTCATCGGACTGATCGGCTTCACCCTGCTGCCGACCTGCCCGCCCCGGCTGCTGGACGCGAGCCACGGCTTCGTCGACACGATGGCCCAGTACAGCTCGTACGGCTGGTGGGGCGCCGAGGCGAGCGCGCCGCGCGGTCTGGGCGGGATGACCAACCAGTACGCGGCCATGCCGAGCCTGCACGTGGGCTGGGCGCTGTGGTGCGGGGTGATCCTGTGGCGGTTCGGCGGCACGCGCGCGGCGCGGACGGCCGGTGTCGTCTATCCGCTGGTGACGACGATCGTGGTGATGGGCACCGCCAACCACTACTTCCTCGACGCGGTGGCGGGCGCCGCCGTGATGGGCGCGGGGTTCCTGCTGACGCCGGTCGTGCTGCGGGCCGCGGACCGGACACGGGCCCGGCTGACCGCCCGCCTCGCTCCCGTCTCCGCCTTCGCCTCCGCTTCTGCCTCCGCCTCCGACTCCGTCCCGCAGGGTTCCGGGGCCGCCAATTCCCCGATTGTCAGTGGCGGATGTCAGACTTCCGCGGGTGAGCGATTTCCACGGCAGCGCGAGCAGCGGTCCGCAGCGGGAGCCGGACCGGACGCCGTCCCCTCGGACGCGGGGGACGAGACTCCGGCACCGGCTCGCTGAGCTGCGCGGTCCCGGCGTCCAGGCCAAGGCGCTGGACGCGCGGGCCCTGGCCGCGCTCGCCGCGAACCCGGGGTGCAGGCGGCGCGCGATCCTCGACGGCGCCGGGGTGGACAAGGCGTCGCTGGCGAGCGCGCTGGGCGCGCCGTCGGTCTTCGGCCAGTCCCAGTTCGCGCTCACCCGGGGCAACGCCTTCGAGAAGCGGGTGAAGGCGGACGGCGGCGCCGAGCTGCTGCGGCTCGTGCACGAGCGGCTGGACCGGGGCGCCGAGCCGCCCGCCGGGGCGCTGGTGCCGGACCTGTCGGCGACCGGCCCCGAGGGCCGCACCGCCCGCACCGCGCTGGCCCTGCGGGAGGCCGCGCGGACCCCGGGCGCCTGGACGCTCCTGGACCACCCGATGCTGGCCCTGGACGTCGCGGGCTCCCCCGCCTTCCTGGAGCCGGACGCGGTCGTGGTGCACCCGGACGGCAGCTGGACGGTCGTCGAGATCAAGTCCTTCCCGATGCTGGACGGCGCCGCGGACCCGGCGAAGGTGGGTGCCGCCGCCCGGCAGGCCGCGGTGTACGTGCTGGCCCTGGAGCGGGTCGCGGCCCGGCTGGACCCGGCCCCGCGCGTACGCCACCGGGTGCTGCTCGTCTGCCCGAAGGACTTCTCCAACCTGCCCACCGCCTCCGCCGTGGACGTGCGCAAGCAGCGCGCGGTGACCGATCGTCAGCTGGCCCGGCTCACCCGTATCGAGGAGATCGCCGGCACGCTCCCCGAGGGCGTCTGCTTCTCCCCCGACCTGCCGGCCGACGAGCTGACGGCCGCGGTCGAGGCGGTCCCGGCGACGTACGCGCCGGAGTGCCTGTCCGCCTGCGAGCTGGCCTTCCACTGCCGCGCCCGGTCCCGTGAGGCCGGTGCGGTGACCGCGCTGGGCCGCCCGGTGCGGGCCGAACTGGGCGGGCTGTCCACGGTGGAGGAGGTGCTGGCGGCGGCGCGCGGCGAGGCCGGTGACCCGGACGACCCGGCGGTGGCGGCCCTGCGCCGCGCGGCCCGGCTGCGTGCGGAGGCCCTCGCGACGGCGGGCGCGGCAGCCGGCGCGACGGCCTCTGGTGAGTCTCTCGCCGCGGCCGGCTCCGAACCCCTCGCCACGGCCGGGACCGGCGGGGTGTCCGCGTGTCGCTGATCACCACGCTCGCCCGGCTCGAGGCGGTGCGCACCGGCCGGGCCCAGCCCGCCGCCACCGTCCGGCACCGGTATCTGTCCGACCGTCCGCTGGTCTTCGTGCCGCTGATCACCGCCGGTGAGGCGGGCGCCCCGCTCGGCGCGCTGGTCGGCACCGACCGGGACGCGCCGCGTCTGCTGGTCGTCCCCCAGCCCCGCGACCGCGACCTGCGCTTCGCGTTCCTGGCCGAGCTGGCCGGCATCGTGCTGCCGCACGTCGAGGAGTACGCGGACCGCGTCGAGACCGCCGAGCGCACCGAGACCGACCCGGGGACGGGCAGGCGCGTCAAGGTCGAGGTCGACCTGTGCGCGGACGCGGCGCAGCTGATCGTGCCGAGCCGCGCGGGCATCGACTTCGTAAGGCTGCTGGGCCGGTCCATGCGCTTCCGGCGCACGGCGGAGGAGGACCCCGAGGCGCCGTACCCGGCGCCGCCGCGGGTGCCGCTGCTCGGCCGGTGGCTGACCCACTACGGGGAGCGGGCCCGCGTGCCCGGCTCCTCCCTGCTCCTCGCCATGACCGACCTGCTGGGCCGGCACTGGGCGACCGGGCAGTCCTCCCTGGAGGACCAGCACCTGGGAGCGCTGCTCGCGTGGATCGCCCCGCCCGACGGCTTCCCCACCGGCGCCGAGGCCGCCCGTCACGCCGAACTCGCCCGCGACGCCGACGGTCAGCTGCGGTGCCCGCCCGCCGGCCCGGCGACCGACCCGGCCTTCGACAACAGGCTGCTCGCACCCGCCATCGAGCGCTACGACCGCGCCCGCACCGCGCTCGCCGCCGCCGAGGACGGCCTGGAGGCCGACGAGCGGCTGGGCGCGCTCACCGCCGCCGAGCAGGAGATCCGCGATCTGGTCGAGAGCCGTACGCGGCCCACCTGGGACGCGGTGTGGCGGGGCCTGGACCTGCTGCGGGAGCTGCCCGCCGGGGCGCACGTCGAGGACCGGTGGACGCGTGACCGCTGGTCCTTCACCTCGCACCGCGACCGTGTCCTCGCCGGTGAGCCCCCGCAGCCGCGCCGCGACGACGCGGTGACGGCTGCGAACAAGCTCGCCACGCGCGAGCGCGAGCAGGCCCGGCTGGAGGCGCAGGAGGCGCTGGACGACCCGCTGGTGATGGCCGGGCGGCGGTTGTCCGGGGAGGCCTTCGCGGGCGAGGTCGTGGACGTGGTCATGACGTACAGCGAGAGCAAGCGGCCCAGCCCGCGCCCGCTGGTCACCGTCCGCACGGACGACCGGCCGCACCTGGACGAGCGGGTGAAGGTGTACCGGTCGCTGGGCGGCAGGCCGCAGACGGCGGAGTACGTCGGGCAGGACGACGAGGGCGGACTGGTCCTGCGGATCACGGACAGGATGGGCCGCGGCAAGGAGCCCGAGGCCGGGTCGGTGCCCGAGAAGGGCGACCGGCTCTGCTTCACCCTCTTCGAGCACGAGCAGCGGGGCGGTGCGAAGCTGCCCGCCCCGGAGCAGACCCCGTGGACGCACGGCGGGCCGCCCGGTGAGGCGGCCGCCGTGCCGGAGCCCGCCGACGCCTGGACACCGGAGGACGTCCTGTGACCGCCGAGGCCGCCACCGCCCCCCTGGACGGGGCCTTCGACCCGGGTGCCGAGGCCGCCCGCGCCACCGCGGCGATCCTCGACGACACCCTGCACGGCACCGAGCGCGGTGTCGTCGTGGACTCCCCGCCGGGCGCCGGGAAGTCCACGCTCGTGGTGCGGGCGGCGCTGGAGCTGGCCGGGGCCGGCCGCCCCCTGATGGTGGTCGCGCAGACCAACGCCCAGGTGGACGACCTGGTCCTCCGCCTCGCCGAGAAGGCCCCCGACCTCCCGGTGGGCCGCCTGCACAGCAGCGATGCCGACCCCTACGACAAGGCGCTCGACGGCCTGGCGAACGTCCGCAAGTCCGCGAAGGCCGCGGACCTCGCCGGGCAGGCCGTGGTCCTGTCGACGGCCGCGAAGTGGGCGCACGTCACGGTGGACGAGCCGTGGCGGCACGCGATCGTCGACGAGGCGTACCAGATGCGCTCCGACGCGCTGCTGGCGGTCGCCGGCCTCTTCGAACGGGCGCTGTTCGTCGGCGACCCGGGCCAGCTGGACCCGTTCTCGACGGTGGGCGGCGAGCAGTGGGCGGGCCTGTCGTACGACCCGTCGGCCTCCGCGGTGACGACGCTCCTCGCCCACAACCCGGGCCTGCCGCAGCACCGGCTGCCGGTGTCCTGGCGGCTCCCGGCGTCGGCCGCGCCGCTGGTGTCGGCGGCCTTCTACCCGTACACGCCGTTCCGCAGCGGCACCGGCCACGGCGACCGGTCCCTGGCCTTCGCGGTGCCGTCGGACGGCTCCGGCCCCGACCGGGTCATCGACGAGGCCGCCGTCTCCGGCTGGGGCCTGCTGGAGCTGCCCGCCCGGCACACCCCGCGCACCGACCCGGAGGCGGTCCGGGCGGTGGCCGCGGTCGTGCGCCGGCTGCTGGACCGCGGGGGCGCGGCGACCTCCGAGCGCTCCCCCGACCCCGTCCCGCTGACCGCCGCCCGCATCGCCGTGGGCACCGCGCACCGGGACCAGGCCGCGGCGGTCCGGGCGGCCCTGGCCGAGCTGGGCGTGCGGGACGTCACGGTCGACACGGCCAACCGGCTCCAGGGCCGGGAGTATGACGTGACGGTGGTCCTGCACCCGCTCTCCGGCCGCCCCGACGCCACCGCCTTCCATCTGGAGACGGGCCGCCTGTGCGTGCTGGCCTCCCGGCACCGGCACGCGTGCATCGTGGTGTGCCGCGAGGGGGTCGACTCCCTGCTGGACGAGTACCCGTCCACGGAACCGGTCCAGCTCGGAACGCTGGTGAAGTTCCCGGACGGCTGGGAGGCCAACCACGCGGTCCTCGCCCACCTCGCCGAACACCGGGTCGCCTGGCGGCCCTGAGTCCGGTGGCGCGCCGTACACGTGTCCGGCGTGCGTCCGTGCCCCTCGTGCGGCCGAGGCCCACTTGCGCGGGCGCGGGACAATGGACGATGGCCCGCTCCACCGGGGGTGCCCCGCCGCGGGACGGGTCGTTCGTGACGTACGAGAAGGAGAAGTCATGGCGGAGCCCACGCCGGGCCGGAACCAACCGCGGCTGCGCCCCGCGCCCCTGCTCTTCGAACCCGCGGAGGCGACCTCCGATCCGGAGCACTTCTTCGACCTCGAGTCGCTCGACGACCCCCGGGCGTTGCTGGAGCGCGCGACGGAGCTGACGCAGGCGTTCCGGGCGGCGGCGGACCGGGCGATGGAGTTCCAGGCGATGGCCGCGGCGCAGCTGGCGGACCCGCGGAAGTTCGACCGGCTGACGCTCGCGGACGTCGCCGAGCGGGCCGGGTGGACCGAGGACTACGCCAAGAAGATGGTGGAGTTCGGGCGCGGCCTGCTGCGCGGCGGCGAGGGCGGCGGCCCGGGGCACATCGACCCGGTGTGACCGCACGGCGAGCGGCAACGGGTGGCCGACGACCGGCACCCCTTCGCCCAGCTGTTCGAATACCCCGATCGCATATGCCAGGTGGGCAGAATACCCGCCGCCCCGCCGCCCTGTCCCGGTTTCCGGCAACTCGGCGCGACGACCTCCTCACGCCCGGTAGATGTGGACGGCATGAGCAGCACACGGAATGCCTCGGACGTCACCGCGGACGGCGCCGCCTGGCTGGCCTCGGCGGGCACCTACCCGCGCAGCACGCTCGCCCTGTGGGAGGAACGGCCCGACGCCCCTCTCGTCCTGCCCTGCGGTTCGGCCTTCGACGTGGTCAGCGTCCCCACGGTCTTCGGACGCCGGATGCTGGACCGCCTGTGGGACGAGGGCCCGGGTTCGGGGCCGGTGGCCGAGTTCCGCGGCCGCATACTGCTCTTCGCCGCGCCGGGCACCGCCCACCGGCTGCCCTCCCTGCTGGAGTGGGAGGAGTGGAGCGCGCGCGGCCGGCAGGAGGGCCGCGCCGTCGCCGTGCCGCCGCTGCTGTGCCACGGCACCGGGGACGCGGTGACCGTCCCGGCCCTCGCCGGCGCCCCGGCCCGTTCCGGTTCCCGCTGGCTGGTGGCGCCGGACACCCGCCACCCGTGGCTGCCCGGCCCGGAGGTCCTGCTCTGGGCGGCCGTGCGGGCGGCCCGGGCCGCGGTGCGGATCTCGATTTCTCCTCCCGCCGACCAGGATGCTAAGGTCTACGACGTCAGCAGGCGCCGCTAGCTCAGTTGGTTAGAGCAGCTGACTCTTAATCAGCGGGTCCGGGGTTCGAGTCCCTGGCGGCGCACAGACACCGGAAGGCCCCTCGTGAGAGCGAGGGGCCTTCCGCGTATCCGGCCCCGTACCCAGCCGTATCCGGCCCCGTACCCGGCCACGGCCGTCCGGTCCGGCCGTCCGGTCCGGGCCGTCTACCCCGGGGTGATCTTCACCGTCCACGCCCCCGACGCCGTCCGCCCCTCCACCTGCACCCGTACGCCCTCCCCCGGCACCGTGAAGGTCTCACCGAGGGCGACCGGCGCGTCCGCGAGCGGCGGGTGGACGGACTCCTCCCAGCAGGCCTCCGTGCGCGGGTGGGCGTCGATCACCTGGATCGGCCCGCCCCCCGACCGCACCCCGCCGCGCACCCGGTACACCAGCACCCCCGCCCGGCAGGCGGCGGCGTCGTTGCCCGCCGGCACCCGCGCCTCGAAGGCGAGCGCGCTGTCGGGGCCGGTGCGGACCACGGCCAGCTTGGTGCCCCGCCCGAGCCCGAACGCGGGCGCCCCCGCGGCCCCCGCGACGGCCACCTCCGGGCCGGCGCCCAGCGGTTCCAGCGTCAGCCGGACCGGCTCGCCGCCGCGCACGCACGCCACCTGCCGGGGCCGCAGCCACCCCAGCTTCCACTTGTGCCAGCCGAACAGGTCCGGGGCCAGGGCGAACTGGCTGCCCATCAGGTCCCAGTCGCCGACGTACGTGTCCCAGTCGCCCTTGCCGTCGGCGGGCCGGTGGTACAGGTCCGGCAGGTCGAAGACGTGCCCGGTCTCGTGGGCGAGGACCAGCCGGTCCGGCGGATGGTTCTCGAACACCGTGACGAGGCGCCGGATGCCGGCGCCGTCGGCCCGCAGCGGGGTGTCCAGGTTGACGACCTTGGTGGCGTCGGAGTCGACGCCGGGGGCGTCCGGGTCGGCGACGAGGTAGACGACGTCGTAGCGGGAGAAGTCCACGTGCGGGTCGGCGGCGGCGAGCGCGTCGCGCAGGTAGGCGGCCCGGGGCCCGGGGCTCCAGTCGCGCCGCACGGCGTACGCCGTCGACGGCCTCGGCATGGGGATCCACTCCCGCAGGGTGTGCGGGCGGAGCGTGAAGGCGCCGTAGGAGGCGCGCCGGAAGAAGCGGGTGGTGGCCGGGAAGTGGTCGGCGGCCAGCTCGGCCGGGGCGGTCAGCGGCTGCGAGTCCGGGAAGGACAGGAAGACCATGACCGCGTCCAGCGCGCGGACCGGGCGCGGATAGGCGGTGTTCCAGGTGTCCAGGCCCTCGGAGTGGTGGGCGGCGGTGCGCGGCAGCGCGCAGGGGTCCGGGGAGAAGGGTTCGGCGACCGAGGGGGCGGTGATCAGGGAGGTCGCGGCGAGCGCCGACAGCGTGGTGCACACCGCCGCCGTGCTGCGCAGCCGGGAGCGGACCGTCCCCGTCGTCCCGCGGGCCGCGCCGGTGCCCTCGTGAGCCCCTCGGGGACGTCGCCTCAGGGGGAGCTGGCGCGGCACAGGGACCTCCGGGTGCGGTTCGCGGGACACCGCACCCAGCTTGTGTGTGTTTGTCGTACTGCGCCCTGTTCGCCTGCACCGGACGGGTGAGCCGCGCGGAACCGCTCCGGAACCCGTCGCCCCCGGGTCACTCACGGAACGTCACGACTGGTCGGAGGGGGAAAAGAGCCGCCCAGACACGGGCAGAAACGATCAACCGGAGGGCTCACTCGGTCCAGAAGGCGGTACGGCGGCTGGAAGGGCCCGGAGCCAGCCTCTATGATCGGCACACTTTCCTGCACGGACACAGACGGACCGAGATCGAGGCACTGCGGGAGCGAGCGGTGAACGGAACCTCCGAAGGGCCGGCGCCGGCAGACCTCGACCGGTCGGCCGTGACGGACAGTGACATCGACCTGGCCGCGCGTACCGGCCCCACCGCCTACCGCTCGGCGTTCGCGGCCGCCCCGCTCGCCATGGCCGTCGTCGATCCCGACGGCCTCGTCGTCAGCGCCAACGACACGCTGGGCACCCTGCTCGGCACCGACCCCGCCGCCCTGACCGGCCGCCCGGCCGCCGACCTGGTCAGCCTCGCCTCCGACGCGGGCATCTGGCACGCCTACCGCGAGGTGCTGGGCGGCCGGCAGCCCCGCCTGCGCTGCACCCGCCGCCTGAAGCGCACCGACGGCCGCTCCCTGTGGGTGCAGGTCACCGTGGCGCCGCTGGCCGGGGAGACACCGGGCCTGCTGCTCTCCGTCTCCGACGTCAGCGCCAGCCGCGAGCTCCAGGACCGGCTGCGCCACCTCCAGATGCACGACCCGGTGACCCGGCTGCCCAACCGCGCCCTGTTCTTCGAGCGCCTGACGGCCGCGCTGGACACGGACTCCTGCGAGCACGGCGGCACCGGCCGGATCGGGCTGTGCTACCTGGACCTGGACGGCTTCAAGGCCATCAACGACACCCTCGGCCACCGCGTCGGCGACCGGCTGCTGGCCGCCGTCGCCGAACGCCTGACGCGCTGCGCCGAGGAGTCAGCGGGCGCCCGGGGCGGGGTGCCGCTGGTGGCCCGGCTCGGCGGCGACGAGTTCGCGCTGCTCGTGGAGGACTCCACCGGCACCGACCAGCTCGCCGACCTCGCCGAGTCCGTCCTGGACGCCCTCCAGCAGCCCTTCGAGCTGTCCGGCCGCCGCCTGTCGGTCACCGCGTCGGCCGGCGTCGTCGAGCGGCACACCGCCGGGACGACGCCCACCGCCCTGATGCAGGCGGCCGACACGACGCTGTACTGGGCCAAGGCCGACGGCCGCGCCCGCTGGACGCTCTTCGACCCGGAGCGCAACGCCAGCCGCATGACCCGCCAGGCCCTCGCCGCCACCCTGCGCCCCGCCATCGACCGGGGCGAGTTCGCGCTCGAGTACCAGCCGCTGGTGGGCATGGACGACGGCCGGGTGCGGGGCGTCGAGGCGCTCATCCGCTGGAATCATCCTCAGTTCGGCGTACTGGCGCCGAATCGGTTCATCGCACTGGCGGAGGAGGACGGCTCGATCGTCCCCCTCGGCCGCTGGACCCTGCGCACCGCCTGCCGGCAGGCCCGCCGCTGGCAGCTCGACCACCCCGCCGGGCCGCCCCTCTTCGTCAGCGTCAACGTCGCCGTCCGCCAGGTGTGGGACTCCGACCTGGTGGCGGACGTGGCGGCGACCCTGAAGGAGACGGGCCTGGCCCCGCACCTGCTCCAGCTGGAGCTGACGGAGTCCGCGGTGATGGGCTCGGCGGGCCGCCCGCTGGAGGTCCTCAAGGCCCTCAGCGACATGGGCGTCCGCATCGCCATCGACGACTTCGGCACCGGCTACTCGAACCTGGCCTACCTCAGCCGGCTGCCGGTCTCCGTCCTGAAGCTGGACGGCGCCTTCGTGCGCGGCTTCCAGTACGGCGGGGTCTCCGCCGGCGCCCCGGACGCGTCCGGTACCGCCGACGCCGCCGACGCGTCCGCGAGCCCGGCCGACGAGGTCATCGTCGAGGCGATGGTCCAGCTCGCCCACCGCCTCGGCCTCACCGTCACCGCCGAGTGCGTGGAGACCTCCGACCAGGCGACCCGGCTGCGCCGCATCGGCTGCGACACCGGCCAGGGCTGGCTGTACTCCCGGCCGGTGGCGCCGGACCGCATCTCCGCGCTGCTGGACGCCTCGGGGACGCCCGGGATTCAGGCCGGCGCCGGCAAGCCGTAGGCGTCGGCGATCAGCTCGTAGGAGCGCAGCCGCACGTCACCGCCGTGGGCGTTGGCGGTGAGCATCAGCTCGTCGGCGCCGGTGCGCTTGTGCAGGTCGTCGAGGCCCGCGCGGACCTCGTCGGCGGTGCCGTGGACGACGTTGGCGTTCCAGGACCGCACGAACTCCCGCTCCATCGGGCTGAAGTCGTACGCCTCCGCCTCCTCGGGCGTCGGCACCAGCCCGGGGCGCCCGCTGCGCAGCCGGACCATGTTCAGCGCAGCGGCCAGCACCTGCCGGCGTGCCTCCTTCTCGTCGTCGGCGGCGAGCGCGGCGACGCCGATCAGGGCGTACGGCTCGTCCAGCACGGCCGACGGGCGGAAGGACTCGCGGTACAGGTCCAGCGCCGGGATCGTGTTCTGCGCGGAGAAGTGGTGCGCGAAGGCGAAGGGCAGCCCCAGGGTGCCGGCCAGCCGCGCGCTGAAACCGGACGAGCCCAGCAGCCACACCGGCGGCCGGTGCGGGGACTGCACGCCCCCGGGGGACGTGGCCTGCACGGGGCCCGGCACGGCGTGGATCCGGCGGTAGGGGTGCCCGTCGGGGAAGTCGTCGTCCAGGAACCGGATCAGCTCGGCGAGCTGCTGGGGGAAGTCGTCGGCGCCCTCGTGCAGCCGGTCGGTGCGGCGCAGCGCGGCGGCGGTCGCCCCGTCGGTGCCGGGCGCCCGCCCGAGCCCCAGGTCGACGCGCCCCGGCGCCATCGCCTCCAGCGTGCCGAACTGCTCCGCGATCACCAGCGGCGCGTGGTTCGGCAGCATCACGCCGCCCGAACCGAGCCGGATGCGCCCGGTGTGCGCGGCGAGGTGCGCGAGGATCACGGCGGGCGAGGAGGAGGCCACGCCCGGCATCGAGTGGTGCTCGGCCACCCAGTACCGGTGGTACCCGCGGGCCTCGGCGAGCCGCGCGATGTCCACGCTGGTCCGCAGCGCGTCCGTGGCGGTACGGCCGGCCCCGACGGTCACCAGGTCCAGCACGGAGAGGGGTACGGGAGCGGTGCCGTGGGCGGTGCCCCGGATCTCCTCTGCGGCGTCTGCGGCCATGGCGGGGTGCCTCCTGTGTGTCGTACCGGTTCGCTGCGGGTCGCTGCGCTGGCTAACAGGAGGGTGCCTCCGCTTATTCCCCGGTCATTCCCCGGCGGGGTCCTTGAGGCTGTCCAGGAACGCGGCGAAGGCGGGGGCGGGGAAGGCGAGGGTGGCGCGGGCGGGGTCCTTGGAGTCGCGTATGGCCACCCGGACGGGTCCCTCCGCGATCTCCACGCAGGAGTCGCCGTCTCCGGGACCCGAGTAGCTCGACTTCCGCCAGTTATCGAGGGTGTCCACGAGATGCCTCACAACTCTTTCGCCAGCTTGTGGATGAGCTCACGCGACCGTCCGGGTTCGAGCGACGCATCCTCCACCTTACGGAAGAGTGTTCGGAAAGAGGCGAGTTGCGCTTCGGAGTCCAGGAAGGCCGCGCCGTGCGGCGCATCGCGCACGACGGTGTCCAGCTTGGACACCGGGCCCTCCGCATACGTCATCGCACTGCCGGCCCCCGCGAAGCCCTCCAGCTCGAAGGGGATGATCCGCACGGTCACGTGTTCCGCTTCGGAGAATTCGGCAAGGTGCGCGAGTTGAGAGCGTGCAGCGGCACGGTCGCCGACCATGACGCGCAACGCCGCCTCGTGGATGACGGCCCAGTACGGGGTGGGAGCAGGGCGTTCCAGGATCACCTTGCGCTGCATGCGGTGCCGGACGCGCAACTCGATGTCCCCGCAAGGCAGTTCTGGAACCCGGTAGGAGTAGACCGCGCGGGCGTAGTCCTCCGTCTGCAACAGGCCGGGTACGTAGAGGAACTGGACCTCCCTCAGCGAGACCGCGTAGTGCTCCAGCTCCGCGAGGTCGAGGAAGGGTGTGGGCAGCACCCCTCGGTACTGCTCCCACCAGCCGCGCTCCCGACCGGTCGCCATGACGACCAGGGCATCGATCAGCGCTTCGTCCGAGCACATGTAGTGGGCCGCGAGACGGCGCAGCCTTTTCTCACTCACACCCGCGAGGCCCGCTTCGATCTGGCTGATCTGCGCCGAGCTCACCCCCAACAGAGCGGCAGCCTCACGGGCCGCGAGACCGGCCGCGTCACGCAGCCGGCGCAGCTCGACCGCCAGACGCATCTGTCGCGCCGTCGGCTCCCGCCTCAGTGCCATCCGCAGATCCTCCCAACGCGCCTGCGCGCGCTACTCGTTCGAGGGGCAGATTACGCGACCGGCTTGCCAGACTTAAAATTCTAGGTCTACCGTCGGTGACACGCCGCGCACTCTGCGACACTCCGGGGCACCGGAAGCGCACCGCTCCGTCGTGCCATGACGGACGCGGCACTGCCACCGCGCCCCACCCCCCACCCCTCCGCCGTCTCGACAGGAGCGAGCCGTGCCCGAAAGCGAACCGTGGGAGTACTCCCTCCACATCCCCAACGACCCCAGAGCCGTCACCGTCTGTCGCCGCACCCTCCGCCTGATCCTCACCGTGCACGGACTGATCCGCCTGGTCGACGTGGCGGAGCTGCTCGCGACGGAGCTGGTGGGCAACGCCGTCCGGCACACCAAGGGGCCGGCGGCCCTGCGGGTGCACTGGTCGGGGACGGGAGTCCTCCGCCTCGGTGCCTGGGACGCGGACCCGTCCCCGCCCGAGCCGCCGCAGCCGCTGGACCACGCCCTGGACCGGGAGGACGGGCGGGGCCTGGCACTGGTGCGGGCCTGCGCCGACACGTGGGGCTGGCAACCGCTCGGGCGAGAGGGCGGCCAGGGCAAGTACGTCTGGTGCGAGCTCGGCACGGCGCCGGCTGCCGTGCCCCTCACGGCGTGACCCACCGCCCCTTCTCAGGTCACCCCTCGGCGGGGCGGCCTCCCCCCGCACCCGTGCGGGCCCGCCGAACCGCTCGAACCACAAGCTCACCCCTTGATGAATTCGGTGATCCGGGGGGCGATTTTCCTCGGGGCCATGACGACGGCGCCGTGGTTGAGGCCGGGCAGGGTGCGGTGGTCTGCCTGCGGCAGGATCTCCGTGAGGGCGCGGGCGGCGCGCTGGAAGGCCGCCGGGCTCTTGCCGCCGGTCAGTACCCGGGTACGCGCGGTCACCCCCTTCCACTCCTCGGCGTCGAGCGGCCTGCCCTGCTGGGTGTCGCCCATGACCGCGATGTCGTAGGGCAGGGTGCGGGCCAGCCCGGTGAGGTTCGCCCATGTCTTCGGCATGAGCCTCATGAAGGACACGGCTATGCCGGGCATGCCCTGCACCTTGGTCATGAAGTACTTGACCGCGTCGCTGTGCCGGCCTTCCGCGAGCAGTGCGGTGATCTGCTGCGCGAGATCCCCGGGCGGCGCCTCGTCGCCTTCGGCGACGACGAACGGCGGCTCGTACAGGGCCAGGCGGTCGACGTTCAGTCCGGCAGCGGCCGCGCGCAGGGCGAGGACCGCTCCGGAGGACGAGCCGAACAGCGACGCCGAACCGCCGACGTGTTCGATCAAGGCGGCGATGTCCTCGACCTCGCGGCCGGGGGCGTATGCGTCGGCGTCACCGCTGGCCCCCCGTCCACGCCGGTCGTAGTTGATGACGGTGAAGTGCCGGGCGAGGAGGGCCGCGAGTTCGGCGGTGTCGGAGCGGTCGGCCAGCGCTGAGGCGACCAGGACGACGGCCGGCCCGCTTCCCGACTGCTCGAATGCGATCTCGGTGCCGTCGGCGGAGACGACGCGGGACTCGGCCATGGCCGACTGCTCTCGAGCTGTTGTCATCTTCCCTCTCCCGGTTCACGTAAGAGCCGTGCTGTTGTGGCGTGCGTTGCCGCCGGTGAGACTCCCGCGGGACAGAGAACTCATCGGTGCCCGCGGACTGAAGGCGCCCTCGGTCCACGGGGGTTGGCACCTCCTTACGGGGACCCGAACCAGTCGATCCCCTCGACGCCGCCCAACCGGTACACCGACGCCGTCGCGTCGCCCCCCAGCCGAAGCCGCCGTCCGTCGCCATGCCGGGCAGCCTGGCTTCCGGCACCGGCACCGGGGTGTCAGGCGAGCCAGTGGCCGTCGCGCATCAGGAGGCGGCCGGTCAGCTCGTTCTCCTCGCGCCAGGCCTGGACGCGGCGCGGGACGAGCCGGAACCAGCGGTACGCCGTGGCCGACGCGCGCGGGTCGAAACCGGTGCGCGCGGCGAACCTGTCGGCCCGCTCCGGCGGCAGCGCGTCGAGCTCCAGGACCTCGGCATCGGCGTCGATCACCGTGACGTCACGGGTGTGGCCGAGGGCGAGCCGGGCGGTCCGGGTGGCGGCCAGGTTCCTGCCGGTGGGGCTGTCCGCCGGTGTGGCCACCAGCAGCGCCTCGCCGTCCCGGTCGAAGGAGAGCGGTACGAGGTGCGGGGCGCCGTCCGCCGAGGCGCTGGCCACCCAGACGTCGACGTCGTGGGCGAGCCGGTGCTCGGTGTCCTCGCGGCGCCGGGCGCGGGAGCGAGGGGCGGCGGTGGCGGTGGCGGTGGCGGTGCTCATGGTCGCTCCTGTCGGTCGCGGGTCGCGGGTCGCGGCCGCCCGGTTCCGTCCGGGCGGGCCGTCGTGGTCCGAGCCTCTCCCGGGCCGGGTGCGGGGCGCTTCCGTGCCGGCCACGGAAACCGCCACGGACGGTGAACCGCCCCCGGATAATGGCCCGGTGACCAGTCCAGGGATATCGGCGCGGGAAGCGGAAGTGCTCGCGCTGCTCGGAGAGCACCTCAGCAACGCGGAGATCGCGGCCCGGCTGGTCCTCTCCGTACGCACCGTCGAGTCGCACGTCTCCTCGCTGCTGCGGAAGACGGGACTGCCGGACCGGCGAGCGCTCGCCCGGCACGCGGGCGAGACGGCGCGGGCGGAGCGGTCGCGGACGGCGCCGCCCCTGCCGGCGCCGTTGACGGCGTTCGTCGGCCGGGTGCGGGAGCGCGGGGAACTCGCCGAGGCGGTGAGGACGCACCGGCTGGTGACCGTCACCGGTCCGGGCGGGGTCGGCAAGACGCGGCTCGCGCTGGCGGTGGCGGCGGACGTGGCCGGTGACTTCGCGGACGGCGTGTGGTTCGTCGACCTCGTTCCCGTGACCGAGCCGGACCGGGTGGGGGCGGCGGTCGCGGTGGCCGTCGGCGTGGGCGAACAGCCCGGGCGTGGTGTCGACGACGCGGTGCGGGCGGCGCTGGCGGACCGCCGGGCGCTGCTGGTGCTGGACAACTGCGAGCAGGTCCGCGACGGTGTGGCGCCGTTCCTGGAACGGCTGTTGGCCGCGTGTCCAGGGCTGCGGGTGCTCGTGACGAGCCGGGTGCGGCTGACGGTGCCGTTCGAGCGGGTGCTGCCGGTGCCGCCGCTGTCCGTGGAGGGCGGTGAGGCGTCGGAGGCGGTGGCGCTGTTCACGGACCGGGCCGCCGCCGTCGGGCAGCCGCCCGGTCCGGCGGCGGGCGACGGGGTCGTGGCGATCTGCGAACGGCTCGGCGGCATGGCGCTGGCGATCGAGCTGGCCGCGGCACGCTGGTCCACGCTCGGGCTGGACGGTCTGACGGCCGGGCTCGCCGATCCGCTGCGGCTCCTCACCGGCGGGCCGCGCGCCGACGAACGGCACCGGTCGCTGCGGGCGGTGCTGGACTGGAGCCACGACCTGCTGGACCCGTGGGACCGGGCGCTGCTGCGCCGGGTGTCGGTGTTCGTCGCCCCGTTCACCGCCGAGGCGGCCACCGAGGTCGCCGGGTTCGCCGCGGAGGCGGCCGACGACAGCACCGCGGAGACGGCCGACGACAGCACCGCCGAGACAGCCACCGGCCGCACCGCCGAGGCGGCCCACGACGGCGCCGGAGCGCCCGCCCCCGGCACCGGAAGCGTCCCGCCCGACCTCGCCGCGGTCGTCGACGGGCTCGGCCGGCTCGCCGAGCACAGCCTCCTCACCGTGGTGCCGACGGCCACCGGCACCCGGTACCGGGCGCTGGAGCCCATCCGCCGGTACGGGACGGAACGGCTCGCCGACGCCGGTGAGCTGACCGGGGTGCGCCACCGGCACCTGCGCTGGTGCCTGGAGGCCGCGACCGTTCTCGGGGACGTGTCGGACAAGGACTGGCGGGCCCGGTTCGACGCGCTGGCGGACGACCTGCGGGCCGCCCTCGCCTGGGCCGCCGGCCGGCCCGAGCGGCGCGCGGACGCGTACCGGCTCGCCGTGTCGCTGGCCGGCCTCGCCTTCTCCCGCACCCTGCTCGGCGAGTCCCAGCGGCGCCACGAGCAGGCCGCCGCCCTCGCCGCCGACGACGGCGCGCGGGCCGAGGCGCTGCGGCAGGCCGCCGCGGTGGCCGGGTGCCGCCGGCTCGGCGACGACATGTACCGGCTGCACCGCGCCGCCGCCGAGGCCGCCCTCGGCGCCGGGGACCGTGCGGGCGCGTGCCGCGACCTGGCGGCGGCCGCCATCGTCGCGTACCGCTTCTCCACCCTGTTCACGCGGATTCCCCCCGTGGCGGAGGCGACGGCCCTTCTCGCCGGGGCGCGCGAGCACGCCGACGGCACCCCGGCCACCGAGGCGGCCGTCGCGCTGGCCGAGGCGGCGGTGCTCGGCGACGCGTACGGCGCGGTCCAGGGCGCCGCGGAGAACACCGTGGACGACACGGTCGTACGCGCCGAACGGGCCGTCGCGCTCGCCCGGCGCACGGGGGACCCGGTGGCGGAGTCCGCCGCCCTCGACGCGCTGTCCGGCGCCCGGAGCTGGACCGGTGACGCCTTCGCCGCCGCGGCGGCCGCCCGGCGCCGGGTGGACCTCCTCGTCTCCCTCCCGCCGGATCCCGCCCGTACGCACGAGGCGATGGACGCCCTCGCCATGGCCGCCGGCACCGCCGTCGGCGTGGGCGGGCTGCGGGACGCCCGGCGGTGGGGGCGGCAGCTCGCCGGGCATCCGCTGCTGGCCGGGGCGGGCCACCACGCCACGTCCTGGCTGCTGGTCGCGGACGCGTTCGCCGGGCACGGCCACGAGGTGCTCGGCCGCAGCGGGCGGTTCCTGGAGGCGTGGGAGCACAGCGGTCGCCGGCCGTCGCTGTCCCTGGGCGCCGCGGCCGCGTCGGTCGCCATGGTGCACGGCCTGCGCGGCGACCACGACGCCCGGACGGCCTGGCTCGCGGTCGTCGGCCGGGCGGACACGGCCCGGGAACAGCACCGCCTGGGGTACGGCGCCGTTCTCGACGCCATGGTCATGCTGCACCACGGGGACGCGGACGCGGCGCTGGACCGGCTCGCGCCGGAGGCCGAGGAGGTGTGGAAGTGGGTGTGCTGGATCTGGCTGCACTGGTACGTGGCGCTCCGGGCGGAGGCGGCGGTGCTCGCCGGACATCCGGACGCCCGGGACCGGGTCGCCGCCGCCCGGAGGACGGTCGCCGGCAACCCGGTCGCCACCGCCCTGGCGGACCGCGCCCGGGCGCTGCTCGACGGTGACCTGCCGGGGCAGCTCGCCGCGGCGGCGGCCCTCGACGCGGCCGGCTGCCCCTACCAGTCGGCGCGCACCCTGCTGCTCGCCGGCGGGGAGCACGCCGCCGCGGGCCGGGCCGCGCTCACCGGGCTGGGCCTCACGGCACCGCCCGCCCGGTGACCGCCCGCCGACGCGCCGCGGTCCTCAGCTCACCGCCTGCTTCACGAGGGCGGCGATGCGGGCCTCCACCTCGGGCGTGACCTCGGTCAGGGCGAAGGCGGTCGGCCACATCGCGCCGTCGTCCAGCCTGGCCGGGTCGTTGAAGCCGAGCGTGGCGTAGCGTGCCTTGAACTTCGCCGCGCTCTGGAAGAAGCAGACGACCTTGCCGTCCAGCGCGTAGGCGGGCATCCCGTACCAGAGCTTCGGCGCGAGCTGGGGGGCGGTGGCCGTGACGACGGCGTGGACGCGCTCGGCCATGGCCCGGTCGGCGCCCTCCATCTCGGCGATCTTCGCGAGCAGGTCCCGCTCGGCCTCCGCCGCCTTGTCCGCCTTGGAGCCGCGGCGGGCCGCCTTCTTCTGCTCCTGCGCGTGCTCCTTCATCGCGGCCCGCTCCTCGGCGGTGAAGCCTTCGTACGCGCCGTTCTCGATGGTGGTCATGGTCGCTCCCCTGGTCGTGGTTCCCCGCCGGCCGGTGTGGACGTACCGGCCCGGCCGCTGTGGTCACAGTCTTCCGCGGCCGGGGCACGCACGCCTCCGTGCCGACCACGGAAAGCACCACGGAGGCGCTACGGGAGGCACCGCGCGGAGCACCGCGGAGCTCCCCCGGTCCCGTCGGCGGGACCGGGGTGCCCCGTCTCACATCTGCACCACCGGCTCCCGGGTGAACAGCGCCCCCAACTGCGGTGCGTTGACGCGCCGGTCGGCCAGGCGCAGCCCCTCCCAGACGGTGACCTGGTTGGCGGTGAGGACCGGCTTGCCCAGCTCCTTCTCCAGGAGCGGGATGTGCGCCGCCGTGTGCAGGGCCGTGTCGGGCAGGAGGACCGCCTCCGCCTCGGGGCGGTCGGCGGCGCGGGCCAGCGCCAGCACCTCGGCCCCGGTCCAGGCGGCGACCTCCGCCGCCGTGCCGACGCCCGAGCCGGCGACGGCCACGGTCTCCAGTCCGGCGGCGGCCAGGAAGTCCGCGAAGAGCCGGGCCACGTCGTCCGGGTACGTCGCGCCGACCGCGACCCGGCGCACTCCGATCTCCCGCGCCGCGTGCACGAAGCCGAAGGAGGTGGAGGAGGCCGGCAGGCCCGCCGTCCGGGCCAGGTGGGTCACCTGTTCCTGGGCGCCCTCCCAGCCGTGGACGAAGCCGCCGCTGGTGCAGGCCCACACCACGGCGTCGGCGCCGGCCAGCCGCAGCCCGGCCGTGCCCTCCTCCAGCCGCTGCGGGGAGCCCATCTCGCGCAGGACGTCCAGCTCCCGGTGCGCGCCCTCGCCGATGTCGGTGTGCACCAGGTCCACCCGGACGTCGCTGCCCAGGAGCTGCTCGATGCGCGGGTAGTCGTCCTCGCCGGAGTGGCCCGGGTACAGGAATCCCAGTGCTGTCATGTTCACCCTTCCCGCTGCTGTTCCGTGCCGGTGCCAGGAACGTCCGGTGTCCCTCGCGTACGGGACCGGCCGGTCCGGTGCCCGCCGCGGTCCCACGGCACGGGTACCCCGCCGGCGCGGTGCCGCCCCCCTCGTCACCGGGTTGGCCGAGATCCCGCCGGGCGGACGGCTGTGCCGTCCGGGAAGCCGAGGGGGTGCCGTGACGTGGGAGGACTCGGCCCCGTATCGGACCGAAAAAGATCGGCATAACCTCCGGGGCTTCGGGTAGCTGCGCGCCCATGGCTCCACCACACAGAACCCCTCCATGGGGCATATCCGTAAATGAACAAGGGACCTCGAGGACTTCGGGGATCGCACGCCCCGCACGCCGGTCGCTGCTCGCGGGGGTCGCGGCGCTCGGCGCGACGGGGGCCGTCGGCTGCTCACGGGTGGCCACCGCGTCGGACGTGAAGGGCGGCGACCTGCTCGACCGGCTGCGGGCCCAGGGCGTGGCCCGGCTCGGCATCGCCGGCGAGATCCCCTTCGGGTACATCGACAAGGACGGCGAACTGACCGGCGAGGCACCGGAGTTGGCGAAGGTCATCTTCAAGCGGCTCGGCGTGGACCGGGTGCAGCCGGTGCCCACGGAGTTCGGCTCTCTCATCCCGGGCCTGGCGTCACAGCAGTTCGACGTCGTGGCGGCCGGGATGTACATCAATCCGGACCGCTGCGCACAGGTCGTCTTCTCCGACCCCGACTACCAGATGCTCGACTCCTTCATCGTGCGCAAGGGCAACCCGCTCGGGCTGCACGACTACGAGGACGTCGTCGCGAAGAAGGCCAGGTTCGCCACCGGCACCGGTTACGCCGAGATCGCCTACGCGGTGGAGGCCGGCTACAAGGAGAGCGACATCCTGATCGTCCCCGACCAGGTGGCCGGCCTCAACGCCGTCGAGGCCGGGCGCGTGGACGTCTTCGCGGGCACGGCGCTGACCACCCGCGAGGTGGTGAAGAAGTCCAGCAAGGCCGAGGTGACCGAGGCGTTCAAGCCGATCGTGAACGGCAGACCGCACGTCGACGGCGGCGGTTTCGCCTTCCGGCCGACCGAGACCAACCTGCGGGACGCCTTCAACGTCGAGCTGCACAAGCTCAAGAAGAGCGGTGAACTGCTCCGCATCCTGAAGCCGTTCGGGTTCACCGAGGACGAGATGACCGATCTGACCGCGAAGGAGCTGTGCGGCGGATGACATCCGGACTGTGGGAACTCGTGCTCCGGGGCGTCTGGGTCACGCTCCAACTGCTGGTGTACAGCGCGCTGCTGGCGACGGCCGTGTCCTTCACGGTCGGTGTCGCGCGCACCCACCGGCTGTGGATCGTCCGCTTCCTCGCGGGCTTCTACACCGAGGTGTTCCGTGGCACCTCCGCGCTGGTGATGATCTTCTGGGTGTTCTTCGTGCTGCCGCCGGCCTTCGGCTGGCAGCTCGTGCCGATGTGGGCGGGCACCCTCGCGCTGGGCCTGACCTACGGGGCGTACGGCGCCGAGATCGTGCGCGGCGCGCTCGCCGCCGTGGACCCGGCGCAGCGGGAGGGCGGCATCGCCCTCAGCTTCACGCCCTGGCAGCGGATGAAGCTGATCCTGCTGCCGCAGGCGGTGCCGGAGATGATCCCGCCCTTCTCCAACCTGCTGATCGAGCTGCTCAAGGGCACCTCCCTGGTGTCGGTCATGGGCATGGGCGATCTGGCGTTCAGCGGCAACCTGGTGCGCCTCGCGCTGCAGGAGAGCGCGGAGATCTACACGTACGTCCTGCTGATCTACTTCGTGATCGCCTTCCTGCTCACCCGGATGATGCGCGGTCTGGAGAAGAAGCTGAAGGCGGGCGTCGGCAGGGCGGCCCCGAGGCGGAAGGCCGTCGCCCCCGAGCCGGCCGGGATCGGGGGTGTCCGATGACGTGGGACTGGAACGCGGTCTCCGAGTTCATGCCGCACTTCCGGGACGGCCTGCTGGTCACCCTGCAGATCCTGGTGCTGGGCTCGCTGATCTCCTTCGTGCTCGGCCTGGTGTGGGCGCTGCTGATGCGGATGCCGTCCCGCTTCGTGACCTGGCCCGTCGGGGTGGTCACCGAGTTCGTGCGCAACACCCCGCTGCTGGTGCAGCTGTTCTTCCTCTTCTACGTGCTGCCCGAGTGGGGCGTGACCGCCTCGGCGCTGACCACCGGCGTGATCGGCATCGGCCTGCACTACTCGACGTACACGATGCAGGTCTACCGGGCCGGCATCGAGGCGGTGCCGGCCGGGCAGTGGGAGGCGGCGACGGCGCTGAGCCTGCCGCCGGGCCGGACATGGACCGCGGTGATCCTGCCGCAGGCCGTCCGCCGGGTGGTGCCCGCCCTCGGCAACTACGTGATCTCGATGCTGAAGGACACGCCCCTGCTGATGGCGATCACGGTGCTGGAGATGCTCGGCGAGGCGCGCCTGTTCTCGCAGCAGAACTTCCAGTTCACCGAGCCCCTGACGGTGATCGGCGTGGCCTTCGTCATCGTCTCCTACCTGGCCTCCCTTGCCCTGCGAGCCCTGGAGCGACGCCTTGCCCACTGACACTCTCCCCCACCCCGAGAAGAGCCCCGAGCGCAGCTCCGGCGAGCTGATACGCCTGGAGCAGGTCACCAAGCGGTTCGGGGACAACACCGTCCTCGACCATCTCGACTTCTCCGTCGACGCCGGCAAGCACGTCACCCTGATCGGCCCCTCCGGGTCGGGCAAGACGACGATCCTCCGGCTGCTGATGACGCTGCTGAAGCCCGACGAGGGCACGATCACCGTGGACGGGAAGAAGCTCTTCCCGGCGACCGAGAAGGAGCGCCGCGAGGCCCGCAAGCAGATCGGGATGGTGTTCCAGCAGTTCAACCTGTTCCCGAACATGAGCGTGCTGCGCAACATCACCGAGGCGCCGGTCACCGTGCTCGGCATGTCCAGGGACGAGGCCGTGGAGCGGGCCGAGGGGCTGCTCGACCTGGTGGGCCTGGCCGACAAGTGCGACGCCCGCCCGGCCCAGCTCTCCGGCGGTCAGCAGCAGCGGGTGGCGATCGCACGCGCGCTGGCGATGCGGCCGAAGGTGCTCCTCCTCGACGAGGTGACCTCGGCGCTCGACCCCGAGCTGGTCGCGGGCGTCCTCGACCTGCTGCGGGACATCGCGCGCAGCACCGACATCACCATGCTGTGCGTGACCCACGAGATGAACTTCGCCCGGGACATCTCGGACCAGGTCCTGATGTTCGACTCGGGCCGGGTCATCGAGGCCGGCGCGCCGGAGAAGATCTTCAGCGAGCCGGAGCACGACCGCACACGGGAATTCCTCAGCGCGGTGCTGTGACGGCGGAACACACTCGCCCCCGGCGTTCGACGTCGGCCGTCAGTCGTCAGTCGTCAGTCGTCCGAGGTCGGAACGCCGGGGCATTCCTCTGGCATATGCCAGAGGGTCGGCGCCGCAGTTGGGAGGGCGCACGGACTCCCCAACAACCCCTCGCCCCAAGCCGCTTGGCGGTTATCGTGAAGAGGACCCGCTGACCGGACAGGGCCTTCGAAGCGAGCGCAGGGGGAGACCACCGTGGCGCTGCAGCACAAGCCGACCGCGCCGCACCACTCGGCCCAGGACGCCCTGCGCGCCCTGGAGGCGGTGGCACGGCGCGGCACCGGGATCACCGGCACCGAACTCGCCCGGCACACCGGCCTCGGCCCGGAGCGCCTGGCCCCGCTCCTGCGCATGCTGCGCCGCGAGGGCTACGTCGAGCAGGCCGCCGACGGGACCTACGTCACCGGCGACGTCCTGGCCCGCCTGGGCTCGGCGCACGACCGCGCAAAGGCGCTGCGCGACAAGCTCCGGCACACCCTGGGCCGCCTGCGCGACTCGGTCGGAGCCGCCGTCTACCTCGGCCGGTACGTCGACGGCGAGGTCAGCGTCGCCCAGTACGCCGACGGCCCGGCCACGCCCCGGGTGCACGAGTGGGTCGACTTCCGCGTCTCGGCGCACGCCACCGCGGCCGGCAAGAGCCTGCTGGCCCAGCTGGACCCCGCGGGCCGCCGCGACCACCTCGCCCGGCACCGGATGGTCCGGCTGACCTCGCACACCCTCACCAGCGACCGTCTGCTGCTGTCCCGCCTGGAGTCCCAGCCGCCCACCGCGCCCGTCCTCGACCTCCAGGAGTACGCGGTCGGCACGGTCTGCGCGGCCGTCCCGCTCACGTCGGCTTCCGCCACGGGCTGCCTGGCCCTGTCCCTGCCGGTGGCGCACGCGCACCGGCTGCGGCGGGCGGCGGAGGCCCTGAACCGGGGCGCGGCGCCGGTCCTGCTGTCGCTGGCGATCCAGGGGTGACCCGGACCGCGCGGGCGGTGGTCGTGAGCACCCCCTCGGACCGGGTAGTATTTTTGTCGTCGCCGGCCGCGGGAAGCGGAAGGCGGGAGTCATGCGCCGCTAGCTCAGTTGGTTAGAGCAGCTGACTCTTAATCAGCGGGTCCGGGGTTCGAGTCCCTGGCGGCGCACAGAAGAGGGCCCCCTCGCACACGCGAGGGGGCCCTCCTTCGTACGGTGGGCCGCTCAGAAGGTCACGTCCGAGCAGGCGTAGAACGCGTTGCCCGTGTCGGCGACCGTCCACACCGAGAGGATCACGTGGTGCCCGCTCAGCCCGGACGGCAGGGTGCCGCTGTGGGAGAGGGTGGCCGGCGGCCGCTGACCGCCGTAGGGCACCGTGAAGAACGGCGTGAGGTTGAGGTCGGAGCGGGACAGGTTGTGGTCCTGGTTCCAGCCCGGCTTGGTGATGTAGTACCGGAAGTCGGTCGTGGCGTGCCGGGCGGTGAACTGCCAGCGGAAGGTGTAGTTCTGTCCGCCGTTCACCTTGGTGGTCGGCCAGGCCTGGCCGTTGGGTTGCCGGGGCGCGTCGAGCGCGGAGAACGGTCCGTTGCCCGCCGAGCAGATCCTGCCGTCGGCCGGTCCGGCGGCGGGGAAGCCCTTGGGGCCCTCGACGCTCTGCGGTTCCCACTGGATGGCGCCGCAGCCGCTGACGGTGCCGTTCTGGCACAGCTTCTGCCGGCTGACCGGGAGGTCGGTGTAGCCGTGGCCGCTGGCGCCGCCGGACGAGAGGACGAGGGCTCCGGTGGTGGCTATGCCCACCGCGGCGGCGGACAGCTTGGTCCTTGTGCGCATACTGCTTCTCCTGTGACGTGGGGGAAGTGCAGCGAGCTTCTTGGTCTAGACCAAGTCTCAGATTATGGGTGACGGTTGAACATGTCCATACCAATCGCAGAACTCGGCGCCGGCCTCGCTCACGGCCTCCGCCCGCCGCTCACGGCCCCGCCTCGCCCCGTCCCGCGCAGAACGCCACCGTCAGGTCCTTCACCAGCGCCTTGCGCTCGTAGTCGTCGAGCTCGACCAGCCCGCGCGTCGTCAGCCGGGTCACCGTGTCCTCCACCGAGTCCACGACCGAGCTGAGCACGCTCGCCCGCTGCGCCGCGTCCAGCGCCGCGATCCGCCGCCGGTGCATCGCGGCGGCCACCTCCGGCGCGTACTCCACCCGCACCGGCCGCACCGAGAACACCTCCAGCCCGACCGGCGCCGCGTCCGCCGTCACCAGCCGCGTCAGCGTCTCGCCGGCCACGTCCGCCGCGCCCCGCACCGTGCCCGGCGGCTCCACCGGCACCCGGGCCAGCGCCGCCTCGACGCACTCGCGCAGATACGTCTCGTGGTCCTCGACGCCCAGCGTGGCCTTCGCGGTGTCCCGCACCCGCCACACCACCAGCGTCACCGCCCGCAGCGCGACGCCGTTGCCGTCCGCCGCGGGCATCGGCTCGCTGCGCCAGTGCCGCAGCCGCACGTCCACCCGGCGGCGCAGCAGCAGCGGGTTGACCCACATCAGGCCGGTGCGCCGCACCGTCCCCCGGTAGCGGCCGAACAGGCCGAGCACCCAGGCCCGCCCGGTCCGGCCCCTGGCCAGCCCGCCGAAGCCGAACAGCCCCAGCGCCCCGGCGGCCGTGTACGCCGCCCACTGCGCGGGCCCGAGCCCGGCGCCCGCCTGGGCCGGCAGCCCCAGCGCCTCGACGGCGAGCGGCGGCACGATCCCCGCCCACCAGGAGGTGGCCGCGCAGCCCGCCGCCCCGCAGGCCCCGGCGGCGACCCCCGCCGCACCGGGCAGCACCCGTGCCGGACGCTCCGCCAGCTCCGGGTCGACCACCGGCGCCGGACGCTGCCGCGCCGCGGTGGGACGACCCGGCCGCGGGTGCTCCCCCGCACCCTGCCGGCGTCCGGCGACCGCGGGCCGCGGCGGCACCGGGTCCGCCGCCGGCACCGGTTCGGGGTCGTCCCGGAACAGCAGGTGGACGGGGATCTCGGTGGTGGCCTCGTTGTGGATCAGCCGGACGGACCGGACCGCGCCCTCCGCCCGCTCACCGCCCCCGGGAGCCGTGGCGGACGCCGGCGCCGGGGCGGACGCGGGAGACGTGGTCGAGGGGGTCGTCGAAGAGGTCGTACTCATGCGTGCTCCAGCCTCCGCGCCAGATGCGCCATGCGTCATGTGTCATGCGCCGTGCGACATGAACGGGTGGTCACGAGCGGTGGCCCCGCCGGGCGGACGGTCAGGAGAAGAGCCGCCGCCAGGTCTCCGGACCCGGGTGGCCGTCCGCCGCGCCGCCGCGCCAGCCCTGGGCGCGCTGGAAGGCCTGGACGTTGCGCCGGTCCGCCTCGCTCCAGCGCGGCCCCGGACCGCTCGTGTAGTGCGTGCCGAACCCCTTCCTCACCAGTTGCCGGCCGAGCCGGGTGACGTACTCGTTCTCCGCGCCCGGCCTGAACAGCGCCCGTCCCGGATAGCCGGGCACCCCGTGCGAGGCGGGGCCCGCCGCGCCGGACACGGCGCCCGCCGCGGTGCCCGCCCCGGTGCTCGTGGTGCCGGAGGTGAGTCCTTTGTAGCGGTACGGCACGTACCGGGCGGAGTTGTTCCAGTAGGCGTAGGGCGTGGACCGCGTGCGGGTGTGCGGCGGGGTCTGCTCGTAGGCCGTGTAGGAGGTGCGCGCGGCGTCCGTCCAGCCGCCGAAGATCACCACGTGGGAGCCGTTCTGCGGGTCGGCCGCGTTGTGGAACAGGAGGATGTCGCCGGGCTGGAGCTCCTCCTTGGTGATGCGGTCCGCGAAGGCGGGGAGGCTGCCGGTCCACTCGTTCGTCGTCAGGTTCCACGCCATCGAGACGTAGCCCGAGCAGTCCTGCCGGTAGCCGTCGGACCAGTAGGCGGTCGTGCTGTAGGGGACCTTCGCGGTGACCCAGGTCCGGGCCCGGTCGATGATCTCCGTGCGGGTGACGGCGGGCAGTACCGCCCCGGCCTCGGGGAGCGCCGGCCGGCCCGCCGGGCCGTACAAGGGCGCCCTGGTCCCCTGCGGCGTGGCGGGCACCTCTTCCGCGGGCACCTCTTCCGCGGGCGTCCCGCCCACGGGAACGCCCGGCCGGTGCGGGGCGTGGACGGCGGCCGGGGCCGCCGCCGCCTGGCCCGCGCCGAGGACGGCCACCGCCCCGGCGGCGGTGGCCGCGAGCAGGACGCGGTACGCGGCCGGATGGGCGGGGGCGCGGCCCGCCGGGGAGTGCGGCAGGACGCCGCGCCAGTGCCGGCACCCCGGACAGTCGCAGTCGCTCGCGGGATCGATCTCCTCGAAAACCGGAGTCTCCATGCGATTCCCCTCACACTCCAGGCGAAAAAACCCGCGGCGATGTGTGCGTCGGCGCACGGTCGTCAGTTTCTCAACCGTCTTGCCCGCCCGCATGTTGACGGTCCGAATGATGTACCCGGGCGGTGCGCGGACCCGCGCGCACCGCCCGGCGGTGGTCCGGGGCACCCGTCGGCGTCCGGTAGAGTTCTCCAGGTCAGCAGGCGCCGCTAGCTCAGTTGGTTAGAGCAGCTGACTCTTAATCAGCGGGTCCGGGGTTCGAGTCCCTGGCGGCGCACAGACGGTCGCAGGCCCCTCGTTCAGCACGGGGGGCCTGCGGCGTACCCGGGCTTCGGCCCCTTGCGATCATGCCGAGGGGCGTAGAACCCTGGACCGGTTGCGGGCCCGGATGCCGAGGGGGGCATCATGCAACCGGGGGTCGCTGTTCCATGTCTATAAAGTGTGGATGCCGTGGTGACAGCAACCCACCACTGTGACGTCCGTGAAGGTCGAGGGGGACCGCACGGATCAAGGAAGCGACGGAACACGCGCTGATCCGCGTGTGGGGGGATGACTCATGACGTCGACGCCGACGGGCGCCGGGCAGGACAACGACCCGTCTCAGACGACCCAGCTCCGGGTGCCTTCGCACCGGACCTGGAACACCGGCGCGTTCCGGCGGATACGCACGACACTGCCGAAGTACGACTACGAGCACTACAGCCGACTCGCGGGCCCCCTCACCCAGCCGGATCCGCACAAGCCGTACAAGGTGCAGTACCGGTCGCTGATCTCGCAGGAGCCGCACCGCATCGGTGTCGCGCTCATGCTGGCCGCGGCGCCGATCCTGTCGGTGGTGCTGCTGGTCTGGCTGCTCCAGCCCCAGCACTGGACGGAGCGCGACTACCCGGCCTTCGACTGGCTGCCCGCGCTCGACATGGTGATGCTCGTCTCGATCGGCCTGATCGAGCTGTTCCGCTGCCTGAACGTGCTGTCGAACGCGCACGCCACACTGGTCGCCCGCGATCCCATACCCGTGGTCCCCGAGACCGGCACCCGGGTCGCCTTCCTCACCTCCTTCGTCCCCGGCAAGGAACCGCTGGAGATGGTGACGAAGACCCTGGAGGCGGCCGTCAAGATCCGCCACCGCGGCCTGATGCACGTCTGGCTCCTCGACGAGGGCGACGACCCCGAGGTGAAGGCGGTCTGCGAGCGCCTCGGCGTGCACCACTTCTCCCGCAAGGGCATCGCCAAGTGGAACCAGCCCAAGGGCCCCCACCGCGCCAAGACCAAGCACGGCAACTACAACGCCTGGCTGGACGCGCACGGCGACGACTACGACTTCTTCGCCTCCGTCGACACCGACCACGTGCCGCTGCCGAACTACCTGGAGCGGATGCTCGGCTTCTTCCGCGACCCGGACGTCGGCTTCGTCATCGGCCCGCAGGTCTACGGCAACTACGACAACCCGATCACCAAGGCCGCCGAGTCGCAGCAGTTCCTCTTCCACGCGCTGATCCAGCGCGCCGGCAACCGCTACGGCTCCCCCATGTTCGTGGGCACCTCCAACGCGGTGCGCATCAAGGCGCTGAAGCAGATCGGCGGCCTGTACGACTCGATCACCGAGGACATGGCGACCGGTTTCGAGATCCACCGCCACAAGAACCCGGCCACCGGCCGCAAGTGGCGCTCGGTCTACACCCCGGACGTGCTGGCCGTCGGTGAGGGCCCCAACGCCTGGACGGACTTCTTCACCCAGCAGATGCGCTGGTCGCGAGGGACGTACGAGACGATCCTCAAGCAGTACTGGAAGGGCTGGTACTCGCTGCCGCCGAGCAAGCTCTTCAACTACACGATGATGATCATCTTCTACCCGATGTCGGCCCTGAACTGGATCCTGGCCGCGCTGAGCTGCGCGCTGTTCCTCGGCGCCGGCGCCTCGGGCGTCAACATCGACCCGACGGTCTGGCTGATGCTCTACGGCAACGCCTCCGCCCTGCAGATCGGCCTGTACATCTGGAACCGCCGCCACAACGTCTCCCCGCACGAGCCCGAGGGCTCCGGCGGTGTGGCCGGCATGGTGATGTCCGCGCTGTCCGCGCCGCTGTACGCCAAGGCGCTCATCGACTCGATGCTGCGCCGCAAGAGCAAGTTCGTGGTCACCCCGAAGGGCGACTCCGCCAGCCCCGACACCCTGTTCGGGACCTTCCGGTACCACTGGTACTTCATCCTCATCTTCGGCGCCTCGATCACCGCCGGCCTCGTCCTCGGCCACTCGCACCCCGCGATGATCATCTGGGCGACGTTCGCGCTGCTCATCACCGCCTCGCCGATCTTCGCCTGGCGGTACTCCCTGCGGGAGGCGAGGAAGAAGCCCGGCTCGGCGGCTCCCGCGGAGCCGCACACCCAGCCCGAGGACGCGGCGCCCGCGGGGCCGTACCAGCCGCGCCCGCTGCCGGGGCAGGACATGCCCCAGGGAGCGCAGGGAGCGCCGGGCGCCCAGGGAGCGCACGCGCCGCAGCAGAAGCCCAGCTGGGCCGCCACCCCCGACGGTGGCAGCGACCAGACCATGCAGATCGCCCTTGGTGGACTTGGGGGACGTAAGGAATGAAAGACCGTGCCGGCCGCCGCCGCGCCCGTCGCTTCGCGATAGGCACGGCGGTGGTAGTAGCGCTGGCCGGGATGAACGGGCCGTGGCTCTACCGCTTCGGAACCGAGAAATACCACCAGTACAAGATCAACAAGCCGGAGTACAAAGCCGCCAACGGCAAGTGGGAGATCATCGAGTTCCCCAAGGAGTACCGGCAGAACACCATCCACGCGGCGCTGCTGCGCACCGGCAAGGTGCTGCTCGTCGCCGGGTCGGGCAACAACCAGGACAACTTCGACGCGAAGAAGTACGACACCCGGATCTGGGACCCGGTCAAGGGGACCATCAAGAAGGTGCCGACGCCCACCGACCTGTTCTGCACCGGCCACACCCAGCTCGCCAACGGCAACCTGCTGATCGCGGGCGGCACCAAGCGGTACGAGAAGCTCAAGGGCGACGTCACCAAGGCCGGCGGCCTGATGATCGTCCACAACGAGAACCCGGACAAGCCGATCACCCTGCCGGCCGGGACCAAGTTCACCGGCAAGGAGAACGGCAAGACGTTCGTCTCCAAGGACCCGGTGCTGGTGCCGCGCGCCAAGAAGGTCTTCGACAAGGAGACCGGCAGGTTCCTGCGCAACGACCCGGGCTTCGGCCGGATCTACGTCGAGGCGGAGAAGAGCGGCTCCAAGTACGAGACGGGCACCCAGGACAACTACAGCGTCGTGGGCCTGACGGGCGAGGACGCCCGCAACACGTACGGCATCGCGGAGAAGCTCGCCCTCGACAAGAAGGACTTCCAGGGCATCCGGGACGCCTTTGAGTTCGACCCGGTCGCCGAGAAGTACATCAAGGTCGACCCGATGAACGAGGCCCGCTGGTACCCGACGCTCACCACCCTGAGCGACGGCAAGATCCTCAGCGTCTCCGGCCTCGACGAGATCGGCCAGATCGTGCCGGGCAAGAACGAGGTCTACGACCCGAAGACCAAGAAGTGGTCCTACACCGGCAAGATCCGCCAGTTCCCGACGTACCCGGCGCTGTTCCTGATGCAGAACGGCAAGATCTTCTACTCGGGCGCCAACGCCGGCTACGGACCCGCCGACGTGGGCCGCGACCCGGGCATCTGGGACCTGGACACCTACAAGTTCACCAAGGTGCCCGGCATGAGCGACGCCAACATGCTGGAGACCGCCAACACCGTGCTGCTGCCCCCGGCGCAGGACGAGAAGTACATGGTGATCGGCGGCGGCGGCGTCGGCGAGTCCAAGCTGTCCAGCAAGAAGACCCGCATCGTCGACCTCAAGGCCGACAACCCGAGGTTCGTGGACGGTCCGTCGCTGGACAAGGGCACGCGCTACCCGCAGGCCTCGATCCTGCCCGACGACAGCGTGCTGGTCTCCGGCGGCTCGGAGGACTACCGGGGCCGCAGCGACTCCAACATCCTCGAGGCCCGGCTCTACCACCCGGACACCAACCGGTTCGAGAGGGTGGCCGACCCGCTGGTGGGCCGCAACTACCACTCCGGTTCGATCCTGCTGCCCGACGGACGTCTGATGTTCTTCGGCTCGGACTCGCTCTACGGCGACAAGGCCAACACCAAGCCGGGCAAGTTCGAGCAGCGCATCGAGATCTACACGCCGCCGTACCTGTACCGGGACTCGCGGCCGGACCTGTCCAGCGGTCCGGAGACCATCGAGCGCGGTGAGTCGGGCACGTTCACCTCGCGGGCGGCCTCGACCATCAAGAAGGTGCGGCTGATCCGGCCGAGCGCCTCGACGCACGTCACCGACGTCGACCAGCGGTCCATCGCGCTGGACTTCAAGGCGGACGGGGACAAGCTGACGGTGACCGTGCCGGAGAACAAGAACCTGGTGCAGTCGGGCTGGTACATGATGTTCGCCACGGACGGCGAGGGGACGCCCTCCAAGGCGCAGTGGGTGCACGTGCCGTAGCACTCCCGCAGGTGGTGGGACGAAGGGCGCGGGGAGCCGGGCGACAAGCCGCGGCGCTCCCCGCGCCCTTCGTTCTCTTCTCCCCGCGGGGCTTCCTCCCCCGCGGGCCCCTGCGGGTCTCTTATCCCCGCGCCAGCTTCAGCGCGTAGTCCGTCCACCACTGGCCGGCCTTCGGGCCGCCCTTGCACTCGCCGTCGGACTCGCCGGGGCGCTTGATCCACAGGTAGGCGTCGACCAGCGGGTCGGCCGTCTCGGTGGTCGGCGTCTCGCCGAGGGCGCGGCCGGGCGGGTTGCACCAGCGTTCGGCCGGGTCGCCCTCGGTGTAGGGGCCGTTGCCGTTGCGGCTGGTGTCGATGACGAAGGGCTTGCCGCCGACCTTGGCGGAGAGCTTCTTGCCGTAGGCGATGGAGTCCTCGGTGGTGTAGAAGTTCGACACGTTGACCGAGAAGCCGTCGGCCTGGTCGATGCCGGCCCACTTGAGCGGCTCGAAGATCTGGTCGGGGTTGCCCCAGCCGGCGTTGCCCGCGTCCAGGTAGACCTTGGTGTTCTCCAGCGCCGTGAGCTTGGCGATGGCGCCCTTGAGGAGGTCGTAGCGCTCCTCGTGGTACTGGTCCGGGGTGCAGCCGTCGACCAGGTGGAGCACCGCGTCCGGTTCCAGGATGACGGTGGCGGAGCGGTCGCCGATGCCCTTGGCCACGCCGTCGATGAACGCGCGGTAGGCGTCGCCGTCGGCGGCGCCGCCCTGCGAGTACTGGCCGCAGTCGCGGTGCGGGATGTTGTAGAGGACGAGCAGCGCGGTGCGGCCGGCCTTGTCGGCGGCCTCGGTGAAGCCGCGGGCCTGCTCCTCCGGGTTCTCCGGGCTGATCCACTCGCCGGTCGGCTGCTGGGCTATCTTGCGGACCAGTTCGGCCTGGTCCTTCTTGCCGGCCTTCTCCAGCTCCGCCACCTGCCGGGCCGCGTTGCCGTCGGGGTTGACCCAGAACGGGTCGGTCCCCTTGGGCTGCTGGGTGATCCCGGCCGCGCCCTTCTTGCGGTCTTTCTCCCCGTCCTCCCCGTCCCCGGACGTGGAACAACCCGTGACCAGCAGTGCCGCCCCCAGCATCGCCGCGGACACCCGCCTCGCGGTCACCCTTCCGGCCCGCCTGCCGCCGTACATCCAACCCCCCAAGAGCACTGTTCGAAGACCCAATCCTGACATACGAGGGTTATGGAACGGTGCCCGTGAGATACGCCGAGACGACGACGTTGGCGGTGTAGCCGCCGGAGGCCCGGTCGAAGGTGCCGCCGCAGGTGATCAGGCGGAGTTCGGCCCGTCCGGTGGTGCGCGGACCGTAGGCCTGCCGGGCGTCGAAGCCCTCGCGTGCGAGGACCTGGACGTCGTCGACGGTGAACTCGGCGGTCTCGTCGCCGGCGCGGACCACCCGGATCGTCTGGCCGGGTTCCAGGGTGCTGAGCTCGTAGAAGACGGCGGGCCGGGTGTCGGTGTCGACGTGTCCGACCATGAGGGCGGTCCCGGCCGCGCCCGGTGCGACACCGGCCGCGTACCAGCCGACGGCGTGGGCCCGCTCGTAGGGGGGTGCCTCGATCGCGCCCTCGGCGTCGAGGCCGCTGGCCGTCACCGGGGCGCTGATGCCGAGTGCGGGGACGTCGAGCCGCTCGGGCGGGGACGCGCCGAGGGGGGCGTGGGCGGCGGGCAGCGGTATGTCGGGGGGCCGTCCGGCCGCCGCCATGTCGCCGGTGGCCGGACGGGACACGCCCTCGCGCACGTCGGTGGCCTCGCGGCCCCACAGCCACAGCCCGAGCAGCAGCACCACCCAGGCGGTGCCGCTCACCAGACGGCCGGGCCCGGCGACACGGGCGTGGGGTTCTTCGGGAGACGGGTCCTGGCGCTCTTCGGGAGACGGGTCCTGGCCCTTCTCCGGGGGCCGGTCCTGGTCGGGCATGGTCAGTCCGTCCTGCGGCTCCGGCTGCGGACCCCGCGCAGCGCCACGGCCACGGCGGCGATACCGGCGAGCACGAGACCGGTCACCGTGTGCGCGGTGCCGGGGGGTTCGGCGCGCGCCTCGTCGCCGGTGCCGTCCGCGGCCAGCTCGGCGGCGCCTCCGCCGCCCGCGTCGACGGGGGCGACGGGCGAGGCGGGCGCGGCCGGCCGGTCGGCGGGGCGGTGCCGTCCGTCGACGGTGATGGTGCCCCCGCGGGCTTCCTTGCCGCAGGTGACCCGCACGGCGTAGGCACCGGCCTCCGCCGAGGAGCGGACGCGGCCGGCGCCGGCGAGGACGCCGTCCCGCGCGGCCGGGGACAGCCGTACGTCCGAATCGAACGCCGCCGACACGGCGAGGGCCGACTTCTCGGTGCAGTCGGGCACGCGGAGCCGGACGTCGGTGCCGGGCGCGGGCGAGGCGGGGGTGACGGTGACGCCACCCCCGTCCGCCGCGTACGCCGCCGGGGCGGCCGGCACGGACACCGCGGCGAGCGCGGCTCCGGCACAGAGGGTTGCCTTCAGTGAGCCCATCGTGTACCTCCAGTCACCTGGAGACTCCCCCGCGCGGACCTCCCCCGCATCCGGCACGGGGGTGACACTGCTCCGAACGGGTCACACGATCGGCGTACGGGTTTCAGATCCGGTCGACGAGGTCCGCGATGGAGTCGACCACCTGGGAGGGCCGGTACGGGAAGGCCTCGACCTGCTCGGGCCGGGTCAGGCCGGTGAGCACCAGGAAGGTCTGCATCCCGGCCTCCATGCCGGCCAGCACGTCGGTGTCCATGCGGTCGCCGATCATCGCGCTGGTCTCGGAGTGGGCGCCGATCGCGTTGAGGCCGGTGCGCATCATCAGCGGGTTGGGCTTGCCGGCGAAGTAGGGCTGCTTGCCGGTCGCCTTGGTGATCAGCGCGGCCACGGCGCCGGTCGCCGGGAGCGGGCCCTCGGTGGAGGGGCCGGTCTCGTCGGGGTTGGTGCAGATGAAGCGGGCGCCGGCGTTGATCAGCCGCACCGCCTTCGTCATCGCCTCGAAGGAGTAGGTGCGGGTCTCGCCGAGGACCACGTAGTCGGGGTCGTGGTCGGTGAGGATGTAGCCGATGTCGTGCAGGGCGGTGGTCAGCCCGGCCTCGCCGATGACGTACGCCGAGCCGCCCGGCCGCTGGTCGTCCAGGAACTTGGCGGTGGCCAGCGCCGAGGTCCAGATGGCCTCGACGGGCACCTCCAGGCCCATGCGGCGCAGCCGGGCGTGCAGGTCGCGCGGGGTGTAGATCGAGTTGTTGGTCAGCACGAGGAAGGGCCTGCCGGACTCGCGGAGCCTCTTGAGGAAGGCGTCGGCACCGGGGATCGGTACGCCCTCGTGGATGAGGACCCCGTCCATGTCGGTGAGCCACGATTCGATGGGCTTGCGGTCTGCCATGTGCGGGTTCTCCTGCCGTACGCGGTCCAGCGTGCGCCCCAGCCTAGACAAGTCCGGATCTTGGGGGAACGGGTGTCTCAGCTTCCGGTGGCGCGCTTCCAGGCGTCGACGTAGGAGGTGAGGTTCTCCTCGATGTCGTTCCAGTCGGGTTCGAAGATCTCCACGCCGGTCATCAGCCTGCCGAGCGCGACGGCGTCGGCGTCGGCGGCCTTGATGTCCTGGCGGGCCGCGAAGCCGCCGCCGATCTCGCTGACCTGCGCCTGCGCCTTCTGGCTCAGCAGGTGGTCGAGGAGCTTCCTGCCGTTGTCGCCGTGCGGGGCCCCGGTGACCAGGCCGGCCGCGTAGGGCAGGGCGAAGGTGGTGGGCCTGCCGCCCTCGCGGGCCGGGAACCAGATGCCGAGGTTGGGCATGGTCTTGGACTGGGCGTAGTTCATCTGGACGTCCCCGTTGGCGACGAGCAGCTCGCCCTTGTCGACCTTGGGGGCGAGTTTGCCGGTGGAGGCGGAGGGGCCGACGTTGTTCTTCTGGAGCTTCTTCAGGTACTCCATGGCGGGCTTCTCGCCGCCGAAGTCGTGCATGGCCTTGACGAGGACGGCGGTGCCGTCGCCGGCGACGCCGGGGGTGGAGTACTGGAGCTTGTTCCCGTACCTGTCGTCGAGCAGGTCCTCCCAGGTGGTGGGGGGCTGCTTCAGCTCCTTCTTGTTGTGGACGAAGCCGAAGTAGTTGTTGACGACGGCGGTCCAGGTGCCGTTCGCGGCCTTGTCGCCGCGGGCGACCCGTTCGGCGCCCCGGGGCGTGTACTTCTGCAGCAGGCCCTTGGTGTCGGCCTGCTGGATGAACGGCGGGAGGGTGACGAGGACGTCGGCCTGCGGGTTGCTCTTCTCGCGGGCGACGCGCTGCACCATCTCGCCGGAGCCGCCCTCGACGTACTTCACCTTGATGCCGGTCTCCTTCTCGAAGTCCTCGAACACCCGGTCGTACCAGCCATCGCCGTGTTCGCCCTTGAGGCCGTCGGCGCTGTAGACGGTGACGACCTTCTCGTCGGAGGCGGCGGAGGTGCCGGAGCAGGCGGTCAGCGGGAGGGCGAGGACGCAGAGGGCGGCGACCGGCCCGAGGACGGTCCGGCGGGCGGGCTTGCGGGCGGAGGCGGACATGGCGGGGTGAACTCCTTGCGTGGAATCGGGTGAGGGGCGGGGGTGGGGACGCGACGGCCGGGGTCTAGCGGTACGCGGCGCGGGTGCGGACGCGGGAGACGGCGAGCAGCACCAGCAGCGTGGCCGCCATCAGGACCACGGCGACGGCGGAGCCGGCGAACAGGGCGCCGCGGTCGGTGGCCGCGTGGATCAGGACGGGCAGCGGGGTCCAGTCGGGCGGGTAGAGCATCATCGTGGCGCTCAGTTCGCCCATGGACAGGGCGAAGCAGAGTCCGGCTGCGGCGGTCAGCGACGGCAGCAGCAGCGGCAGCCTCACCCGCCACAGCACGTACGCCGGGGAGGCGCCGAGGGAGGCGGCGGCCTGTTCGTAGGCCGGGTCGAGGCGGGTGATCGCGGCGGACACGGACTGGTGGGCGAAGGCGGTGACCAGGACGGTGTGGGCGGCGATCACGATCCAGCGGGTGCCGTTGAGGAGCATCGGCGGCTGGGAGAAGGCGACCAGGGTGGCGAGGCCGACGACGACGGAGGGCACGGCGAGCGGCAGCACGAACAGCGCGTCGAGCACCTTGCGGTGCCGTCCGCCCAGTGCGGCGGCGGCCAGCGCGGCCCAGGTGCCGGCGGCCAGCGCGAGGAGGCTCGCGGTGACGGCGGTGACCAGGCTGGTGGTGAGGGCCTGGAGGGCCTCGCCGCGGGTGGCCGCCTCGTAGTGGGCGGTGGTGAAGCCGGAGGGCAGGACGCTGGACCAGTTGGTGGCGAAGGAGGCGCCGAGGACGACGAGGAGCGGGAGGGCGAACAGGGGGACGAAGAGGAGGAGGAAGACCGCCCACAGGGCCCACTTCGCTCCGCGGCTATGCACCAGCACGGCGGCTCACCACCCGGTAGAGGCCGTAGAGGCCCACGGAGATCAGGACGTTGACGACGGCGACCACGCAGGCGCCGGGATAGTCGGACTCGAGGATCGCCTTGCCGTAGACGAGGGTCGGCAGGGTCGTAACGCCCTTGGCGCCGGTGAACAGGACGATGCCGAACTCGTTGAGGCACAGGACGAGGACGAGGCTGCCGCCGGCCGCGAGGGCGGGCAGCGCCTCCGGCAGGATGATCCGCCGGACGATGCGGGGCGCGCGGGCGCCGAGCGAACCGGCCGCCTCCAGCTGGCCGGTGTCCAGCTGGGAGAAGGCGGCGAGCAGCGGGCGCATCACGAACGGCGTGAAGTACGTGATCTCGGCGAGCAGTACGCCCCAGGGCGTGGTCAGGAACCGGAACGGTCCCTCGGCGGCGCCCGTGACGCCGGTCCAGGCGCCGTTGGCCATGCCGACCGTGCCGTAGACGAAGAGCAGGGCGAGCGTGATCAGGAAGGACGGGAAGGACAGGAAGACGTCGATGAACCGGGCGACCGCCCGCGCCCCGGGGAACGGCACGAAGGCGATGACCAGCGCGAGGACGAAGCCGAGCACGAGGCAGCCGGCCGTGGCGGCCAGTGCCAGCCAGACGGTGGTCCACAGGGCCTCGCGGAAGGCGGTGGAGGCGAAGACGTCGGCGTAGGGCTGGAGGGAGGTGCCGCCGGAGTCGGGCCGGAAGGACTGCTGGACAACGAGGGCGAGGGGGTAGAGGAAGAAGACGGCGAGCAGGGCGACGGGGGGCAGCGCCCACAGCAGCGCCCGGTGGGAGCGCGCGGCGGTGCCCGGACTGCGGCTGCCGTCGGACGGGCGCGCCGGGCCCACGGCGGCCCGCGGCTCGTGGAGGACCTCAGTCACGGTCACCCACCCCCGCGGGCAGCAGTACCGCGTCCTCGGGCGCGAAGTGCAGGGTGACGGTCTCCCCGTGGCCCGGCGGTGTCCTCAGTTCGCGCAGGTCGGCCATCACGCGGTGGCCGTCCACGTCGACGTGGAGCCGGTGGGTGGAGCCGCGCCACTGGATCTCGGTCACCGTGCCGGTGAGCCGGTTGGGTCCGTGGCCGAGCCCGACGAGATGGGGCCGTACGCACAGGGTGGCCGACGCGCCCGGTGCGGCGCCCGCCGTGTCGACCTCGAACTCGGCGTCCGCGAAGGAGACCCCCTCGGTGCCGACCCGTACGGGCAGCAGGTTGGCGTTGCCGACGAAGGAGGCGGTGAACTCGTCGGCCGGGGACCGGTACAGCTCCCGCGGGGTGCCGCAGGCCTGGAGGCGGGCGCGGTTCATCACGGCGATCCGGTCGGCCAGGGTGAGCGCCTCCATCTGGTCGTGGGTGACGTAGAGGATCGACACGTCGGGCAGTTCGCGGTGCAGGCGGGCCAGTTCGGCGAGCATGCCGGAGCGCAGCTGGGCGTCGAGCGCGGACAGCGGCTCGTCCAGGAGGAGGACGTCGGGGCGGATGGCGAGGGCGCGGGCGATGGCGACGCGCTGCTGCTGGCCGCCGGAGAGTTCGCGCGGGTGGCGGCGGGCGTAGGCGGCCATGCCGGTCATCTCCAGCGCCTCGAGGACGCGGGCGCGGATCTCGGCCTTGGGTGTTTTCCGTGCTTTCAGGCCGAAGGCGACGTTGTCCTCGACCCGCATGTGCGGGAAGAGGGCGTACTGCTGGACGACCATGCCGATGCCGCGCCGGTGCGGGGGCAGGCCGGTGACGTCGCGGTCGCCGAGGAACACCCGCCCCGAGACGGGCCGGACGAATCCGGCGACGGCCCGCAGCGCGGTGGTCTTGCCGGAGCCGGACGGCCCGAGGAGCGCCATGACCTCGCCGGGTTCGACGGTGAGGTCCAGGGCGTCGAGGACGGTGTTGCCGTCGTAGGCGACGGTGACGTTCTCGAAGCGGATGCCGCCGCCGCTCATCAGCGGGCTCCCCGCAGGAGGGCGGGCAGGGCGGCGACGGAGTCGAGGACGTGGGTGGCGCCCGCCTCGCGGAAGGCGTCGTCGCCGTGGGCGCCGGTGCGCACCCCGGCGACCAGTCCGGCGCCGGCGCGCACGCCGCTGAGCACGTCGTAGGAGGTGTCGCCGACGACGGCCACCTGGCGTACGGCGTCGGCGGCCTTGGTGCGCAGGAAGGCCTCCAGCACCATGTCCGGGTACGGCCGTCCGCGCCCGCCCGCGTCGGCGGGGCACAGGGTGAGGGGGACAAGGTCGCGCCAGCCGAGGGCGTCCAGGATCGCGTCCTGGGTGACGCGGGCGAAGCCGGTGGTCAGGACGACGGTGCGGCCATCGGCGAGGAGTTCCTCGACGGCCTCGCGGGCGCCGGGGACGGGGGCGATCAGGCCGCCGTCGACGAGTTCGCCGTACGCCTTCTCGAAGGCGGCGTTGGCCCGCCGGGCGCGGTCCTCGTCGCCGAACAGGTGCCGGAAGACGGAGATCTTGGACTCGCCCATGGTGGCGCGGACGTAGGCGAGCTTGTCGGCGTGGTCGTCGGTGCCGGGCTCGACGCCGAGTTCGCGGGCGGCGGCGAGGAAGGCGCGCTCGACGAGGCCGCCGTCGGCGACGGTGGTGCCTGCCATGTCGAGGACGACGAGGCGGATGTCCGGCGTGGTCCGTGTCGTGGTCGTGGTGGTCATGGGTGTTTTCACCAGCCCAGTTCGTTCGCGGTGGCCTCGGCTATCGCGGGCGAGCAGGTCATGCCGCGCCCGCCGGGCCCGGTGACCAGCCAGACGCCGTCGCGGACCTGCTGCCGGTGCACGACCCGGCTCTTGTCGGTGCACTGCGCGTACACCCCGGCCCAGCGGCGGCGGATCTTCGGCAGGGGCCGGCCGAGGAAGGACTCGACGACTCCGGTGAGGTGCTCGTAGGGGTCCTCGAGGGTGTCGAAGGCAAAGGGGTGCTCGTACTCGTGGGTGTCGCCGATGGTCAGGCCGCCGTCGGCGCGCTGGACCATCAGCAGCTGCATCCTGTGCTCCGCGGCCGTGGCGGGCTGCGGCTGCCGGGCGTTGAGCTCGTCCAGGGCCGGCGAGCCGTAGGTGGGGTAGTAGCGGAAGCTGTCGGCGTCGGCGACCGAGGTGGTCAGCGGTTCGCCCAGCGGATCGGTCTGCATCATCTGGAGGCGGACCCGGCGCACGGGCAGGCCGGGTCCGGCCAGTTCGCGCACGAGGCCGCCGAGCCAGGCGCCGGTGGCGAGGACGACGACGTCGCCGGTGTGGACGTCGCCGTGGTCGTCGCGGACGGCCCTCTCGCCGACGACGTCGCGGACCTCGCGGCCGGGCAGGAAGGTGTAGCGCGGCGACCCGAGCAGCTCGGCGCGCAGGGCGAGCTGGGCGGTGCGGGGTTCGACTGCGGCGTCGCGCTCGCAGTACAGGGCGGCGTCGAACGCGCCGCGCAGGGCGGGATTGAGGGCGCGGGCCTCCTCGGGGGTGAGGAGCTTGTGACCGCGGGCGGCGGCGTCCGGGCGGGCCACGGCGGCCTCGGCGACGGCGCGTTCGAGGTCGCCGCACAGCGGGGTCAGGGAGCCGTTCGGGCGGAAGCCGAGCGCCGGGATCCGGGCGCCGATCTCCTCCCACAGCTCCCGGGCCCGCAGCGCGGTCTCCAGTTCCTCGCCGCCCGCGCGGCCACTGACCCATATCTGGCCGAAGTTGCGCAGCGAGGCGCCGCGCGCCTCGGTCTCGCGCTCGATCTGTACGACCTCGTGGCCGCGTTCCACTGCGTGCCAGGCGTGCATGGTTCCCACCACGCCGGCTCCGACGACTATCACTCTCACGACCGCCACGCTCCTCGCCACCGGGGAACCGGAGGGATCCGGCTGACGACGGGAGTGTGAACCGGCCGCCACATTTGGGCTAGACCCGTTACCTTTCCGTTATCTCACTGGCCGAGGGGAGAGGAGAGCCGCTCAGCCGCTCAGCCGCTCAGGTGGGCCGTGAACGAGAAGCGGTCGCCCCGGTACAGCGTCCGCACCCGTTCCAGCGGGCGGCCCTCCGTGTCCCGGGAGACGCGGTGGATGAGCAGCATCGGCAGGGCCGGCGGGGTGCCTATGAGGAGGGCCTCGCGCGGGGTGGCGAGCACGGTCTCGATGCGTTCGTCGGCGTTCCCGAAGGCGATGCCCTGGGCGGCGAGGTAGGCGTAGAAGGACGAGTCCGGGTCGAAGCCGGTGTCCAGGCCGGGGACGCGGGCCACGGAGACGTAGGTGCTCTCCAGGCCGATCCGCTCGTCGTCGGCGAGCAGCACCCGCTCCAGGTGCCAGACGGGCTCCCCGCGCACGAGGCCGGTCTCGGCGGCGAGCGCGTCGGGGCAGGGGAAGCGGTCGAGGGTGACGAGCGTGCGGCCGGGCGTACGGCCCTGGCGGCGGACGCCCTCGGTGTAGCTGGCCAGGGACAGCGGCTGGGCCAGCTTGGGGCCGGCGACCACCGTGCCCCGTCCCCGCCGCCGCAGCTTGCCCTCCAGCACGAGTTCGCGCAGGGCCTGCCGTACGGTCTCGCGGGCGACCCCGTACCGCTCGGAGAGGTCCCGCTCGGTGGGGATGACGCCACCCTCCCCCAGTTCGCCGACGAGACGGTCGATCCGTGCCTTGACGGCGTAGTACTTCGGTACGCGGCCGTGCTCGGGGATCCCGGAGCGCACGGGGGCACCGGGGGCCTGGTCGTTCGGGTAGTCCACGCAGGGGATGGTCGCAGACCCGGGTGTACGGACCGCGGGGGGCCGCGAACGGCGCGGCGGGGCGGCCGGGTTCGCGGTGCGCGCGTCCGTGGTGCCGGTACCGGTACCGGTGGCGTGCGGCGTCAGCGGCGCCCCCGGGCCAGCAGTACGGCCGTGGCGCCGGCGGCGACGAGCAGGGCGGCGGCCGCGAGGGCCGTGCTCGGGCGGCCCCTCCCGGTGCCGGCGAGCTCGTCGGCGAACGGGAATCCGGTGCCCCGGCCGTCGGGGGTGGAGGCGACCGACGGCGTGACGGGCTCGGAGCTGCCCGCGGCGGCGGACTCGCCGGCCGTGGCACCGGTACCGGCACGGGGGCCGGAACCGGCGCCGACGCGGAAGCGGTAGTCGCCGGACTGGCCGATCCACTCGCCGTCGTCGCCGCGGCGCTGGACGACGGCCGCGTTGGCGGTGACCTCGCCCGGCGCGGCGTCCGGGGTGAACGCGAGCCGCACCTTCACGGTGAGGGTCCGGCCGGGGCCGACGGTGAAGCCGGGGAAGGCCCCCACACCCTCCCCCTCCCCGAAGGCGCCGATCAGCTCGTCGCGACCGGTCGCCTCCAGGACGACGGGGCGGAGGCGCTCGCCGTCGTGGAACTCCAGGCGCACCTGCGCGGGCCCGAGGGCGTGCCGGTCGTCGAAGAGGACGACGACCGGGTGGACGGCCTCGCAGGTGCGGGAGGTGGTGTTGGTGAGGTCCAGGTACCAGACGCCGGGGCCGCCGCCGGGCGCGTAGGCGCTCGGGCCGCCGTGGACGCGGGTGGTGAGCGGGAAGGTGTGGTCGTCGGGGGCCGTGCAGGAGGGCAGCGGGGCGCGGACCGCGTGCGCGGGGACGGCGTGCGCGGGGACGGCCGGGGTCAGGACGGCTGCCGTCGTGGGCGCGCAGGCGGCGAGGAGGGCGGCTGCCGCCACCGGACGGGGGGACGCGGGCGTGAACAGTCGCATGAACACATGAGCGTGTCGGGCCTCTCGCCCCCACGGAACCGCCGTTCGGGGCAGGCCCCCCGAACGGCGGCGGCCGGTCACCCGGACACCGCCCACTCCCCCCTTTCCCCTCCCTCCCCCGACGACTCCCCGACGACCCCCGGGCCGCGTCCGCCCCTCACCCGGCGCAGTGCGAAAGTGGAGGCATGACTGGTACTACCCCCGGCACTCCCCTGCGCCCCCCTCTGCGCGTCGGCCTCATCGGTTACGGCCTCGCGGGCTCCGTCTTCCACGCCCCGCTGATCGCCGCCACCGAGGGCCTGGCCCTGGACACCGTGGTCACCTCGAACCCCGACCGTCAGCGGCAGGCCCGCGACGAGTTCCCGGACGTGCGGACCGTCGCCACGCCGGACGAGCTGTTCGACCGGGCCGCCGAACTGGACCTGATCGTCATCGCGTCCCCGAACAAGACGCACGTACCGCTCGCGGAGCGCGCCCTGCGGGCCGGTCTGCCGGTCGTCGTGGACAAGCCGGTCGCGGGCACCGCGGCCGAGGCGCGGGAGCTGGCGGCGCTGGCCGAGGAGCGCGGCCTGCTGCTCTCCGTCTTCCAGAACCGCCGCTGGGACAACGATTTCCTCACCCTCCGCAAGCTCCTGGACGAGGGCGCGCTCGGTGACGTGTGGCGCTTCGAGTCCCGTTTCGAGCGCTGGCGGCCGAAGCCGAAGGGCGGCTGGCGCGAGTCCGGCGACCCGGCGGAGATCGGCGGTCTCCTCTACGACCTCGGCAGCCACGTCGTCGACCAGGCGCTCGTCCTGTTCGGCCCGGCCACGCAGGTGTACGCCGAGTCGGTCGTGCGGCGCGCGGGCGCGGAGGCCGACGACGACACGTTCATCGCCCTCACCCACGCGAACGGCGTCCGCTCCCACCTCTACGTCTCCGCCACCGCCGCCCAGCTCGGCCCCCGTTTCCGGGTGCTGGGCTCGCAGGCGGGTTACGTCAAGTACGGCCTGGACCCGCAGGAGGCGGCCCTGCGCGAGGGCAGGCGGCCGGGCCCCGGCTGGGGCGAGGAGGACGAGTCGCTGTGGGGCCGCGTCGGCGCCGGGGAGTCCCCGCTGACCGGCGGCGGACGCGTGGAGGCGACCGTGCCGGGCGACTACCCGGCCTACTACGCGGCGGTGGCGAAGGCCCTGCTGGACGGCGGCCCGAACCCGGTCGGCGCCCGCGAGGCGGCCGCCGCCCTGGACGTCCTGGAGGCGGCCCGCAGGTCCGCCCGCGACGGAGTGGCGGTGGCCCTGTGACGCGCGAGCGGACCCCCGCACCGGCCTCCGCCCCCGCCCCCGTCCCGTCCGTGGCGGAGCTGGAGGAGCAGGAACGCCGCCTGGTCTTCCGCCGGTTCACGAACGACGACGCGTGGGCGCTGGGCTCCCTCCTGGTCGAGCTGGCCCGGAAGCGCGGGGCGCCGGTCGCCATCGACATCCACCGCGCCGGCCAGCAGCTCTTCCACGCCGCCCTGCCCGGCTCGGCCCCCGACAACGACGCCTGGATCGCCCGCAAGCGCCGGGTCGTGGAGCGGTACGGTTCCGCGTCGTACCTGGTGGGCGCCCGTTTCCGGGCCAAGGGCACGACCTTCGAGGACTCCTCGCGGCTCGACCCGGACACCTACGCCGCGCACGGCGGTTCGTTCCCCGTCACCGTGGAGGGCGTGGGCGTGATCGGCGCGGTGACGGTCTCCGGCCTCCCCCAGGTCGAGGACCACCGGCTGGTGGTGGAGGCCCTGGAACGCTTCCTCGGCGTCTGACCCGGACGGCCGTCCCCCGGGAATCACCACCGGCTCCCTCCGGTTGGCACGCGTCATACGACGACCACCCGCCGACCGGAGGGACCGCGACCGATGAACGACACGAGGACCGCGCTGAGGAAAGCCGTCGGACGGTACGGGATCTGGAGTCCGCACCTGCGCGCCGAGGACCCGGCGGGCCGTGACGAACGCGCCGAGGCGGCGGCCGAGCTGGAGCGGCTCGGGTTCGGCGCCCTGTGGCTGGGCGGCAACAGCGCCGCCCGGCACGCCGCCCCGCTGATCGAGGCGACCTCGCGCATCGTCGTCGGCACCAGCATCCAGAGCATCTGGGACCACGAGGCCTCCGCCGCCGCGGCGGGCTTCGCCGAGCTGGAGGTCTCCCACCCCGGCCGCTTCCTGCTCGGCCTCGGGGTGAGCCACGGCCCCCTGGCGAAGGACTACCACCGTCCGTACTCGTCGATGGTCGGCTACCTCGACGAACTGGACCGGGCCGGGATGCGGGCCGGGCACCGGGTGCTGGCCGCGCTCGGCCCGAAGATGCTGGAGCTGTCCCGGGACCGGGCGGCGGGCGCGATCCCGTACCTGGTCACCCCGGAGCACACCGCGCGGGCCCGCGAGACGCTCGGCGAGGGCCCGCTGCTGGCCCCCGAGTTCAAGGTCGTCCTCGACACCGACCCGGCCCGCGCCCGCACGACGGCCCGCGCCTACCTCGCCATGTACCTGAAACTCCCCAACTACACCCGGAACCTCCTCAGCCTCGGCTTCACCGAGGACGACGTCGCCGGCGGCGGCAGCGACCGCCTGATCGACGCCGTCTTCGCCTGGGGCGACGAGGACACGATCCGCACCCGCATCGACGCCTTCCACACCGCGGGCGCCGACCACGTGGCCCTCCAGCTCGTGGAACCCGACACGACATCCGCCCCGAGGGAGGGCTGGCGCCGGCTGGCCACCCTGTTGGCGTAAAGGTCCGGCCGGGCCGTGTCCCGGGAGGGCGGTGATCGTTGCGTAGCCGGGTGCCATATGCGCCCGGCAAGAGCCGATCTCTCTCAAGGAGTCCCACCCGTCATGGTTCTCTCCCGCACCCTCCAGCGTGCCGCGCTCACCGCGGTGGTCGTGTCCGTCTCCGCGCTGGCCCTGCCCGCCTCCGCGCAGGCGGCCGCGCTGCCGCCCGCCTGTCAGACGGCGCTGCTCGAGACGCTCGGCAAGTTCCCGGTCACGGACTTCACGGTCCCCGAGAAGGTCCAGAACACCGCGATGGTCGAGGTCCTCAACCTGAGCGAGGCCGACCAGGCCGCCTTCACCGAGGCGGCGTGCACGGCCTGGAACAACTGGGCCACCGCGAACGGCCAGGCCGTGGCCGCCGACCTGGACACCGGCTACCGGAACGCCGCCGCGCCGGTGTGCAACAAGTTCGCCCGGTCCGCCCTGGCGACGATCAAGAAGTACGCGCCCAACATCCCGGCCGAGACGCGGGAGCTGGAGAAGGTCGCCAAGAAGGTCTGGACGAACACCATGCAGAAGCTGGAGAGCGAGGCCACCAACGCCAGCTGCCAGACGGCCTACGGCGCGGTGAAGGCCGGCTGGTAGGGCTCCGTCCTCACGCCGGCCGGCGCGTTGAAGCGGAAGGGCCCCGGGGCACCTGCGGCAGGTGCCCCGGGGCCCTTCCCGGTACGGAAGCCGGAAGCCGGCCACGCACCGCGGTACCCCGCGCCCTTGGCGGGGCGCCTACGCGTCCTTCAGTTCCTGCCGCTGCCGCCCCAGCCCCTCGATCTCCAGCTCGACGACGTCCCCCGCCCGCAGGTACGGCTTCGGCTCGGGCTGCCCCATGGCCACCCCCGCCGGCGTCCCGGTGTTGATGACGTCACCGGGCCGCAGCACCATGAACTGGCTGACGTAGCGCACGACTTCGCCCACCGGGAAGATCTGGTCGGCGGTCGTGCCGTCCTGCTTCAGCTCGCCATTCACCCACAGCCGCAGCGACAGCCGCTGCGGGTCGGGCACCTCGTCGGCGGTCACCAGCCACGGGCCCAGCGGGTTGAACGTCTCGCAGTTCTTGCCCTTGTCCCAGGTGCCGCCCCGCTCGATCTGGAACTCCCGCTCGGACACGTCGTGCGCGACCGCGTACCCGGCGACGCACGCGAGTCCCTCCTCGGCCGACTCCAGGTAGCGGGCCGTACGCCCGATCACGACCGCCAGCTCCACCTCCCAGTCGGTCTTGACGGACCCGCGCGGCACCAGCACGGTGTCGTCCGGTCCGACGACCGTGTCCGGCGCCTTGAAGAAGACGACCGGCTCGGCGGGCGGCTCGGCGCCGGTCTCGCGGGCGTGGTCGTGGTAGTTGAGCCCGATGCACACGATCTTGCCGATGCTTCCCACGGGCGGTCCGACGCGCAGCCCCGTGGCGTCCAGGGCGGGCAGCTCGCCGGCGTCGGCGGCGGCCCGTACCCGGTCGAGCGCCGCGTCGTCGGCGAGCAGCGCGCCGTCGATGTCCGTCACCAGGCCCGACAGGTCACGCAGCGTCCCGCCGTCGTCGAGCAGCGCGGGCCGTTCCGACCCCGCCGTACCGACTCGCAGCAGCTTCATGATCCCCAACTCCCTCTGTCGCGGGCGCCCGCCCGATGAGGTGCGGTCTGGTTGCGGCAGCGCGCAGCCATCGGAGGACTGGTCGATCGTCCAAGGCCGGGTTCCACTCCGCAAGACCCCGTTCACGTACTGGACCGTCACCACACCGTCGCCACGGGGCCCCGGACACGTCGTCCCGCACCGGTCCCGCCGGCCTCGCAGCCCCCGCCTCACCGGTACAGGACGGCCCGCTCGACGACGCTCCAGGCCGTGCTGGTGACGATGTAGAGCGCGGCGGCCAGCGGGACGACGGCCACGGAGACGAGCGTGAAGAAGGACAGGAACGGCATGACCTTGAGGGCCGTGGCCAGCCCCGGCACCTGCGGCTGGCCGTCCCCGGCGGCGGGCAGCACCGGCTGCTCGGCCATCCGGCGCCGGGTGAGCCGGTAGCTGAAGACGGCGACGCAGGTGACGAGCGCGAACAACCCCGCGTACACGAGGCCGGCCGCGCCGAACACCCCGCCGTCGCCGAGGGCGTCGGTCCACCGTCCGCCGAGCGGCGCGGCGAACAGCTCGTGGGTCAGCAGGGTGTTGGTCTCGCCGCCGATGGAGCTGCTGGAGAACAGGTGGTAGAGGAGGAAGAACGCGGGCAGCTGGCACAGGCCGGGCAGGATGCCGGACAGCGGCGACACCTTCTTCTCGACGTGCAGTTCCAGGACGGCCCGCCGCAGCCGCTCCGGGTTCCTGGCGTGCCTGCGCCGCAGCTCGGCGATCTTCGGCTGCAGTGCGGCGCGCGCCTTCTGCCCGCGGGCGGCGGCCCGGGACAGGGGGAGGACGAGGAGGCGTACGAGCGCGGTGAACAGGACGATGGCGGCAGCGGCGGCCGAGGCGCCGAACAGCGGCTGGAGCAGGTCGGCGAGGTGCTCGACCAGAGTGGCGAAAACGGACATGGGTGCGGAGCCCTCCGGGGGTCTCGTCGTGCCGGGGAAGACCGGGCGACCGGGACGGACCGGGGCGACGGGGACGACCGGGGCGATCAGGTGATCGCGGGGTCGCGAGGTCGCGGTGGTCGCGGGGATCGCGTGGTCGGGACGTGCGGCATGACGACCCGCGCGGGGCATCGGCCCTGCGAGATGAGCCTCGCGAGGTGGGCCCTGCGAGATGGGCCTCGCTAGGTGGGCCTCGCGAGGTGAGCCTTGCGAGGTGCGGGGATGCCCTACGCGGCGGTCGCCGTGAGGGCGTGTCCGGGTGCCCGGGGCCGGCGGCGGCCGGGGGCGTCGGGATCGCGTTGCGGCAGGAAGGCCGTACGCCGGTCCCGGTCCCTGATGGCCGTCCGCACCCGTGTGGGCGGCACGGCGGGCACGCAGCGCGCGGCGATGACGGCGCAGACGGCGAGCGCGGCACCGGCCGCGGCGGTCGCGGCGAGCGCGACGGTGGCGGAGAGGCTGCCGACGTCGACGAACGCGACGGGCAGGAGCACGAGCAGCAGAACGAGCAGAGGACGCGGCCCGGCCGGCTTCCGGCTCATCGGCGACTCCCCCCTCCCGTACGCTCGTTCGCCCAGTTATACCGCAACAGCCCCCGCCCCCGCTCCTCCTTCTCCCCACCCGGGACCGTGGCCGGACGGCCCCTGACCTTCGCCACCTCGCGGCAGTACCGTGTCATCCATGCGCCCCGACACGCCTGCCGAGAACGTCGACCACACCGCCGAGGCCGCCCGTCTGGAGCGGACCGCCGGCCTGTACCCCGAGGACGCCGAGGCACTGCTGGTGCGCGCCGCGGCCCACCTGGAGCTCGCCGGCGACCGCCCCTCCGCGACCAAGCTCTACGACCGCCTGCTGTCCTCCGCCGGCTCCCTGGAGAACCCGGCCCTGGTCCGCGCCCTGAAGGCGTCGAACCTGTGGGAGTACGGCCACGAGGCCGAGGCCAGGGCGATCATCGACGGCGTCCGCGCGGCCGCCCCCCTCGACCCGGCGCCCTGGGTGATCGTCGCCGAGGCCCTGGAGGCCCACGACGAGCTGGCGGCGGCCCAGGAGACCTTCACCGAGGGCGCCCGCCTCCTGCTGACGGACGTCGCCGAGCCCCCGTACTCCACGCATCCGCTGCTGTACGGGCGGCACCGGGTGCGGCGCATGCTGGGCGCGCCCCACGACGACTGGGACCGCCTGGCGGACACCCTGCACAGGATGCCGGTCTCCCTGGACGAGCTGCACGACCCGAAGCGCGTCTGGTCCCTCGGCTCGGACGACCCGGCCGACCTGGAGGCGGAGATCCTGCGCCTGCGCGCCGAGCTGGGCGCCTACCGGGAGGCCCTGTCCCGCCCCTTCCCCGTGGCCCTGCTGCACTGGCCGGCCGGCGAGCTGGCCGAGCTGGTGGAGGCGTATCCGGTGCTGGCCGACGAGTACCCCTCGTACGAGGAGCACCTGGCCGCCGTGGAGCGGGCCCTGCGCGAGCTGGCCTCGTCGGGCACCCCGAACCTGGGCGTGGTCCGCGGCACGGTCCCCTCCTACGAGGCGTTCGCGGCCTCCGAGGGCGCGTCCCCGTCCGACGCGGCGCTGCTGCCGCAGTACGCGACGACGCTGGCGGCCCGGGGCCGTGCGGCGGCGTGGCCCCCGCAGCGGGGCGCGGCCTGCTGGTGCGGTTCGGAGCGCCCCTACGGGCAGTGCCACGGAACCGGGGCGTGACGGGGACGCGTCCTCCCGCTCGGCCGTCCCGCTCGGCCGTCCCGCTCGGCCGTCCGCACCCAGAAGACGTTCGTCCCGGCGACGTACCTGGTGTGCGGGCTGCTGCTGTGCCTGTTCGCGGGCGGCCCGGCGGCGCCGGCGCTGGTCTGAGCCGCTGTCCGCCCCGGCTGCGAGACCACGGCGGCGGCCGTGACCGGGGTCTGTGGGCACCGTGGAAGGATCCGGACCCACGTCTGTGGTCACACCTGTTTCCTTCGGCAGGGGAATGGCCCTGATCCGGCAGCGTTGCAGCGCCCGGTGGAACGGGAATGGCAGCGGAATTCAACGCCGGTAAAAGCGGCCAAGGGCGCGCCGGCGTGAACGGTACCCTCGTGGAATGCGTATCGGAGAACTGGCGCGGCGGACTGGAGTTCCGGTGCCGACGATCAAGTACTACTCACGCGAGGGCTTGCTGCCCCCGGGCGAGCGCACCAGTCCGAACCAGGTGGCGTACGACGACAGTCATGTGCGCCGGCTCAAGCTGATCCGCGCCATGCTGGAGGTCGGCGGCCTGTCCATCGCCGCGGCCCGCGAGGTGCTCGCCGAGGTCGACTCCCCGCACCGCACGGTGCACGGCGCGCTCGGCGTCGCCCAGTCCGCGGTCACCCGGTCGGCCTCGGAGCGCGGCAGCCAGGAGGACTGGGAACGCGCCGAGGCCGAGGTCTCCGACCTGGTCCGCCGCCATGGCTGGACGGCGAAGCCGGAGAATCCCGGCTGGCAGGCGCTGGTGCAGATCGTGGTGACCTACCGGGATCTGGACCGCGGCGATCTGCTGGTCCTGCTCGACAGGTACGCGGCGGCGGCGGGGGAGCTCGCCGTCGCCGAACTGGCCACCCTCGCGGACACGCCGTCCACGGACGGCAAGGTGGAGGGTGTGGTGCTCAGTACGGTGCTGGGGGACGCGGCGATGTCCGCGCTGCGGCGTATCGCCCAGGAGGACGTGTCGGCCCGGCTCCCGGGAAGCCTCCGCTCGACCTGAGGCGCCCGCCGCCATGGGGGTGTCCGTGCGGCGGCGGGCGCGTCGTGGCCGCTCGCACGGCTCCCCGCGCCCCTGAAGGCCGCGGTTTCGCCACGGGGCGCGACCAGGTACGACGAACTCCGTCCCGGCGTCAGGCGAAGGCCCCGACGGCGGTCACCCCGGCCCCCGGCGCGACGGGAGCCAGATGGTGGACGTGGGCGGGCGGCAGGTTCCCGAGGACGGTCTCCGTGCGGAACCGGTGTCGCGCCAGCACCCGTCCGATCACGGACTGCAGCTCGAGAACCCGTAACCGGGCCCGCCCCGTGGTCAGCGCCCGCCGCAGCGGCGGCATCCCCGCGTAGGCGAAGTACGACAACGTCCCCCCGGGCCGCAGCGCACCGACGAGCCGCCCCAGGACCTCCCCGGCCGTGGCCGCGTCGAAGTTGGCGAACGGCAACCCGCACACGATCGTGTCGTACGAGCCGAGCTCGGCGTCCTGGACGAGCCCGGTCAGCACCCGCACCCGCCGGTCCCCGGCGTACGTCTCGGCGAGCAGCGCGGCGAACCGCGGATTCGCCTCGACGAGGTCCAGGGTGTCCAACGGTCCCAGCGACTCCCTCACATGCCGGGTCACCGCCCCCGTCCCGGGCCCGACCTCCAGGACAGCCCGCGGCGTGCCGGGGCTCGGGATGACATAGCGGGTCAGAGCCCTGGCCAGGCGCGGGCTGCTGGGCGCGACGGCCCCGGTGGCCCGTCGGGTGCGGGTGAACTCGCGGAAGAACAACGTCACTTCGGTCATGAACCCACCTGAGTACGTCGGAAGCGGCAGTGCGGATCACTAGTGATAGTACAACTATCGATAGTGTAAGTTACCGTTGAACCGCAGGGGGTGCCGTCACCCGTCACCGCGGCGCCGACGGGACTCCGGCCTGCGGACACGACTCACCCATGGCCCACGCACACGCCTCCAAGGAGGTAGTGCCGGCCAGCTGGAACGGACTCGCGAAAGGGAAAGGAGGGGGGCCATGGACATCGACCTGGGCTCGCTCGTGTCATGGGTGGACGTGACCTCCGGCCTGTCCTCCTCGCTCTCCGGAGCGGCCTGCTGGGCGTACGCGATCCTCGCCCTGACCACGCTCCCGCCCCTGCTCCCCAACACCGTGCTCCTGGCCACGGGCGGCATGCTCGCCGCCCGCGGCGAGATGTCCCTGCTGCTCGTCCTCGCCTCGGTGGCGGGCAGTGCGGTCCTCGGCGACCTGCTCATCCACCGTTTCGGCCGGGCCACGGGCGGCCGGATGCGCGGCTCCGTCCGCACCGGGGGACGCAAGGGCGAGCTGTTCGACTGGGCGTCGCGCCGCGTGCACCAGGGCGGACTCGCCTTCGTCGTCGGCGTCCGCTTCCTGCCCAGCGGCCGGCTCCTCGCGGGGCTCACGGCGGGTGCGGCCCGCTACCCGGCCCGTAAGTTCGCCCTGGCCGCAGCCCTCGCCGAGACGGTGTGGGCGGGCTACTCGGTGGGTGCGGGCTACTTCGGCGGGACGGTCAGCGACGACCCGGTGTTCTCGCTCGCGACAGGGGTCGGGCTCACGGTCCTGGTGGGCGTCGCCGCCGCGCTCCTGCAGCGCAGGTCGGCAGCCGGGCGGACCCCTGTATCGAAAGAGGCATAGCGGGTTCCCCGGAGTGGGAATATCGCATGCCCGGAAATTCGGCGAGGCTGATGGGCAGGGTTCCCGGATGTTCCGTCAATTCGTCGAAGAATTCAGGAGAGAGAAGTGTTTGCCGCAATCGGAAAATTCACCGCGCGGCGTCGCAAATGGGTTGTCGTCGCGGCAGTCGTCTTCACCCTCTTCGCCGGCGTCTGGGGCACCCGGGTCTTCGCTTCGTTCACCGGCGGCGCCGGTTTCGACGACCCGGCCAGTGAATCCGTCCAGGCGGACAAGGTCCTGCAGGGCCCGCTCGGCAGGGAGTCCAACGACCTGATCGTGGTCTACGAGGCCGAGCAGGGCAGCGACGCCACGGTCGAGGACTTCGGCCCCGCCGTGCGCTCCGCCCTCGACGGCGTACCGCGCGCCGGCATCGAACGGCTCGACTCGTACTGGCCATCGACTACGCGCTGTTCATGGTGAACCGCTTCCGTGAGGAACTGCACGCGGGCGCCGACGTCGACACGGCGGTGCAGCGCGCCACCGCCACGGCGGGCCGCACCGTCGCCTTCTCCGGTGTCGCCGTGGCGATCTCCTTCGCCGGACTCCTCTTCTTCCCGTCCCGCTTCCTGTCCTCCATGGGGTACGCGGCCGTGGCCGTCGTCGCCTTCGCGGTCGTCGGCGCCCTCACCCTGCTGCCCGCGCTGCTGCGCTACACCGGCCACAGCATCGACAAGTGGCGTATCCCGCTGCCCGGTTCGGGCCGGCGCACCCCCAGGCCCGAGACGCAGGGGCGCTGGTACCGCACCGCCCACGCCGTGATGCGCAAGCCGTTGGTCTCCACGCTCGCGATCGTCGCCGTCCTGGCCGGCCTCGGCGCGCCGCTGCTCGGTGTGAACTGGGCCCGCCCCGGCGAGTGGGTGCTGCCCTCGGACGCCGACGCGAAGGTCGTCAGCAAGGAGCTCTCCACCGACTTCGAGACCGACCCCGGCCGGATCATGACCTCGGTCGTCCGCTTCGACGGCCCCGCGCAGCCCTCCCAGGTCGCCTCCTACGCCGACGAGCTGGCGAAGATCGACGGAGTGGCGTCGGCGGTCCCGACGAACATCGCGGGCAACGACGCCCGGGTCACCCTGCACTACACGCCGGACCCCATGTCCGACGCCGCCCGCGCCCTGGTCGGTGACGTGCGCGCGGTCGATCCGCCCGACGGCGCCGAGACCCTGGTCACCGGCATGCCCGCCTCCCGCGTCGACATCGTCGACATGGTCGGTGAACGCCTGCCGTGGATGGCGCTGTTCGTCGCGGTGGTCTCCTTCCTGGTCCTGTTCCTGGCGTTCGGCTCCCTGCTGCTGCCGCTCAAGTCGGTGGTCCTGAACCTGCTCTCGCTCCTCGCGGCCTTCGGCGCGATCAAGTGGATCTTCCAGGACGGCCACCTGTCCGGCCTGCTCGGCTTCGAACCGATCGGCGCGGTGGACGTCAACTTCCCCGTCCTGGTCGTCGCGATCGCCTTCGGACTCGCCATGGACTACGAGGTGTTCCTGCTGTCGCGGGTGCGTGAGGAGTACGACGTCAGCGGTGACGTCGTGCAGTCCGTGGCGCTCGGTGTGCAGCGCACCGCGAAGATCATCACCAGTGCGGCGCTGCTCCTGGTCGTGGTCGTCGGCGGCTTCATGGCCTCCTCCATCCTCTTCATGAAGATGATCGGTGTCGGCCTGGTCATCGCGGTCCTGGTCGACGCGACCATCGTGCGCGGGCTGCTCGTACCGGCCACGATGGCGCTGCTCGGCAAGTGGGCCTGGTGGGCACCGGCACCGCTGGCACGCTGGTGGGCGAAGTACGGCCTGCGCGAGGGCTCCGACGCCCCGCCGCCGGCCCCCGTGCCCGCCCCGGCCTCCCACGCCGGGGTCACCCGGTGACCACCCCCAGGTCCGCACCGCGCTCCGAGCCCGTCCGCCCCCCGTCGGCGGTGTCCCGGGGCGCGGTGCCCTTTTCCCCGCATCGGCTCACCACGCGGCGACCGGTGACACCACCCGGAACGGCGGACGCCCCGGACCGCTCCGGCAGCCGGGGTGCCGCCCCCGTCGTCGCGGCCGGCGTCACCACCGTGCTCGCCGCCCCTTGGCGGAAGGACACCCCGGGGGAGCGGCACCGCTCCCCCCGTCTCCGCTCACCGTTCGGCGGGCTCGACCAGCCGTCCGGGGTTCCCGTCCGTCGGCCCCGGTCCACCGATGAGTTTCCGCGCCCGCGCCGGTCCATCCCTGCGACAGCCCCGCACGGAACCGTGCGGGGGGACCCGAGCAGAAGGAGACGGACATGAGCACCGACCGGACCACCGCCGCCGACGGCTTCCCCTACACCCTGACCCGCACCCTGGAGGCCCCCGCGGCACAGGTCTGGGAGGCCTGGACGACCCCCGAGCAGTACGCCCAGTGGGCCCACGCCGTCCCCGGCTCCGTCGAGATGGACGTACGTCCCGGCGGCGCCTGGAAGTCGACGATGCTCACCCCCGACGGCACCGCGATCCCCCTGACCGGCTCCTACCTCGAGGTGGCCGAGCCCCGCCGCCTGGTCCTCGGCATGGACGTCCCCGGCCGGCCGGACCCGGTGGCGATGACCGTGGAACTCACGGAACAGGGCCCCCGCAACACCGTGATCACCCTCTCCCAGACCTGCGACACGGCGGAGGAACGGGACATGGCGGAACAGGGCAGCGGCATGCTGCTGGACGGCCTGACGGCCTTCCTGGCGAACGGCACCCGGGGCTGACGCCCTTCCGCCGCCCCTCCCCGCCAGGGCGTCCGCCTCGCGCGGTGCGTGCACTTCCCGGCGGAGTGCCCGCACCCCGCTCCTACGAGCCCGGCCGGCCACCCTAAGGCTGTCCCGTAACTGATCTTCGAGGTTGCCAGTAGCGAGTCCGTCGGGGCGCTCGCAGCTCGGGCGGCGAAAGGTAGCCCTCGTGGGTGAGGCGGATCATCTGTGCGGATGACGCACGTCGACACGGTCCGGATCAGGAACGAGTCATGTCAATCAGGCACTCTTTGGGTGACACAGTGTGCCCCGTCCCGCGCCAAGCAGACCGTGTCCACCTGAGCAGATACCGAGGCCGCCGACTACAGCCGGCTGGTCCAGGCCCAGGAGAGCCAGCAAATCAGCGGCGCCCTGGGCGTCCTCACGATCCTCGGCCTCGCCCTGGGCACGGCCCTCGGCATCCTCCAGGTCCTGGACGACGACTCCCTGTCCCACCTCCTCATCGCCCTGGCCCTGTCGGTGGTGGTGACGACAGGTGCGCTGACTACGCGGTACGGGCGGCTGGTGCTGTCGTCCCTGCGGGGCGGGCGGAAGGAGCGGTAGACCGTCTGAGGGATTGGCTAAGCGGTGCAGCAGGACATGTGCGCTCCCGGGTCCCTCCGGACTACCCTCTGTGGTATGTCAGAGGCCCCCGTATGGGAAGCACCAGCCGGTTCCTGGGCATCGTCGGCAGCTCGCCGACGCAATATGCAAGCGATTCGCAGCCGGGATACCAAGCCGGAGAGACTGATCCGTCGGCTGGTCCACGCCCAGGGACTGCGATACCGCGTCGCTGCGCGTCCTCTGCCCGATCTTCGTCGGACTGCGGACATGGTGTTCCGTCCAGCCAAGGTGGCCGTCTTCATCGATGGCTGCTACTGGCACGGGTGCCCCGAGCACTACGTTCCGCCGAAGACGAATCAGGGTTACTGGTCCGAGAAGGTACTGCGCAACGTAGAACGCGACCGCGACACTGACCAGAAGCTCAGGGAAGCAGGGTGGCTCGTACTCCGCTTCTGGGAGCATGAGCCGGCGGAAAAGTGCTCTCTCGCTGTCTGCCAGGCGGTGTCTGCCAGAAGGACAGAGACGGGAAAGGCGACGGACTGAGGCGCCTACCCTCGTGAGCTTCTTGCTGGGACAGCTCCTCAATCGACAGCAGAAGAGGCCAGGGCACACGCTCTCCGCCCTCGCCCTTACTCTGTCTCTAGCGGGTACGGCAGTGTAAGCAGCTTCTGTGGGGGAGGCTGGCTGGGCTCGCATCGAGCACAGCGGGGCGGGCGTGTGGCCACGACCGCCCGGAAAGTTGGGGGCAAGGTGGCGGTCGAGCGCACGAACCGTGATGTTCGGACACTCATCACACAAATCGCTGACGGGGAGATCATGCTCCCTGAGATCCAGCGTGGGTACGTATGGAAGGCGTCCCAGGTAGCCAGACTCATTGAGTCGCTGTACCGCGGCTACCCTGCCGGTTCACTTCTCTTCTGGAAGACCGGTCAGCCCGCCGAGACCCGCGGGGCAGCGATTGGCAGGCCGCAAGATCTGCCCAGCGCCATGCCCCTGTACCTGCTTGATGGTCAGCAAAGGCTCACTTCGCTCTTCCGAGTGCTCACCGATCACCCAGACGCTCAGGTCGTCTTCAACATCGAGACAGAAGCCTTCCAGAACCAGAGTGCCGCTACCCGGCGCAACAAAAAATGGATCAAAGTCTATGACGCTGTAAGCCCGAATTCGGACGTCTTTGCTATCCACAGAGAACTTACGGAAGCCGGACTCGCTATCTCAGATACCGAGGTTGGAATCCGCCTCAGCGCTCTGCAGAAGATCAGCCAGCGTGACTTTCACATGGAAGTCCTGCATGACTTCGAGTACGAAGAAGTCGCCGACATCTTCGTACGGGTGAACAGCGGCGGACGGGCCCTCAAGACCACGGACCTCGCGCTTGCGACACTCTCGGCACGCATCCCGGGATTCCTGGGACAACTGGAAGCGGAATCAGCCCGCTGGGCCGACCGGGGGTACGGGGGCCTTGATGTCAACTTCCTCATCAAGGCCCTGACTTTGAGCTTGTCAACCTCAGGGAAGCGCCTGGCATCTGTAGCCAAATTGACCGCCGCCAGCAAGGAAACGGTCGAAGCTGGGTGGGAAAAGGTCCAGCGAGGGCTTGCCCGAGTGGTACCTCTTCTTGAGGAAAAGGCGCTGATCCCGACTACGGCTCTGATTCCCTCGCTTGCTGCTCTTTACCCGTTGGTCCTCTATTACGGGCAGCAGCCAGAGGTGACCGAGGTCCCCGAAGAGCTGGAGAACGGCCTACTTTATTGGTTCTTGGCCGCTACCGCGCGGAACCGATACGGTGGCGCTTCGGACACCGCGCTCACTCAGGACATCCGAATGCTCGACACCGAAGACCCTGTCGCGTCACTGCTTTCCAACCTCGGCATCCATAAGGGCGGTATTTCCGTTACCGCCAGCGACTTGGCTGGCCGTAACCACCAGAGTCCATACCTGATGTTCTGCTATCTCGCGGCCGCTCACGCTGACGCAACCGACTGGTGGGATGGCGGCCCAATCTCGCGGGGTGTCAACAGGTCCGGGAAGCCGCAGTACAGCCTTGTCCACCCGGCTGCGAAGCTGCGTAACTGCAACAACAAGTACACGTCTGCAGAAATCAACGAACTGGCAAACATTGTGTTCGTGTCCGAGCAGACAGCGAAGAACATCATCGGTAACCGGACCCCGGCTGCCTACATGCAGAATGTCGGAGCCAGCGATCGTACTGCGCACGCGATCCCAAGCGATCCAGCAACCCTCGAGCCTGAGGGGTACAGGCACTTTCTGGCGGCGCGTCGAGCTTTGCTGGCCGGGTTGATCACAGGGCTTCTTACTGATGTTGAACTCGTGGAGTCGTAGGGGCTGACGGCTTGTCGACTGTGCGGTATCACCGGGACATGCGGTATCCACAAGGGGGCGGGCTGA